>JARGFI010000005.1 GCA_029210745.1 Desulfuromonadales bacterium
ACGCGATCTGTGGCTGTTTGACCAGAAAAAAGATGAAGTCGGCAAGGTAGCGGGGGTTGTGGGTTGGGACGAATTTATCCTGTATCTTGACCTCCCCGGTGGAATACGGTAGCTTCACCGGACACACACAGGAGCATGTTGGACAATGTCGCACTATACAGAAGCAAAACGGCGCAAGCGCCTGGCTGGTGAACAGGGCGCGGTGCTCAAACCGTGGGGAACCAGGGTGACGGTTGCACTGCTCTACCCGAACACTTATGCCCAGGCGATGTGCAACCTCGGTTTTTTGACCATCTATCATTTACTCAACAGTCGTGACGATATCTTGTGTGAACGTTTTTTTCTCCCCGATAAAGAGGAGCTGTCCGCGTTCGGCCAAGGCGCTGCGCCGCTGGTCTCCCTCGAATCGGGGCGTGCGTTGCGCGATTTTGATCTGGTTGCCATCTCGATTTCGTTTGAAAATGATTATCTGCACCTGCCGACCCTCTTTGAGCTGGGACGGTTACCTCTTTTTGCGCTCGATCGCGATGCACACGCGCCGCTGGTGCTGTGCGGCGGGGTCTGCTCCTTCATCAATCCGGAACCTCTCGCCGAGATCATGGATCTGTTCGTTGTCGGTGAAGGGGAGCCGGTTCTGCCTGTGCTGCTCGATCTGTTGACCGGCGCAACCGCCTCGCGCACCGAACTGCTCAAGGCTTGCGCAAGGATCCCCGGTGTCTACGTCCCGTCCCTTTACGCCGCGCGCTATCATGACGATGGCACCTTTGCCGGACACCGCGCCGCCGCGGGAGCTCCGGCGCGGATCGTCCGCCAATGGCTGCCTGACCTTGATCGCTCGGCAAGCCGTTCTTTTGTACACAGTGCCGAAAGTGAATTTGGCGACATGTCGCTGGTTGAGATTTCGCGCGGTTGCAGCCGTGGCTGTCGCTTCTGCGCCGCAGGGTTTGTCTATCTCCCCCCGCGTGAACGCAGTCTTGCCGTGCTGGTTGATCAGGTGGCCGCTGGTCTGTGCCAACGCAATAAAATCGGATTGATCAGCCCGTCGGTCTCCGATCATGCGGCCCTTGCTCCTTTGCAACAGGAAATCCTTGCTCGCGGCGGAGAATTTTCGATGTCGAGTCTGCGCATCGATTCGATTGATGCCGGGCATGTGGTGGCGTTGCTCGCGGCGGGGCATCGCAGTGTGGCCCTCGCCCCGGAGGCCGCGAGTCAGCGGCTGCGCAACCTGATCAACAAAAGCCTCGACGAGACGCAGATCCTTGACGCCGTCAAGACTCTGGCCGCAGGGGGGATGCTGAATCTCAAACTCTATTTTCTGCTCGGGCTGCCGACGGAGACC
Organism: Desulfuromonadales bacterium; assembly: GCA_029210745.1. Taxonomy (GTDB): domain Bacteria; phylum Desulfobacterota; class Desulfuromonadia; order Desulfuromonadales; family JAHYIW01; genus JAHYIW01. The sequence continues at coordinate 1,340 of JARGFI010000005.1, forward strand.
GATGCGGATATCGACGCCCTGCTGGCGCTGACGGAAAAGATCCGCTCGATATGGCTGGAGGCCGGGCGGAGTCGGGGACGACTCGGTAAGATCATCTTGTCAGTAAACCCGTTTATCCCTAAACCGTTCACCCCGTTACAATGGGCAGCGATGGAGGGGAAGTCCTCACTGGAGCGTAAATTCAAGCGGTTGCGCACGGCGCTGGCAAAAGTGCCGAACACCGAGATACATTTTGAATCACTCAAAGCCGCTCGTTTGCAGGCGCTGCTGGCAAGAGCCGATCGGCGGGTCGGTCGCGCCTTGCCGCTTCTGGCAGCGGGGGCGAATTTGGATGCGGCCTGTCGTGATACAGGAATCAGCCCCGATTTTTTCATTGAACGCCAGCGCGAAGATCAGGAAGCCTTTCCGTGGGAAATTATTGACAACGGCACCCGGCGCAGCTACTTGCGGGCGGAATACCGCGGGGCATTGGCGGGACAGTTGACTGCCCCATGTCATCCGGCCTGCCGACGTTGTGGCGTGTGTGGTGGCGGTGCGTGATGCTCCGCGTCATCTCTGGGTTTTGACCGGAAAGTTCAGTGATACGGCGGATAAAAATTAGTGGCTATGTATAATGCTTGCTAATAAAATTCTTTGAGATGTTGCTATTTTGCTCTATGTTGCTGATTTTAAAGAGAATGTCTGTGAAGTAGTGTTGTGGTGAGATGGCCCCGCAGCTGTGGGGCTGCTGCGCGCATGATTATTGCAAGTTCGGGTATCATTCTATGATACTCATCACTGTTGCGAGGTCCGCGTGAAAAAGCCTTTAATCGCCGTGTGTTATCGTGGGCAGAAACTGGTCAAGCTGGCGAATATCCTCCAGCAAATGGGGTATCGGACGGAGTGCCGTCCAGACCCTGTCGATTTGTCGATGCTGGCCGGCAAGCGGATCCCCGATCTGCTGATTTTTGATCAGGAATCGTATGCCGCACTTGCCGACCAGTTAAGCCAGCGGGGGGTGCAGATGCCGGTAATCGTCGCCGGTACCCCGGACACCATCCCGGCGAAGTACAACCCGCACGATTATCTGTCGCAGCCGGACGATGTTGACTCAATCCATGATCTGCTCACCCGTCATCTGGCCAGCTTTTCCCGCCAGCACCTGCGGATCGCTGTGCGCCTGCCGGGAATCTATTCCCTCGACGGTCAGGACGAGCTGTGCGATATCCACAGTCTGGGCACGGGTGGAGTCTTTCTGCAAACCCAGAGCCTGCGCCTCGGCAGGGACCATCAGCTGCAACTGGTGATTCCGCTGCTGGGGATGAAACGCGAACTGGAAATCACCGGCCAGGTGATTTATCAGGTCTTGCCGAGTGCGGAGAATAATTACAACCAGGGCATCGGCATTCAGTTTACCGACGCCTGCCCCGCAGACATCAAGATGCTCCGCGACTACATCTATTTTGCCCTGCTCAACGGGCATCACGGGATCGCCGAGGTGCACTCTTTTGATGAGCAGTTGAAGCCGAAAATGCCGACGATGGGCATGGCGCTGCGTTTCAGCTGAAGATCCAACTCATTGCTGCCATTTTTACACGACAAGGCCCCTGGAATTCCGGGGGCCTTGTCGTGTTTGGCGGCGATCCGGGTGTGCGCTGCAAGCAGCAGTTTACGCTGGACTAGAGAGGGGTGAACTGCTATTAATATCGTGGTTTTGGAGGGATATCGCGGTTGTTTATCCCGTTCGTCATTTATTTTATCAGCGGAACCGCACAGGATGGGAGGTCATCGATAATGAGCGAGATGGTGCATTTTACGGAACTGGGTCTGGCCAACACCAGACAGATGTTTGCTCAGGCGTTTGCCGGCGGTTATGCGATTCCGGCCTATAACTTCAACAATCTCGAACAATTGCAGGCGATCATCACCGCCTGTGCCGAAACCGGGTCGCCGGTCATCATTCAGGTCAGCAAGGGGGCGCGGGAATATGCCAATGCCACCATGTTGCGCTACATGGCGCTCGGGGCGGTGAAGATGGCGCGGGAGATGGGTTCCACCATCCCGGTCTGTCTGCATCTTGATCACGGCGATTCGTTCGAAATCTGCAAGTCGTGCGTCGATAACGGCTTTTCCTCGGTGATGATCGATGGTTCGCATCTCCCCTACGACGAAAACGTGGCCCTGACCAGAAAAGTCGTCGAATATGCGCATCAGTTTGACGTCACCGTCGAAGGGGAACTCGGCGTGCTCGCTGGTATTGAAGATGAGGTACAGGCCGCGGCTTCGACCTACACCAAGCCCGAAGAGGTTGAGGACTTCGTCAAAAAGACCGGCGTCGATTCGCTGGCAATCTCCATCGGCACCAGTCACGGTGCCTACAAGTTCAAGCTCAAGCCGGGGGAGTCGGTGCCGCCGCTGCGTTTCGATATCCTCGAAGAAGTCGAAAAACGCATCCCCGGTTTTCCGATTGTGCTCCACGGGGCATCAAGCGTGGTGCAGGACTACGTCACACTGATCAACCAGTACGGCGGCAAGATGGACGGCGCGGTCGGGGTGCCCGAAGAGCAGCTGCGCAAGGCGGCCAAGAGCGCCGTCTGCAAGATCAATATCGATTCCGACGGCCGCCTGGTAGTCACCGCCAAAGTCCGCGAATATCTCGCTAACCATCCCGGCGAATTTGACCCGCGCAAATACCTTGGTGCCGCCCGTAAGGAACTGACCGAGCTGCTCAAGCACAAGAATGAAACGGTTCTCGGGAGTGCCGGTAAAGCCTGATTGATGGCTTAGCCATTCTTTTTTGCTATGCTATGTTTTTCTACATGAACCGCTTTGCTGACCTCTGGACGCGTGTTATATTCAGCAACTGTTCAGAATTATAAGCTTTTGCGATTCACTATATGCGGTTCTGACAACCTTTGCCCCAGCTTCCCGCCCCACGCGGACTTGAGCCCTGATAGCTGGTTGTCAGGGCTCTTTGATTGAATTGGAGAGAAATGAGCACACAACTCACCGTTAACTGTCCGATCTGTTGTAAAAAGGTCCGCTGGGAGGATAATCGTCATCGTCCGTTTTGTTCCGAACGCTGTCGTCTGATCGATCTTGGCCAATGGGCGGATGAGGGGTATCGTATCCCCGGACGCACGCCGATGGCTGATGAACTGGACAATCTGATCAAATTTCCCGGTGTTGATGACTCGGACCCCAAGGAGGAATGACGCATGTATCGATTGAAAATTCAGACCCACTTTGCCTCGGCGCATAATCTGATTAATTATCAGGGGGAATGCGAAAATCTCCACGGGCACAACTGGAAGGTGGAAGTCACCGTTGCTGCGCGTGAACTTGATGTCGCGGGGCTGGGGATCGATTTCAGGATTCTCAAACGTGAGAGCGCGGCGGTTGTAAAGCTGCTGGATCATAAATATCTCAATCAGATTCCGCCCTTTGATAAAATCAGCCCATCGTCGGAAAATATTGCGCGTTTTCTTTTTGAACAACTCGGTGATTGTCTGAACAGCGACAATGTAGCCGTCGAGTTGGTGAATGTTTGGGAATCTGACTATGCCTGTGCCAGCTACAGCCTCACCTGATATCCCGCTTATTGAAATATTTTCCTCGTTACAGGGGGAGGGCTTGCAGATCGGCTGCCGACAGGTTTTTATCCGCTTTCCCGGCTGCCAGCTCGACTGCGCCTATTGTGATACCAAATTTGAAGCGCGCGATATTTGCCGCATCGAAACCCTTCCCGGTAATGGCGTTTTTCGTCATGTGTCGAATCCCCTTTCTCTTTTCTCGGTCATCGATGTGATTGACGGCTGGCAGCTGCAACTGCCGCATCAAGCGATCAGTATTACCGGCGGTGAGCCGTTGCTTCATGCCGCGCAGCTGTCGGCCTGGTTGCCTGTTCTGCGGCAACGGCTGCCGATCGTGCTCGAAACAAATGGCTTGTTGACGCCACAACTGATAGAACTCCGGCCACATATCGATTTTATCTCCACGGATATCAAGCTCCCCTCGGTTTCTGGTCAGGCCGATTTGTGGGGTCAGCACGAGGCTTTTTTGCGTGAGCTGCATCCCCTTGAAGGGCAGATCAAGGTGGTGGTGTCCGCACAGACCAATCCGGCGGAAATAAGCCGCGCCGCACAGCTGGCGGGAGCTTATGCCCCGCATCTACCGTTGATCCTGCAACCGGAAACCCGCGCCGGAGTGCCGTCAGTCTCCGGTGAGCGACTCCTTGAATGGCAGTGTCTGGCGAGTCGTTATCATGCTCAGGTCAGGGTTATCCCGCAGATGCACCCCTTGCTCGGCTTGCTTTAGCGTGAAGTAGAAATCCACAGGTGTGTTTTCGCACCAAACCAAATATCTTGACAGCCTTTTGTTAATTGCCTATATTGATAATCATTTTCATGTGGAGGCGATATGGAAGAGGGTTTTGAAAAGTTTCGGCAGTACCTCTGTGAAAAAGGTTTGAAATCGACCCGGCAGCGCAAAATTATTCTTAAAGCGTTTCTGAAATCAACTTCCCACTTGTCGACCGAAGATCTTTATCTCAGTCTACGTAAAAAATACCCAGGGATCGGTTATGCGACCGTTTACCGGACGCTCAAGTTGTTTGCCGAATGTGGCATTGCTGAAGAGCAGAATTTTGGTGACGGCCAGACCCGTTTTGAGCCTTCTCATCAGGAAAATCATCACGATCATCTTGTGTGTACCGCTTGTCACTCCATTATCGAGTTTGAGAATCCGCAAATTGAAAAACTGCAGGAAGAGGTCGCGGCCAATCACGGCTTTACAACGACTCATCACCGCCTTGAACTCTATGGGTTGTGTCATAAATGTTCATCCTGACACCTGTTTGTTTTTGATTTGAATATGATGTTCATTTTTACAAGGAATAATGATGTCTGATCAACGCGTGGGCGACAATTCCGGGGGGTTGCCTCAAATACTTCTGGTCGGTAATCCGAATGTGGGCAAGAGCGTCCTCTTTAACGCCCTGACGGGGACGTACACGACCGTTTCCAATTATCCCGGGACCTCCGTTGAGGTTTCGCGAGGTACCTGCGAGATTGACGGGCGGCGTTTTGAAGTTCTTGATACGCCCGGTATGTACGCACTCATGCCGATCACTGAAGAGGAGCGTGTGGCCCGCGAAATTTTGCTGGACGAAACAGCGCATCTCGTTTTGCATGTTGTTGACGCCCGCAATTTGGAGCGGATGCTGCCGATGACATTGCAGTTGGTTGAGGCGGGACTGCCGGTCGCGCTGGTCGTCAATATTCTTGACGAGGCGGAACGCATCGGCATGCAGATTAATCTCGAATTGCTGCAGGAAAAACTTGGCATTCCGGTGATCGGTACGGCGATTGCGCGTAAACGTGGTGTGAAGGAATTGCGCAGTGTCATCGCCGATTATGTGGATAAGCGCACGGCCTGCTTCGGTTACGCTGCCGACCTGGAACGGGATATCGAGAAGGTTGTTGCCACGCTGGAGGGTGAATATCGCATCAAGCCACGCGCCGTTGCGTTATTGTTGCTGCAAAAAGATGAAGATCTGTTGCGCATCGTCCAGGAGTCCGAAGGGGATCGTTTTGGTCACATTATGGCGACGCTTAACGAAGTAACTTTTGCGCGGCGCAGTGATCTGCACCTGCGCATTAATCTGGAACGCAAACGGGTCTGTCGCGGATTGTTGCAGGGGGTCATTAGCGAGGAGCAGGGGCGACGCCCGCCGTTTGCTGAGCGTCTTTCGGCCTGGACCATGAATCCGGTGAGCGGGGGGGCGCTGCTGCTGATCGTTCTCTATTTTGGTTTTTACAAATTCGTTGGCGGTTTTGGTGCCGGAACGGTGGTCGATTTTCTTGAAGGGACGATTTTTGAAGGGCACCTGAACCCCTGGATGATTTCACACGCTGATCAATATATCCCCTGGTACTGGCTGCATGAACTGCTGGTCGGAGAATACGGCATTCTGACGTTGGCGATTCGCTACGCTGTTGCGCTGGTGATGCCGATCGTCGGGGCTTTCTTTATTGCTTTTTCCATCATTGAGGATACGGGCTATTTTCCGCGACTGGCGATGCTGGTTGATCGGATTTTTAAACGTATCGGGCTCAATGGTCGGGCGGTGATCCCGTTGGTCCTCGGTTTCGGTTGCGACACCATGGCGACGATGGTAACGCGTACCCTGGAAACGGTGCGTGAGCGGATTCTCGCCACCGTTCTGCTGGCGCTGGCAATCCCGTGCAGTGCTCAACTCGGCGTTATCCTTGGTCTGCTCGCCGAAGTGCCGGGGGCTTTACTCATTTGGTCATCTGTGCTGATGGGTGTTTTTATGCTTGTTGGCTTGTTGGCTGCCAGGCTGGTGCCAGGTGAACGTCCGATGTTTTACATGGAAATTCCGCCGTTACGTCTGCCGCAACCGCGCAATGTACTGGTCAAAACCCTGACGCGGATGCAATGGTATTTTTTCGAGATATTCCCTCTTTTCGTGATTGCATCCGTCCTGCTCTGGGCGGGTAAAATGACCGGTGGCCTCGATTATCTGGTGCGTGGCATGAACCCGGTGATGCGCCTGCTCGGGTTGCCGCCTGAAGCGTCCGCGGCGTTTATTTTCGGTTTTTTTCGCCGCGATTTTGGTGCCGCCGGGCTTTATGATTTACAGAGTAATGGATTATTGACAGCAGTGCAGCTGACCGTCGCAGCGGTTACTCTGACCCTCTTTGTCCCCTGTGTTGCCCAGTTTCTGGTCATGCGCAAGGAGCGGGGCTGGCGGGTATCGCTGGGGATTTTTACCGTCGTCACCGCACTTGCATTTTCGGTCGGCTTCATCCTCAACCGGTTGCTCTTGACTTCGGGAGTGTTAAGTTGATGCAATGCGGCTTTTGCGCACGAGAATTACCTGAAAAATTACCAGAGACCGCTTGTGGCGCCTGTCCCGGCGGATGTCGCAAGATTCATTGTCCCTGGTGTGGTTACGCCAATCCGGCCCCTCCCAAACTGCTGAAAAAAATACTGAATAAAAATATTGACAGTGAGGAGAATACTCAATGAGACTGCCAGAAAATGCGGAAGAAATTCTGGAAGCGTTGTGGATTGCAACCGTTGAAAAAGGCGACAATGCCGCCCCTTTTGATGTGTTGAAAACATCAGCGGATGATGCTGCCCTGGCTGAACTGGTGCGCCTGTCCTATGTTGAGATTAAGGGGGAACGGGTCTATCTGCGCCAGGAAGGTCGTCATGAAGCGATGATGACTGTGCGTCGCCATCGTCTGGCAGAGCGCCTGATGATGGACATCCTTGACATCAAGGGCCGTCAGGGGGATGAAAAGGCGTGTGAGTTTGAGCACTTGCTGCATCAAGGCGTCGATACTAAAATATGCACACTGCTGAATCACCCTGAAACCTGCCCCCATGGCCGTCCGATTCCACCGGGTGAATGTTGTGAGCGGGCGCGTCATTCCGGCGAAGTCGGGGTGGTTGCCCTTACTGAGTTGAAAGCCGGTGAATGCGGCGAAATTGCCTATTTCTCAACCACGGATATGAAAAAGATGCAGAAGCTGATGAGTATGGGTGTGTTACCCGGATGTGAGCTGTTGCTGACCCGCAGCTATCCGTCCTTTATTTTCAAGGTCGGACATTCGGAATTTGCCGTTGATGATGAACTGGCACGTGAAATTTTTATTCGCAAGTCATGACCCGGCGCACCATTATCTTTGATCTGGAAACGACCGGGTTGTCCCCCCGACAGGGACATCGTGTGATTGAAGTCGGCGCGGTCGCTCTGCACGGAGGGGAGGTCGTTGAGGAGTTTCACTCTTTAATTAATGCCGGGTGTCCGATCCCCTGGCAGGCGCAACAGGTGCATGGTATCAGCGATGCGATGTTGATCGACGCGCCTCAGCCGCTAGAGGTCTTTGCTGATTTTCATAATTTTATCGGTTCCGCGCCAATCGTCGCTCATAATGCGGCTTTTGATATAAGTTTTTTAACCGCCGAATTTTCGCGCCTTGGCCGCGTGCTCTCAAATTCTGTCCATTGTACACTCAAACTCGGCCGGGAAAAGCTGCCGACCCTCCCTAACCATCGTCTCGAAACAATCTTTTATCACCTTGGGGGAAGAATGCCCGCCGGGAATCAACGCCACCGGGCACTGGATGATGCACGTATCACCGCGTTCGTTTGGCGTGAACTGAACGAAATACCCTGATTATTCGAGTTCGTTACTGCCTTGGCAGGCGCAAGTTCGCAACGGTTGTTTCAAAATTGCTGCGAAAGGGATTGATATCGAGCCCCCCCCGGCGGGTGTAGCGCGCGTAGACCGTAAGCTGTTCGGGGTGGCAATAGTGCAGCAGGTCACAAAAGATCCGTTCGATACACTGTTCGTGAAATTCATTGTGGCGGCGGAAAGAAATCAGGTAACGCAACAGGGCTTCAGGGTCAATTCGCGGCCCGTGATAGCGAATCACAATGCTGCCCCAGTCGGGTTGACTGGTGATCAGGCAATTACTGCGTAGCAGGTGGCTGTGAAGGGTTTTGGTGATTATCGCGTCGTGATTAGCCGCTTCCGACAGCAAGGAAGGGTTTAGCTCATAGTTGTCGACACTAATATCGAGATCGTCGATGCAATCACCAGGTAGCTGGTTGGTGAAATGATCCGTTTGCTCATTGACGGTGAACAGTTTTACCTCGACTGGTGCCTCGACAGCGGTGCTGAGGTCGTCAGCAAGGGTGCGACCGACGGTGGCGAAGTCGGCAAAGCAACTTTGGTTGAGTGAGTTGAGGTAGAGTTTGAGTGATTTCGATTCAATCAGCTTCGGTGATGTACAGGGAACGCGGAACTCGCCCATGGCGACAACCGGTTTGCCTGACGGTGATAACCAGGAGAGTTCGTAAGCGTTCCAGATATCGACACCATCGAACGGCAGATCGTCCGTGAGTCCGAGCTCGTGACGTTTATGACATCGCGGGATCGGATAGAGCAGGGCCGGGTCGTACTGGTCTGTGTAGGTGGTTTTTTTGCCCAGTGCAAGGGATGGATCATTGTGGTCCAAGTGCATGTTCCTTAAATGAGTTGAGTTGTTTTATTCTGGCTAGGGTTCATGGAAAAGTCAACGAACCATTTTTACCGATATCAACGGTGCGCGACGGTGGTCATAAGCTGTTACTAATATGTTGTGATCATCATAAATTGCAGATTAAAATTAGGCGCCGCTAGTAAAACTACCCTTGCAGAGCATGGAGACTGCCAACTGTGCCATTTTGTTTTAATGCAAACAAGGTCTTTTTTGAGGCCATTTCTGACCTGTCAACTATTTATTTTTCAACGCTTTCATCGTTTTTAACGATGTTTGAAAAGCGTATACTGTGTACAAAATTAAGTTGACAGCTGCGGTTTTCAGGTGGTAGATAATCCTTATTGTTTTCTCGTCGGATTATGTGGCTGTTTTCGGCTTCCGTTTCCTTTAATAAGAAATCACAAACGAATGTAGTTTAATGGAGAGTGGTGCGGGCCACCAGAGAGAGCGTGTCGTTTCCCGTAGGCACAACGACACATGGTCTGTTGGACGTCAGGGTACAGTCGGAGTTTCCGTATGATGCGGTTCTCTAATTCTTGATGAGGGAAAAAACATGCAACTGACAGAAAATTCGGTAGGCAGAAAGCTGTTGATGGCGGTAACCGGGGCATTGTTGCTTGGTTTCGTCATCGTCCATTTACTGGGGAACAGTTCAGTGTTTCTTGGTCCCGACGGGATCAACTCATATGCTGAGAATCTCCACAACCTTGGTCCGATTGTCTGGGTATTTCGCCTGGTCATGTTGGGCCTTATCGTGGTGCACATCTGGTTTGGTGTTTCATTGACGCTGGAAAACAGCGCCGCTACACCGATCGGGTACGCGTCTCAAGAGTATCGTCGTGCGACCTTCAGCAGTCGGACGATGATTTATACCGGTCTTGCGCTGTTGGCATTCATCATTTATCACTTGTTGCACTTTACCGTGCAGATTACTGATGTGGAATTTGCTGCGCGGCAGAATATGGACGCAATTAATCGTCCTGACGTGTTCGGCATGGTGGTTAACGGCTTTAAACAGACGTTTACCACGGTTTTGTACGTCGTTGCGATGATTGTGCTTTTTCTGCACCTGAGCCACGGTGTTCAGAGTATTCTGCAAACCGTGGGTCTGAGTAACGACAAAAGTCTTCCGGTGGTTACGCTCGCAGGCAAGGGACTGGCATTCGTTTTGCTGCTGGGCTATATTTCGATTCCGATTCTCATCATTGCTGGCATCGTAAAGATTTAGGGGGTATACAGTGATACTCGACGGTAAATGTCCTACTGGGCCAATTGAAACTACCTGGGATCGTCATCGTTTCGAATCGAAACTGGTGAATCCCTCGAACAAGCGTAAATTCAAGATTCTCTGCGTCGGTACCGGCCTCGCCGGTGGTGCTGCCGCTGCTTCGCTCGGCGAACTTGGCTACAACGTGCATGCGTTCTGTTATCAGGACAGTGCCCGCCGTGCTCATTCGATCGCCGCGCAGGGAGGTATCAACGCGGCCAAAAACTATCCAAATGACGGTGACAGTATCTACCGCCTTTTTTACGACACGATCAAGGGGGGCGACTTTCGCGCCCGTGAGGCCGATGTCTGGCGTCTGGCGCAGGTCTCGAACAATATTATCGATCAGTGCGTGGCGCAAGGTGTGCCGTTTGCGCGCGACTATGCCGGTTATCTTGACAACCGTTCTTTCGGCGGTGCGCAGGTGTCCCGGACTTTTTACGCTCGTGGCCAGACCGGTCAGCAGTTATTGCTCGGAGCGTACTCAGCGCTCTGTCGTCAGGTCAAAGCGAAGACCGTGACTTTGCATGAGCGGCGTGAAATGCTCGATCTGGTTGTGGTTGATGGCGTGGCGAAGGGGATTACCTGCCGCAATATGGTGACGGGAGAAATCGAGTCCCATTGGGGCGACGCGGTGATTCTCGCAACGGGTGGTTATGTCAATGTCTTTTATCTTTCAACCAACGCCATGGGATGCAGCGTCACTGCTGCCTGGAAAGCTGCCCGTAAGGGTGCCTATATGGCGAACCCGTGTTATACCCAGATTCATCCGACCTGTATCCCCCAATCGGGCGAGCATCAGTCAAAACTGACCTTGATGTCCGAGTCGCTGCGGAATGACGGTCGTTGCTGGGTGCCGAAGAAGAAGGAAGATTGCGACAAGCCTGCCGGCAGTATCCCGGAGGAGGATCGCGATTATTATCTGGAGCGCAAGTATCCGTCTTTCGGCAATCTTGCTCCGCGGGATATTGCTTCCCGTGCGGCAAAAGAACAGTGCGATGACGAGCGTGGCGTCGGCCCCGGTAAACGTGGTGTGTATCTGGACTATCAGTCCGCGATCGATCGTGTCGGCGAAGACACGATTCGTGAACGCTACGGCAACCTTTTCGAGATGTACGAAAAAATCACCGATGAGAACGCCTACAAGCAGCCGATGCGTATTTACCCGGCTCCGCACTATGCCATGGGCGGTCTGTGGGTTGATTACAACTGCATGAGCAATGTTCCGGGCCTTTTCGTTCTTGGCGAAGCCAACTTTTCGGTTCACGGTGCCAACCGCCTCGGCGCTTCGGCGTTGATGCAAGGGCTGGCCGACGGTTACTTCGTTATTCCTTATACCATTGCCGGTTATCTGGCAACGGTCAAGCCGGGCGAAATTACTGCCGAGCATCCCGAATTCAAGAAGTCTGCTGACGAGGTGAAGGGCACTATCGACAAGATGTTGTCGATCAACGGTAAGAAAACGCCGGCGGAACTGCATCGTGAGCTGGGCAAGGTGATGTGGGAGAATGTCGGTATGGCGCGCAGTGATTCAAGTCTCAAGGCGGCGCTGAAAATGATTCCGGAAATTCGTGAAGAATTCTGGAACAATGTTAAAGTCACCGGAAAAAATGGTGAGTTCAACCAGCAACTGGAAAATGCCGGTCGTTTGGCCGATTTCCTGGAATTTGCTGAAATCCTCACCAAGGACGCACTCAATCGCGAAGAGTCGTGTGGTGGTCACTTCCGGGTTGAGCATCAGACAGACGACGGCGAGGCAATGCGTAACGATGAAGATTTCTGTTATGTAGCGGCTTGGGAATTCAAGGGTAACGGCGTAGAGCCTGAGATGCACAAAGAGCCCCTGAAGTTTGAGAATATTAAACTTGCCGTGAGGAGTTATAAATAATGAACCTGACACTGAATGTATGGCGTCAGAACGGCGCCGGGGATAAAGGAAGAATGGAGCAGTACCAGGCCAAGAATGTCAGCCCGGACTCTTCTTTTCTTGAGATGCTCGATGAAGTCAATGAAGAACTGATTCGTGAGGGGAAAGAGCCGATTGCCTTTGATCACGATTGTCGTGAAGGGATCTGCGGCATGTGTTCTCAGGTCATCAATGGCAAGCCTCACGGGGGCCAGGATCGTACGACCGTTTGTCAGCTGCATATGCGCTCATTTAAGGATGGAGATGCTATCTTCATCGAACCGTGGCGCGCCAAGGCGTTCCCGGTTCTGCGTGATCTTGCTGTTGACCGTAACGCACTCGACCGGATTATGGAAGCGGGTGGCTACACCTCCTGCCATACTGGTGGTGTTGCTGATGGCAACGCGCTGTTGATCGGCAAGCCGGAAGCTGATTATGCGATGGATGCTGCCGAGTGTATCGGTTGTGGCGCGTGTGTGGCCGGTTGCCTGAACAGCTCAGCTATGCTGTTCACGTCAGCGAAGGTTGCCCAGCTGGCAACTTTACCGCAAGGCAAGGTTGAGGCTGCAAAACGTGTCAAGTCGATGACGGCTGAGCTCAAAGCGCAGGGCTTCGGTAATTGCACCAATCACTATGAGTGTCAGGCCTCCTGCCCGAAAGGGATTGATGTCAAGTTTATCGCGACGCTCAATCGTGAGTATATCAAGGCGCTGGTCAAGTAATATTAATTTCCATCGCAGCATGAAAAGGGTGGCCCGTCCGGGCCACCCTTTTTGCATTGATTTAAATGCTACAAAGACGTGACTTCCGAGCTTATCAAGAATCGCTTGTCATCTCCGTTCAGATAAGTCAAAATCTCCTATGCCCTTACAACTCCCTGATTACCTCAATTCCGTCGAATTCATGCGTCTGCGCATCACTCTTGAATTCGTGGAGGATATTGAGCTGCCCCTTGCTGCCCTGTTGACACTGCGCCGCGAACTTCTTGAGGCCGCGCGCTCCCTCGACAAGCAGTTTGGTGGTGACTTTACGCACCTGCTGACTCCCCACCTTGGAACCGACCCCGCAGTTATCAGGCGTTTTCAGAAACCATCCCCCCCGCTGGTCTTTGAAATTGATCCTGAGATGGTTGGAAGCTATGTTGCCGGTGATCAATTGCAGATTGGTGTTTTGTTATTGGGCAACGCGATAACTGAGGCGCAGTCGTTGTTGCGCATACTTGCGCGTCTCGGCGAGATTGGATTGCACAAAGGGGGAGGGCGCTATGAGCTGATCGCGATCGACTCATTGCGCCCTGACGGGACGACCTTACCGGTATGGGCTGAAGGTCAGCCGTGGAACACGCTGGAGTTTCTGGTTGACCCTTTCAGCTGGTGGTTTGAAGCGCAACGGTTAGACGCCGTCACGTTTGAATTTATCACCCCGGCACGTCTGGTTTCTGGAGGGAAACCACTTTTTTGTCCGACATTCAAAAACCTTTTCCCCTTTATCCTGCGCCGTGTTGGCAGTCAGTTGTCTGCTTACTGCTTTATTGAAATAGATGACATGAATAGCCTTCTTGATGCTGCTGCGCAAGTGCAGGTTGAGGATAATCGTCTGCGCTGGAAAGACTGGAAATTATTTGCAGCACGCGAGAAAAACCGTGAACTCGGCGGGTTTATGGGCAGCTTGACGTGCAGTGGTTCTCCCTTGAATGATTTATTGTGGGTATTGCGCCTGGGGGAATTGTTTAATGTTGGCAAGAATGCTGCCTGGGGGGCAGGGCGATTCAAACTTAATTTTTCAAGCTGACTTGTCAGTTGCGAAATTTTCGCTATAATCTACAAAATGCAATGATTTAAGGAGGTTCCGTTATGAATGATGCTTGGGATGAACGTAAAAAAGCTTTGGAAAACGAGTATTTTTACAAGCATGAAAAAGAACTTATTGAGCGCTTGCGCAATGAGAAACGTAATGAAGTGATTGTTGACTGTTGTAAAAACCGCTGTCCCAAGTGTGGTGACGTGATTGAAGCAATGACGTTTCGTGGTGTACCGCTGGACAAATGTGTTTCTTGTGGTGGTGTGTGGCTTGGTCCGAAGGATTTTCAGATCCTGGCGTCAAAGGATCATCGTACCTGGTTCGATCTGTGGTTTAAAGCCGGTGACGAAAATCGCTCAGAAGATTAGACCGGAGGTTTACGCTGATGGGCTGGATACTCTTATTGTTAGTGGTTGCGGGGTGCTTTTGGTTGTATCGGGAATTACGCTGTCTCGAAGGGGAGATCTTGACTGAGATTGCACAAGACAAAGAGACGCGGCGCAGTGAAAATGCTGTTACTCCCTCTGTGCCAAGCCAGGACGTTGTGAATGACGAGGATTCGCAACAGAGACGTATTGTAGCTTTTGTGGCATCGCTGCCTGGTTGTGCGCAAAAAGAAGTTTACGCCCATTTTTCCGAGATTGATCGTGATAATTTGCAGAATTTATTGCGTGGTATGGCCAACGATGGACTGCTACGCCGCGAACGCGCCGGGAACAGCTATCGCCTTTATCCGGTTTAATGCTGGATGTCCATCGTTATAGTCTATTTTTAGGTTCAATACCTCTTTTTTATATCCCATTGAAAAGATTTGACAAATCTACCTGTTCCTCCTTATAGTGCCTGCTGTTTCTGTACCGGTTTTTATATAATTCTATTTTTTACAGGAGATGGTTATGGCCCAATCATTTAAGATCGCAGTTCTTCCCGGGGATGGAATCGGACCTGAGGTGATGGCTGAGGCGCTGAAGGTTCTCGTCGCTATTGAGAAGAAGTTTGCAGTCAAGTTTGATTTTACCCATGCAAATGTTGGTGGCGCGGCGATTGATCTTGAAGGGAAGGCTCTGCCTGCCTCAACCGTCGATATCTGCACGGCTTCCGATGCCATCCTGTTCGGTTCTGTCGGTGGTCCGCAGTGGGAGAGCTTGCCCCCTGACGAACAACCTGAGCGCGGGGCACTCTTGCCGTTGCGCAAGATTTTCGGTCTTTTTTGCAATTTACGCCCGGCGGTTATCTTTCCTGCGCTGACAGCTAATTCGAGTCTCAAGGAAGAGATTATTGACGGTGGATTCGATATTCTGGTTGTTCGCGAGTTGACGGGGGGGATTTACTTTGCCACGCCCAAGGGGATTGAAGGTGAAGGGGCGGCCAGGAGCGGTTTTGATACCATGAGGTACTCGGACGCCGAGGTCGAACGGATCAGTCACGTTGCTTTTCAGGCGGCGCGCAAACGCAGTCATAAGGTGTGTTCGATCGATAAGGCAAATGTGCTTTCCACTTCAGTGCTCTGGCGCGAAGTGGTCGAGCGCGTTGCCAAAGAGTATCCCGATGTGGCGCTCAGTCACATGTATGTTGATAATGCTGCGATGCAGTTATGCCGCTGGCCAAAACAGTTTGATGTCATGTTGTGTGGCAACATGTTTGGTGACATCATTTCCGACGAAGCGGCGATGTTGACCGGCTCGCTCGGCATGTTGCCGTCAGCTTCTATTGCCGAGAGTCGCTTCGGGATGTACGAGCCGTCTGGCGGCAGTGCTCCTGACATCGCTGGGCAGGGGATTGCGAATCCGATTGCGCAGATTCTGTCCGCATCGATGATGTTACGCTACTCCTTCGACATGATTGATGCGGCCACTGTCATTGATGCCGCGGTCGAGAAGACCCTCAACGATGGAATTCGCACCGCTGATATTTTTAGCAATGGTGCCGGGGAGATCAAGGTGAATACGGTCGGCATGGGGGACGCGATTATTGAGCGGATCTGAAAGTTTCGTGGTTGTCGGGCTGAAGGTTGATGCTGATCAGCGTTCCGCCCGGGATTGCATTGAAGGGGACCGCTTGCGGTCCCCTTCAACATTAGAGAACGATGGCATTGTTTGAAGATTTAACCTCAGGGCAGTATCAAGCGGGAAATTCCTGGTTGCACCGGTGTGACCCCCGGTTGAAGTTGCTCTGCTTGCCACTGCTTATCGTCCTGGTCTTTTCATCAACCTCTTTTCTCCCTCTTTTAGCCCCGGCGGGAGTGATTGTGTTGCTGGTTGCCATTTCAGGGGTCGAATTGCGTTTGTGGTGGCGTGGTATCCGGGTGTTACGCTGGCTATTGCTCTTTTCCCTGGCACTGCATCTGTTATTTTCCCCCGGACGAACTCTCTTTGGCACCAGTTGGCTCTCTTACGATGGCTTGCTGCATGGACTGCTGGTTGATACGCAGGTGGTGCTGGTTGTGCTTTGTTCATTGCTGCTGACATTAACGACGCTGCCACGTCAGCTGGCGGCGGCATTTTCACGCTTGATCCGACCGTTGGGGCGTTTACGCTTCCCGGTCGATGAGACGGCCGCGCTGTTGATGATGATGTTTCATTTTTTCCCCTTGTTGTGCAGCGAAACGCGTCTGGCGATCAATGAGCTCCGGACCAGTGACACATCTTTACGACATGGATCATTAGTGGCGCGTATTGAGCAGCTGCGCCAGCTGATTCCGCCGTTGGTATTTCGTCTGATTGAACAGGCCGACCGCTTGGCCATCGGTTTGGTAACGCATGATCCGGCAATCGAAGCGCTTGTCCGGTTGCCTGCAATCCCGCCGCTAAAGGGTGGCCAGGTTTTATTGACAAGTACAGCAGGGGGTGTGCTCTGCCTGGTTTATTGGGCATTATCATGAGAAAGATATGTCTGACTATCGAGTATGATGGCACCGATTTTGTCGGCTGGCAATATCAACCCAATGGTTTATCTGTCCAGGAGTCAGTCGAAATTGCGCTTGCGGAACGACTCGGTGAGTCGGTTCGTTTAATCTCTGCCAGTCGTACTGATGCCGGAGTTCATGCTCGGGGGATGGTGGCCCACTTTGAAACATCCACCAACCTCCCCATCGCAGCGTACCGTGAAGGGGTTAATACCCTGCTGCCGTCGACGATAGCGATTGCTGCGGCACGTTCAGTGGCCAACGATTTTCACGCCCGTTATGATGCCCGCGGTAAATGGTATCGCTATACAATCATGACCGGTACCGTGCGTTCACCATTAAATCATCGTCAGGCGTGGTTTATGCGTTCCCGGCTCGATTTGTTCAACATGCGCCAGGCCGCGGAAGATTTTGTTGGAGAACACGATTTCGGTGCATTTCGCACCAGTGGTTGCACTGCCCGGACGACACGAAGAACCGTTTATTCCGTAGACATCTGCGCGCATAATGAATTCATTATCATTGATGTTCGCGGGTCGGGTTTCTTAAGAAATATGGTGCGCATGATGGTCGGAACTTTGGCAGAAATCGGGGCAGGCAAACGTCCGGTTACAGCAGTGGCAGAGCTCTTTGCCGGTAGCAGTGAACGCACCGCTTTTACCGCTCCAGCTCATGGTTTATGTCTCATGGCGATAGAATATCAGTAAAGCTGTCATAGTTGCATAATATACACAATAAAGCTTGACATCCCCGCGACTTTTATATATTCATATGAGCTTCTGTGAGCCCCGTTAAACTTACAGAATTCACGATAGAAAGAGGATTTCATGAGTACACAATCAGCGAAGAAAACAGATGTTGTCAGAAGCTGGTACGTTATCGATGCCGAGGAGATTGTTCTGGGGCGCGCCGCGTCACAGATCGCGACGGTTTTGCGTGGTAAGCATAAGCCGATCTATACTCCGCACGTTGACACCGGTGATTTTGTCATCGTTTTGAATGCCGACAAGGTCAAATTGACTGGCAACAAACTGAATGACAAGATGTATTATCATCACAGCGGTTTCCCCGGTGGAATCAAGTCGATCAATGCCGGAAAACTTTTGGCGAAAAAGCCGGAAGAGTTGATTAAAAAGGCGGTTAAGGGTATGCTGCCGAAAAACAAACTGGGTCGGCAAATGTTTAAAAAACTGAAGGTTTATGTCGGGACAGATCACCCTCATGCTGCCCAGCAACCGCAACCTTTCAAACTGCAAGATTAGTTCTAGGAGACTTCGATGGCAGAACAAAGATACTATGCGACCGGTAAAAGAAAGACGTCCGTGGCGCGTGTCTGGATGCAGCCTGGTACCGGTAGCATTACTGTAAATAAACTTTCTATCGATGACTTTTTCGGGCGTGAAACGTCGAAGATGGTCATTCGCCAGCCACTTGAATTGACCGACAATGTCGGCAAATTCGATATTTCTGTCAATGTCAAGGGGGGTGGTCCTTCCGGTCAGGCCGGCGCGATCAAACACGGGATCACCAAGGCGTTGCTCGAGGCTGACCCTGAATTGCGTGCAGTTCTCAAAAAAGCCGGGTTTATTACCCGTGACAGCCGTATCAAGGAACGTAAGAAATACGGTTTGGCCGCAGCACGCCGCAGTTTCCAGTTTTCGAAGCGTTAATCATTCACTTCGAAAACACACTGTTGTTGTACAAAGGGAAGCTTGCGGGCTTCCCTTTGTACGTTTAATTTTAGTATTCATGCAGGAGTCATATGGTGCTGAAGGTTGCCGTTGTTGGCGCAAGTGGATATACCGGCGTTGAGTTGTTGAGGTTGCTCTATTCCCATCCGCTGGTTGAGGTGACCTTCGTTACATCGCGTCAATATGTCGGGACACCAATCGCAGAAGTGTTTCCATCGCTGGGAGGCTGTTTTTCACTGGTTTGCAAACCAATAGACCCGGAGATGATAGCCGCGGTTGCAGACGTGGCGTTTGTTGCCTTGCCACACAAAAACGCCATGCAAGTCGTTCCCGAGCTGCTGGACAAGGGGATGAAGGTGATAGATCTTTCCGCTGATTACCGGCTGCACGATCAGATGGTGTACGAACAGTGGTATCAAAAACATACCAGCCCAGGCCTTCTCGAAGAAGCCGTTTATGGCTTGCCGGAACTTTTTCGCAAGGATATTTCGTCAGCTCGACTGGTAGCTAATCCCGGTTGTTATCCTACCAGTGCCGCTTTGGCGCTCGCGCCACTGATTGTCAATGGGTTGATTGACCTCAATTCAATTATTATCGACAGTAAATCGGGAGCCAGCGGGGCAGGGCGGGGCGCGAAAACCGAAAGTCTTTACTGTGAAGTCAACGAGGGGTTCAAGGCGTACGGCATTGCCGCTCATCGCCATACACCGGAAATTGAACAAACGCTGTCTGGTCTTGCTGGTCAAGATGTAAAAATCAGTTTTACGCCCCACTTGTTGCCGCTGAACCGGGGGATTTTGACAACTGCTTACGCTTCACTTGACCGGAAATTGCTGACTGCTGAACTGAGAGATATTTTTCTTCACTATTACGCTGACGAAAAATTTGTCCGCATTTGCGCGGTTGATGTGACCCCCAATATTCAACAGGTGCGCGGAAGTAATTTCTGTGACATCGGGGTCGTCGCGGACCAACGGACGGGGCGGGTGATCGTTGTTTCGGTAATCGATAACCTGGTGAAAGGGGCTGCCGGTCAGGCCGTACAAAATTTGAATTTGATGGCAGGCTTTAGTGAGTCAACAGGGCTTGATACCGTAGCGATTTATCCATAATTGAAAATCGTATCCAAACTCAGAAACAGGAGTGGCGAAACAACGATTTGTTTCGCCACTGCTGTTTCTGGTTATGTTGTGACGTCTGATCGGTTCGGGGTGTTTTGATCTGTGTCGATCGTAAGCGTTTCGCAACGATTTCTGCCGTTACGTTTTGCCAGGTAAAGCGCCCGGTCGGCGCGGTCGATGAATTGTTGCATAGTGTCATGATCGCCTGGTGCGAAGATGGTCACTCCAATGGACAGGGTGAGGCTCTTTTCAGGCTGGTCCTGTTCAAGTGATTCAAAAGACTCGCAACTGATAAGTTTCCTGATCTTTTCCGCCAGATTAGCCGCCCCGTCAAGATCGGTGTGAGGCATCAGAACGATAAATTCCTCACCACCATAACGGCCGACGATATCAGCTTCTCGCGTATGCTCATTAAGCAGTTGCGCCACTTTTTTCAATACGCGGTCGCCCATCAAGTGACCATGCGTGTCGTTCAGACTCTTGAAATAATCGATGTCAATCATGGCCAGTGAGAGTGGAGAATTAAAACGAATTGACTGGGCCATTTCTCGTTTACTTACTTCAAAAAAGTAGCGCCGGTTGGCGAGTTGTGTCAGTTCGTCAGTATAGGATAGATTTTTTGTTTGTTCATAAAGCAGTGCATTTTCCAGCGCCATTGCAGCCTGGTTGGCTGCTGCCTGAATTAATTTAAATTCATTGTTAAGAAAACCATCAGTTCTGTTTTTATGTAAATTAATTACACCATAGGTGCGCATTTTTACACACAGTGGCACCGATACCATGGAGCCGTGTGCTTTCAACTTACCTTTATAGTTAAGGTTTTTCTTCTCGGCGTTCATATCTTTGATGTAAACAAGCTTTTGTTTGCGAGCCGTGAGCCCGGTAATCCCTTCGTCAAGTTTCATTGTGACGCCGTCAAGAAGTTCACGATCAATGCCGCTGCTGCTGACAATTTTCAGGCAATTGTCTTCGTCACGGTAGGAGAAAATAACAACCATGTCACAATTGAGGGTCGCGTACAGGGTCTCGACGATTCTTTCAAACAGCTCCTTGGTATCGATGGTTGTAATCATCGCCCGGTTTAATTGAAAGAGTGCTGTTAGTTCAGTGATATGTTCCTGCAGTAAGTGATTGGCTTTTTCAATTTCATAATTTTTTTGAGCAATGGTTTTCTGATGGTTCAATTTCTCATTTGCAACAGCAAGTTCATTTTGACGCTGCATTTTTTCTTCATAAAGATGCTTGAGGTCTATCGTCATGTCATTGAAGGAGGTCCTCAATAACCCGAATTCGTCAACCGAAATATTGTCAATGCGATAATCCAGATTCCCCTTACGAACTTCATCGATTGCAATCAACAGACTGTTTATCGGTTGCATCAATTTATTGAGCATGCGGATAAAGACATATCCTCCGACAATCAAGGCAGCCAGAAGAGTCAAGATGGAACGCAGTGCTATCGTCTGGATAATGACGCCAAGCTCATTGAGCTTGGCCGATGTTGCCAGGATCAGCATGTCATTGGTTCCCAGCGGCACCGCATGAAACAAGTGGCGGCTTGAAAACAGCGACCCAGAGCTTAGATACAAGTGCTCCCCTTGCTGGATAGCGGATAACTGTTCGGCGTTCAGCTCCGGGAGCGAGATATCGTCACTGTTGCTGATGATCGGTGCCCCGGTGGCTGACAGTAACGTTATATAATAAGTCGAATTTGGGCTCAGTCGTGTCAAAAAACTTTTGTCCATTGGCGTTTGGAGAAAATAGATACCGATGCCATTGTTGTCACGTTCAGGGAAGGGGGCGGCGACTGCGAGCGTAGGAACGGTCCCGGTTTGACCGAGGTAGCGAAATTTTGGCTGACCGCTTTGCAGCGCTTGTGAAAAAAGTTCCTGAATTGGCTCATAATAGAGATAATCACCGGCATTCCCCGGAAAAGAGGCAACGAATATATTGTCGTTTTCCAGCGTCGAAAAAAAACTTTCACGGAGCAGCGAGGTGGTGTTGTCGTTGTCGTTCAATGGGGACGAAACAACGTTGGTAATAAAGAGAAGTCGTTTCGAATATTCACTCAGTTTTATTTCGAGCGATTTGATTTCCCGGTAAAGGATTTCATGGGTTGAATACAGTCGTTCATCAATGGATTTTTCGATCACCGTCCGAATAAACCCAATCGAGCCGACTGTCGCAGCGGTGCCAAAAAGGATGATTGAGAAAAAAAATGGCAGAAGAATTTTATTACGTAGTCGATTGCGGCGACGTAGCTGGCTGAGGGGAAGGATGTCCATGGTTTAGAAGGAAATTTCGTCCTGCTGACACATTTCGATAAAAGCTTCGACAATCTGCGGATCGAACTGTCGTCCGGCATTGGCTTCTATCTCCTCAATGGTAATCTCGTGGGATAACGCATCATGATAGGGGCGGTCAGAAGTCATTGCATCGTAGGTATCAGCGACAGCAAGAATACGTGCTTCAATAAGGATTTCTTCTCCTTCGAGCCGATTTGGGTAGCCGTTACCATCGTATTGTTCATGATGCTGTTCAATGATTTTACGAATGTCGGTGAGAAAATCGATTGGTTCAAGGATCTTGACGCCGATCGACGGATGCTGACGCAAAATGTAAATATCGTCATCCGTAAGCGTGTCCTTTTTGTGTAACAATGCCGCATCAATGCCGATTTTTCCGATATCGTGAAGTACCGCCGCCTGTTCGAGGCGGTGCAGGCTTTCGGTGGGGAGGCCAATCTTTTGTCCCAGTGTCAGGCTGTAGCGGGTGACACGTTCGGAATGACCGCGGGTATATGCATCGCTGGCTTCCACCGCCGAGACCAACGCCTGCACAGTACTGAGATAAGCCGCCTGCTGTTGTTTATAAAGTCGGGCATTCTTGATTGCGCCACTGGCTTGTGTGGCAATCGTGACCAGCAGCTCCAGGTCGCTTTCGTTGAAGCAACTGTCGTTATGTCGATTTGAGATTGAAATTGCACCGATGACTTCATCATTGATTACCAGCGGTGCGCTGATCACCGTCTTGCGCACAAAACCAAGCAGACTGAGTTTGTTGAATTCTTGTGTTTCTTCGATATTTTTGATCAGTATCGGTTTTTTGTGGGCAACGACCCAATGAACGATGCCACCGGCTTTAAACGGAATCTCTTTGGATAAACCAAGGTGATCAGGAAAACCGACGGATCCTTTCGGAATAAGAGTCTTTTTATCTTCGGAGAGGATCAGAATGTGGGCAAAGCGCCCTTCCAGTATTGTGCAGGCATTACGAATAAGGAGCGAAAAAAGTTCTTCCAGGTCCATCGTGGAGTTAACCGCCAGCCCTATTCTGTGCAGCGCTGACAGGCGCGCAACCGCGTTTTCGAGAAAGGTGTTTTTGTCTTCAAGTTCACTGGCCAAATCGGCGATCTTGAAATTCGCTTCTTCAATCTCTTCAATGCGCTCTTCCAGCGTAATGTTCAGATATTCAATCTCTTTAAGCCGCTCCTCCAGGGTGTTGTTCATGTTGTGAAGTTCATCGTGGTACATAAGCTTTTCTTTGCTGGTGGCCAGTTCGCGTTCGTGATTGACAACCGTGTCGAGCTGATTTTTTAAGCGTTTCACCATCTGGTTGAATTTGCTGCTGAGCAGCGACATTTCCTTGGAATTGTCAATTTCGGCGGTAGCGTTTTCAAAATCACCCTGTTCGAGGTGGGTCATGGCCCTGATCAGTTTGCGGATAGGATAGTCCACATAAAAAAGAATAAACAAGGTAATGGACAGAACCAACACCACAATCATGCCAACCGATGAAATGATTGTGGCGCGACGACCATTGTTCTGGAGAATTTTAATGTCGTCCACGGAGTAGTGAACATTCAGAATTCCAAGAACTTTTTGGGCAGCATTATGGCAGCTATAACAGGCCGGGGCATTGTTGATGGGCAAGACAGATCGATAGAGACCATTGTTCTGGTGATCGGCATAGAATGAAAAGCGGTTGGATCGAAACGCAAACAGATCGCTCGCCGGAACCAGGTCGCCGATCTCGGAAGGGACAGCGGAGATTAGAATTTTTCCTGATTCATCAAAGATTCTGATATTTTGAATCGTTTCTTCGCTTTTGATATTGTCAAAAATCTTGGATACTTCGTCATTTTTACCCGCCGCCATGCTATTGATGATGCTGCTGCGGATGGTTTCGCCGAGGATTTTACAGTTCTGTGCGGCAACCTTGCTGAGCATCGCATCTTGCGTGCGCAGGTTCTGCCAGACGGTCAGGCTGACCGCGAAGATGACAATAATCGTGGTCAGACCGATAAATTTAAATTTTAATGAATTCATGTGGGTGGCAAGTGCTCTTAAGTGTTGTCCCGCTGTCAGGCGGAGTCGTGATCCGCTGTGGAATCGCGTTGTTAAATGGTGATTTGCCGCTATACTGCAAAGTCCCTTTTGTCAGCAGCGCACTTTTTCATTTAAAAACAGAGCAATGTGTCGAGGTAAATGCCCGCTATACAAGTGTCGGTGCTTGACAGTCCAACCCTGACCAATTAATATGTCGCACTCCGTCGCAGGAGCTGTTTGTTTTGTGTGCAACTGAACGATTGAGTTCTGCAATAAGTTTGCCAATCACTTTGCCAGATTTTTCATGTAACTTATTGTTTTCAGGTAACTTTAATGAAGTTTATATTATGTGTCGCAGGGGTGGTCCTGATCATTGAAGGCGCTCCGTGGTTCTTGTCTCCCGCCGCGATGAAAAAAATGCAACGACAGTTGTTGCTCAGTTCGTCGCGCGCGCTGCGCATTTGGGGATTGCTGACGATGTTGGCTGGCCTTTTACTGGTTCGTTTTGCAACCTTGTAAAGGGCTTAAATGATTTGACAATATCCCTTATCTGTGTTTGAGTTAGGGCCGTTTTTCGGGCGATTTGAAGGTGGAGAATTTTAGGTAGATGCGCCTGGATAAATATAATTTTGAACTGCCTGAATCGTTAATTGCCCAGTACCCTCCGCCAAGTCGTGAGGACGCACGGTTAATGGTTCTGGCGCGCACCGGCGGCTTGCCGCGCTGCACATCATTTACCGAAATCATTGATCATTTCCAATCTGGAGATGTGCTGGTTTATAACGATACCCAGGTTATCCCCGCACGGCTGTTAGGGCGTAAAGAGTCGGGGGGGAAGATCGAGGTGTTGCTGGTGCGTCGGCGCGTCGGCGATGACGAAATCTGGTCTTGCCTGACAAAATCTTCCAAAGCACCGCGTCCGGGGATGCAGATCGATTTTGGTGAGCGGTTGACAGCGACGGTTCTTGACCAGGGTGAGGAACCATATCGTTATTTGCGTTTCAATAGTCACGGCGATTTTCGCGAGCAGCTTGAACGGCTTGGCCGGATTCCGTTGCCACCATACATCCTGCGTGATGACGAACCACTTGATCGCGAACGATATCAAACCGTTTTTGCTGCGCAACCGGGTGCCGTGGCCGCACCGACTGCCGGGTTGCATTTTACTCCCGCTCTTCTCGACCGGTTACGGGACAAGGGGGTGGTGTTGTGTCCGGTGACCCTGCATGTTGGATTAGGCACGTTTCTGCCGGTGCGAGTCGAGCATATTGACCAGCATCGGATGCATGCCGAGGAGTATCACGTCCCGGCGGCGACAGCTGCTGAAGTCAACCGTGCCCGTCAGGAGGGACGCCGTGTTGTCGCTCTGGGGACAACGACGACGCGCACACTTGAATCAGCGGCTGACGATGCAGGACAGGTGATTCCAGGATCCGGCGAAAGTCGCTTGTTTATTCGACCCGGTTTTCATTTTCAGGTGATCGACGCGTTGATCACAAATTTTCATTTGCCCGGTTCGACCCTGCTTATGATGGTCGCCGCCTTTGTCGGTCATGAGCGCATCATGGCTGCATATCAGCAGGCTATCGCTGAAAAGTTCAGATTTTTCAGCTATGGTGACTGTATGATGATTATTTAAGGTCAGGATTTTTTGAGTTCTTTCAGCTTTACATTGCGCCGCGGTGATTCCGGCGGTGTGCGACGTGGGTGTCTCCAGACGCGACGCGGGACAATCGAGACACCTGTCTTTATGCCGGTCGGGACCCAGGCAACAGTCAAGGCTGTTTTTCCGGAAACCCTGATTGAACTCGATGCCGAAATTATTCTGGCCAACACCTATCATCTGTATATGCGCCCTGGGCACAAGCTGATTGAGTCGTTGGGCGGACTGCACAAATTTATGCATTGGGATCGCCCGATCCTCACCGACAGCGGTGGTTTTCAGGTGTTCAGTCTTGGGCAGTTGCGCAAGATTGATGAGGAAGGGGTGCGCTTTCAATCGCATATCGATGGTTCGCCGCATCTTTTGACGCCCGAGTTATCGATGGCGGTTCAGCGCGCGCTTGATGCCGATATTGTCATGGCCTTCGATGAGTGTATTCCTTATCCTTCGGAACGCGCGTATGTCGAGGCATCAACCGCTTTGTCGTCGCGCTGGGCACGACGCAGTAAAGATTCACATTTTCGTGATGACGGGGCAGCACTTTTCGGTATTGTCCAGGGGGGGATGTACCGTGATCTGCGGCAACGCAGCGTGTTGGATCTCCTCGACATCGGCTTTGACGGGTATGCCATCGGGGGATTATCGGTTGGCGAGGAAGCGGAGCTGATGTATGAAGTGCTTGAGTGGACCTTGCCTCATCTGCCGACCGACAGCCCGCGTTACCTGATGGGGGTCGGCACGCCGGAAAACCTGATCGAAGCGGTTGCGCGGGGGGTTGATATGTTCGATTGTGTCATGCCGACCCGCAACGCGCGGAACGGTGTGTTGTTCACGACCTTCGGCAAGATCAGCATCAAACAGGCGCGTTATCACGATGATCCTTTGCCGATCGATCCCGCCTGTGATTGTTATGTTTGTCGTCACTACAGCCGGGCTTATTTGCGGCACCTCTATCAGGGGAATGAAATTCTTGCTTCAATGTTGAATACGCAACATAATCTGTATTATTATCTCAACCTTATGAAGGGCGCCCGTAACGCGATCGATAACGGCTGCTTTCAAAAATATCGTTCTGATTTTTACCGCCTGCGCGGACTGTCGTTGCCGGCGTAATTAAAAACAAATATTTCACTTATTACGTCAAGAAGGAGGAAACTCAATGGTTAACAACGCTTATGCTATGGCGAACAACGCAGCGCAGAAAAGTGGTGGCGGGTATGAGGGTATCATCATGCTGGTCGTTATGTTTGCGATCTTCTATTTCCTGCTGATTCGTCCACAACAGAAACGTGCAAAACAGCACAAGGAAATGGTCGAGGCTTTGAAAATCGGCGATCAGATTGTTACTGCCGGGGGGATTCATGGACGAATTGCGGCGGTTCAGGATGACATCATCAGTGTAGAAATTGCATCAGGTGTCAAAATTAAAGTTAATCGCGCCTCGGTCATGACGGTCAGCAACTAGTTTCGTTGCGCCAATCCGTCTGCGAACTGTGCTCCGACGGTTAGGTGCGAATTCATGTATGCGGTTTACGTAGAACCGCTACGCAATTGACTCAAGGTCTCGGTAAGGAGTTATTTTTGTCATGTCTACCAACACTAAATGGCGCGGACTACTGATTTTTTTCTGCCTGCTCCTTTCACTCGTGTCGTTGGCCCCAACATTTATCGGTGATTCACTGCCAGGTTTCTGGACAAGGTTATTTGACCCGATTCGTCTTGGTCTCGACCTTCAGGGGGGGATGCACCTGGTGCTTGGCGTCGACGTTGACAAGGCGGTAGAAAGTCGTGTTGACGGGCTTATCGACCAGGCCGAAAGTCAGTTGCGTGAGCAGGATATTATCTTTAAACGCATCGAACGCCAATCCGGTGATCGCTTGGCAATTACTGTTTATGATGATGCAGCCGGTGCTGAAGTCGATGCCCTGATGAACAAAAACTTTCCCAACCTGGAAGCGTTGACCGTTCCGGTTTCCGGGGGGTATATCGAAAAACAGTATCGACTTGGTGATCAAGAGATTGAAGAGGTTCGTGATTATGCAGTACGACAGGCGCTTGAAACGCTGCGCAACCGGGTTGATGAATTCGGCGTCAGTGAACCGACCCTGCAACGTCAGTCTGGCAACCGCATCCTGATTCAGCTGCCGGGCGTCAAGGATCCCGAGCGGGCCATTGCGTTACTGGGAAAGACCGCCCGCCTGGAGTTCAAAATGGTTGTCGAAGACGGCAATATTGCCGAGGCTCTGAAGGGGAATTTGCCTCCCGGAGTTCAGTTGCTCTACGAAAAAAATGTTGATGCACGGACCGGCGCAACGAGTGAAACACCGCTGCTGGTCGAGCAGAAGACAGCACTGACCGGTGATCTGCTCAGCGATGCACAGGTGCGGATCGATACGCGTTTCAACGACCCTTATGTTTCGATTGATTTCAATCCGGTCGGGGCCAAACGGTTTGATCAGTTGACCGCCGCTTCGGTTGGCCGACGGATGGCTATCGTTCTCGACGATACGGTGTACTCGGCCCCGGTGATTCGTGAACGGATTTCCGGCGGCAGTGCGCAAATCAGCGGTTCGTTTACCGAACAGGAGGCGACTGATCTGGCTATTGTTCTGCGTGCCGGATCGCTCCCCGCACCGGTCAAGATCCTTGAAGACCGGACCGTCGGACCGTCCCTGGGGCGTGATTCGATCAGGCAAGGGATAATCTCTGTCATGATCGGCGGCGTGCTGGTTATCGTGGCGATGTTGATATATTACAAGCTTTCCGGGCTGGTGGCCAATGTCGCGCTGATTCTCAATCTGTTCTTTATCCTTGCCTTGCTGAGTATTTTAGGCGCGACGCTGACCCTTCCGGGTATTGCCGGGATCGTTCTCACCGTCGGAATGGCAGTCGATGCCAACGTTCTTATTTTTGAACGGATTCGTGAGGAGGTTCGCGTCGGCAAGACAGCGCGAGCGGCACTTGACGCGGGGTTCAGTAAAGCTTTTCTGACGATTATTGACGCAAACGTTACCACCCTGATTGCGGCTCTGGTTCTGTTTCAATTCGGTACCGGCCCGGTCAAAGGGTTTGCGGTTACGCTTTCGATCGGAATTGTCGCATCGCTGTTCACGGCGATCTTTGTTTCGCGGACGATTTTTGATTATTTCCTTAATCGTCAGCAAATCAAGCAGCTGAGCATTTAAGGAGGATCACCGTGGAATTTATTAAAGCGGATATTAATATTGATTTTGTCGGTAAGCGCAAGCTGGCACTTTTCTTTTCATTAGCGTTGATTGCCATCGGACTGATCTCGTTGATTATCAAAGGGGGTCCCGATTACGGCATTGATTTTACTGGCGGGACGTTGGTGCAGGTCTCATTTACTGAACAGACCGGCCCGAAAGCGATTAAAGATGCTTTGGCGCAGGTTGAACTTAACGGTCTTGTTGTTCAACAGTTCGGTGACGATCCGCGCGAGTTTTTACTCCGGGCACAGGAATCGACCACTGCGCTGAAGGGGCTTGCCCAGCAGATCGGTGCCGCCTTGGAAAACGCCTACGGCGTAAACACGTTCGAAGTTCGCCGTACCGAGATGGTTGGACCGCAAGTTGGCAAGGAACTGCGCTCGCAGGGGTTGATGGCAATCCTTTACGCCATGATCGGTGTTCTGGCTTATGTCACCTGGCGGTTCGAATTTCGTTTTGCGGTCGGTGCGATTGTCGCACTGTTACATGATGTGCTGATTACTCTTGGTGTTTTTTCGTTGTTTGGCAAGGAAATCGATCTGCCGATCATTGCCGCATTTCTGGCTATTGTCGGTTATTCACTCAACGACACCATTATCGTTTATGATCGCATTCGTGAAAACAGTGGCAAATATTCACGCAAGGACCTGGCCTTCATCATTAATCGGAGTATCAACGAAACACTTTCACGAACTGTTTTAACGTCGGGGACAACGTTGCTGGTGGTGCTGGCGCTCTTTGTTTTTGGCGGTGGGGTCATTCACAACTTTGCCTTCGCCTTGCTGGTCGGCATTATCATCGGAACCTATTCATCAGTCTTTGTTGCCAGTCCGGTTCTGGTTTACTGGGATGAATATCGTAAAGGACGCAAATCAGAAACAGATGCAAGGAGTGCCGCATGAAAAAAGAAACCTGGATTCTGGTCGGTGGTGCCCTGATTATTGGTATTTTGGTGGGGATATTGTTGAGTAAAGGAGGGAAACCCTCTCCTGCAACAGTTGCTCAATCCTCGCCACAAGCAGCACCGGTCGTTGATTATCAACGTGACATCGCCATGCTTGAACAAGTTGTTGCCCGCGAGCCTGAAAACCGTAACGCCTGGATTCAGTTGGGAAACCTCTATTTCGATTCTGATCAACCAATCAAGTCGGTCGAGTCCTACGACAAGGCTTTGGCAATTGATAATCGTGATCCCAACGTGTTAACCGACCAGGGCGTGATGTTTCGTCGACTTGGCTGGTTCGACAAGGCGGTCGAAAACTTCACCAAGGCGGTTGCGATTCAACCCAACCATCTACAGGCTTATTACAATCTCGGCATTGTCTATCGCTATGATCTGCAAAACTTCGATGCCGCCAAAACGGCCTGGGAAAAATACCTGTCGATGAATCCGACCGGTCCCGGTGCTGATCAGGTGCGGGAACAAATGCAATTTCTAACGACTCACCCGCCCGTATCACAAAACAAATAGGCAGTTTTTTTTAAGACGGGCCGAGAACTCGGCCCGTCTTAATTTACTCCAATGCGTAAATTTTATTATCGGCATCTTTTAGTTATCCTGTCTCTTCTGGTTGTGCCCACTCTCACCGCCTGTCTTGCGGTGCGCAACATTTCGGGTGACATTCATGGTCAGCACATTTGGCGGGGGATCGTCTATGTTGATGGTGATGTCGAGCTTTCTGCCGGGTCATTACTGCGTATTCTTCCGGGCACAGAAGTTGTTTTTCTCCCCCCCCGACCGGGACAGCGCTCTGCACATCCTTTTTTTCATGGCAGTGAGCTGATCGTGCGCGGACGTCTGATCGCTGAAGGCACGGCAAGCGAGCCAATTGTATTTCGCTCCATTAAAAGCAATGCACCCCCCGGCGCCTGGGGGAGTGTGAACCTTACGGAGAGTCCTTACGCCAGCTTTCGCTTCTGCCGTTTTAAACAGGCTGACAGTGCCATTCACAGCCAGCAGTCGCGCGAGGTTTATATCAGGGAGTCGGTGTTTGAAGATAATCTGGTTGCTATTCGTTTTCACTCAACGCCGATCATCATTGAAAACAACCTTATTCAACACAATGGAGCGGGGATTCGCTTCCATTTCGATGCTCCGGTTATCAACCGGAATCTGATTGTCGATAATGAAAAGGGGATTTTTATTACCGCGCATCCGCGTGAATACCAGATAAAAAACAATCACTTTGCACGCAACAATACACACGTGGTCCTTGGTGAAGAAGTTGCCGAGGATGTTGACCTGACCCTCAATTACTGGGATTCACCCAATCTCCCTGGCGCCGCGCTATTCTTTGATAAAAATCGCAGTTCATATCTGGGCACTGTGCAGCTGCTGCCGCTGCTGCGACAGGCTGATCCCTCAACCGGTCCTTCATGGAACAGATAATTGCCAGACGCTGGGTGTTGCGCTCCACTGAACCGGATGTCGAGCGTGTTGTTGCGTTGGGAAAAGCGCTCAATGTCATGCCTTTGACCGCCCGGGTTCTCGCTTTACGTTGCATCATGCAGCCTGATGCCGGACAAAATTTTCTCACTGCCCGCCTTGCTGATCTCCCCGACCCTTATTTGCTCACCGACATGGATGTTGCGGTTTCCCGGTTATCTTCAGCGCTGGAGCGCGGCGAGAAGATAACTGTTCACGGGGATTACGATGTCGATGGCATTACCGCTACGGCACTGTTGGTCGAAACCCTCCGCGCCTGTGGTGCCGATTGCGATTATTTTATCCCGCTGCGTCTTGAGGACGGTTATGGTCTGTCGGCAGCGGCTATCCGCAGAATGGCGACGGCGGGTGTTGCTTTGCTGATTTCGGTTGATTGCGGGATCAGTGCTGTTTCCGAGGCCCAGCTCGCTGCCGAACTGGGGCTTGATCTGATCATTACCGATCATCATCAACCCCCGAAAACGCTCCCCCAGGCATGGGCAATCATTGACCCGCACCGTCCCGATGATCTGTTCCCGGCCAAGGAGCTTGCCGGGGTCGGGGTCGCATTCATGTTGTTAGTGGCGTTGCGGCAGCGGCTGCGTGAGCAGGGCTGGTTCGGGTCGCGTCCGGAACCCGACCTGCGCCATAGCCTTGATCTGGTGGCCCTGGGCACGATTGCGGATGTTGCGCCATTGACCGGACTGAATCGTACCTTGATTAAACCGGGGCTGTCCCTATTGGAACACAGCCGTCGGCCAGGGATTGCAGCACTGAAATCGGTTGCCGGGGTTAAGGTTGTTACCCCCGGAACGGT
This sequence comes from Desulfuromonadales bacterium, assembly GCA_029210745.1. GTDB lineage: Bacteria > Desulfobacterota > Desulfuromonadia > Desulfuromonadales > JAHYIW01 > JAHYIW01. The sequence goes on from JARGFI010000005.1 coordinate 33,546, forward strand.
CGGTTTCCAGCTGGCTCCGCGCCTCAATGCAGCGGGACGTCTGGAAGATGCTGCATTAGGGGTGGAGTTGTTGTTAAGCGACGATCCGGTGCGTGCCCAGGATTATGCAGAGCAGTTGGATGCGTGTAATCAGGAACGACGCGAAATCGAGCGGCAAACCAGCGAAGAAGCGATTGAACTGGCTGCAAAGTGTGATGAATCGTGCCGCTCACTGGTCCTCGCACGTGAAGAGTGGCATCCCGGTGTGATCGGGATTGTGGCCAGTCGCCTGGTTGAACGTTACCACCGTCCGACCATCCTGGTGGCGCTTGAGGGTGATCAGGGGAAAGGTTCGGCGCGTTCAATCCCCGGCTTCAATCTTTACCGCGCTCTTGGCGCATGTGCCGAATATCTGAGTGCATTCGGCGGTCACGCATATGCTGCGGGAATAGCGATTACCCGTGAAAATCTGGCGGCATTTGCGGATGCTTTTGAAGCCGTAGCGAGGGCCGATGTGGATGAGGACGACTATGTGCCAAAATTGTTCCACGATGGCGAAATTACCCTCGAAGAGATATCCCTGCCACTCATTCACGAGCTGGCGACGCTGGCCCCTTATGGTGTTGGCAACCCGGAACCGCTTTTTGTTGCTCGCGCGGTCAATCTGCAACAGATACAGGTGGTCAAAGAGAAACATTTAAAATTCACGGTGCGGCAGGGGGGGTACAGTTTTTCCGCAATCGCCTTTGGTCTGGCGGAAGGATTTGTCGCCGGTGCCGGTGCGCTGGACATCCTTTTTACCCCGGACATCAACCGGTGGCGCGATCGTGTTGAGATTCAGCTCAGAGTGAAAGCGTTGCAGGCAGTTACGTGAGTTTCCCGTCAGGTGCTATCGTCCCGCTGTTATTTCCGGGCGGACTGCTTGTCGGCATGATGATTTGGGTGTTGCACAACCCGCCTCTGGCGCTGATGATAGAGCCGTTTATCGACGTTCTATTCCTGGTGATCGTTGTTGCCGCCTTTTTTTTCGGCTGGCGCTTCAATCGCTGTCGTCTGCTCTATGCACTGGCGCTGCTGGTGTTGACCGATCGTCTCCTTGGCTGGAATTCCGCCGCCCATGAATTCATTCGTCTTGTCGCTGGAATCGCTTTGCCGCTGAATCTGGCGGTTATCGTCTGGTTCGGAGAACGGGGAATGTTGACCGGACGCGGGATCCGTCGTTGGCTATTCTTTGCTCTCCAGATCGCACTTTTGGGCTGGTTGTATCATCGTTATTCGAATATCACGATTGATTTGCTGGAGCGCAAGTTTATTCCCTGGCCGGTTGCCGACCTTTGTCCTCTGCCGCACAGTGTTCAAAGCGCATTTTCCCTTGCCTTTGTTTTGCTCCTGTTCCGCTATGGTTGTTATCCCAAAGTTTTTGAAGGGTGTTTTATCTGGGCGACAATGGCCGCTTTGTTCGCCATTGCGCAATCTTTTATCGCTGCACCAGCGACTCCGTATATTGTATGTTCCTTACTGATTCTCCTTGTCGGCGTGGTCGAATCATCCTACTCGCAGGCGTTTCGAGACGAGTTGACCGGACTCCCGGGGCGGCGCTCACTGAACGAAGCATTGTTGAAACTCGGCAGTCGTTATGCGATTGCAATGGTTGATATTGACCATTTCAAAAAGTTCAACGATACCTATGGCCACGATGTCGGCGATCAGGTGTTACGGATGGTGGCTGAATCGTTGCGTGTAGTTCGCGGGGGAGGGCGGGCATTTCGCTACGGTGGTGAAGAATTTGCGATCATCTTTCGCGGCAGGGAACTGCCAGAGACCGTGCGGCATCTGGAAGCGTTGCGCGAGGAGCTTGCCACCAGTGTTTTTATTCTGCGCGGAAAAGACCGTCCGCATAAAAAGCCTGAAAAGCCTCGTCCAGCCACGGGCAAGGAGCAGGAGCTGAGGATCACCGTCAGTATCGGGGTGGCGCAACGCAGTGGTGAGAACAACTCCCCTGAAGAGGTGATCAAGGCCGCTGATGAGGCCTTGTATCGGGCCAAATCAGGTGGGCGTAATCAGGTGGCCGACTGATTCAGCGCAACCAGAAGAACGCGCCCAGAATAATAATCACCACAAGTGGCATCAACCACAGCGCTTTTATGCTCTTTTTTTGTGACGGTGTCTCTTCCAGTCGTCCGACGACGGGAAAGCGTTCAATCAATGAGCGGACATGGGGGGCGGATTTAAGTTCTTCGGTCAAATCAGCCCCCGCCTGATGCGTGTCTAGGTGGTTGCCATCAACCCAGCGCGAACTGTCGCTTACGTCGTAGATCACCTGCGCGACGGCAACGTATGCCTTGCGTCCCTCCCGACCATCATAGTGAGCCAAATCTGTGAGTTTCATTGCCTGTTGTCCTTTTCGTGAGGTGAATTATCGCGTTGTTCGCTGGTTGCGCAAGTGGATAAACCAGTAGGCACAGGAGACGAAGACGACCCCGCCGACGATGTTGCCGAGAGTTACCGGCAGCAGATTGCCGAAAAAAAAGTTGTTCCAGGTGAGCTCCGGCGCGATTATTCCGCTATGCTTTTTCAGCAACAGACCGGTGGGAATAAGGTACATATTCGCCACCGAATGTTCAAAGCCACTGGCCACAAAGGCCATGATCGGCACATAACAGGCGAGCATTTTGCCACCGATGTCTCGGGCTGCCACGGCCATAAAAATCGCCAGGCAGACCAGCCAGTTGCAGAGGATGCCACGGATCAGTGCGACTTCAAAGCTGAGTTGACATTTAGCGCTGGCGATTGCTACCGCATGATCTGCAATTGTGCCCGAACGCCAGAGATCTGAGCGATACATCAGCCAGGCAAAAAAGAGGGAACCGACGAAATTACCGAGCAGAACGACGCCCCAGTTTTTGCCCATCTTGCCCCAACTTAACTGGCGATCAAGGACTGTTTTGGTCAGCAGGCTGTTGCCGGTAAAAAGTTCTGCGCCACAAATGACCACCAGCATCAGGCCGAGCGAAAAAACACTGCCGCCGAGCAGACGGGTAATACCGTAGCCGACAAACGGGGCCGCGTCCTGGGTAACGACGGTGGTGAGTTGTGCGCCGAAGGCGATATAGAAACCGGCCAGCAGGCTGAGCACAATTGTCCGCGCTAATGGTTGACTGTTGACGCGCAAACCGTTCGCAACGATCTGTTCCGTGGTCTCGGCGGGGCTGAGGAACCGCTTTTCCATCTTAAAGCCCAAGCTCGTGCGCAAGTTTCTCCCAGGCCGACAGGCTACGTTCAATCATCTTCATCTCGCTGCAATAGGCAATGCGGAAGAAACCGGGGGCACCGAACCCGGTTCCCGGTACCAGCAGGATATTTGCACGCTGGGCGATGGTCACAAATTCAATATCATCGGCAAGGGGAGATTTCGGGAAAAGATAAAATCCGCCCCCCGGTTTGACCATTGCAAAGCCGAGTTCCGTCAAACGGTTATAAAGTAAATCGCGTTTGGCACGATATTCGTCGATATCAACGCTGGCCCGCTGAAGTCTGGTGACCAGTCGCTGCGCCAGTGCCGGGGCATTAACGAAGCCGAGGGTGCGATTGCAGAAAATCGCGCCCTCGATAAATTCACCAACATCGGTCATCTTCGGATTCGCTGCCAGATAGCCGATCCGTTCGCCGGGAAGGGCCAGATCTTTCGAGTGGGAGGTGACCACCACCGCATTGTCGATACAGGTGAAGATGCTCGGGACACGTTGACCATCGTAGGCAATGCGTGCGTACGGTTCGTCAGAGATGACAGTAATTGATCCACCGAATTCAGCTTCTTTGGCGCGCAACAGCTTGCCAAGCGCGCGCAGGCTGTCGGCAGGATAGATCACTCCGGTCGGGTTGTTCGGAGTATTGACGATAATGGCTCGGGTTTTCGTCGTAATTGCAGCGTCGATGGCCGCCAGATCAAGCTGAAAGGTATTCCGGTCGGTCCAGACCTCGACCGGCACCCCGCCGTGATTGTCGATATAAAACTTGTACTCGACAAAAAACGGCGTAAGAATGATGACCTCTTCACCGGGGTTAAGGAGGGTTTTCAGCACGACATTGAGCGCTCCGCCGGCACCGCAGGTCATGACAATATGTTGCGCGTTCACCGCCAGACCGGACTGCTCGGCAAGCACCTCGGCCACCGCCGCGCGGGTTTCTTCGTAACCGGCATTGCTCATATAGCGATGCATGCCGGGGATCGGTTTGCGGGCCAGCTCCAGCAGCATCTCATGGAGCTCGGCCGGTGGTTCGACGGAAGGATTGCCGATCGTAAAATCGAAGACGTTTTCCGCGCCGTAGCGGGCGCGAAGGCGGTCACCTTCTTCAAACATTTTTCTGATCCATGAGGAGCGTTCAATCGACGCTTTTATTTTGGTGGCTATCGGCATGCTGTTCTCCGTTAAGTGATGTAGGGCGCAGTTTAAACGTCGCAAACACGATGGTCAAGAGAAACGGTCATCAAGAGCGAACAACCCCTTCAGTGACAGTCTGGTTGCAGCTGGCGGCGCCGAAATTTATTTAAACTTGATTCTCATCAAGGTTTAACGTGCCCGGAAATGTTATCTTCAGACCATGACAACTTGCCACGACAAAAATGGCGCACCATTAACCGCCAGGGAGAGCAAGGATCTCGGTATCCTGGTTCAGTTTACCTCAGTCTACTGTCGAGCCCGACACGGTGACATCAGCCGCAGAGATTTTCCGGAACGTGAACGGTTTGGGATCAGGGAGGGGGGCTTTCCAGTGTGTCAGGAATGTACTGGTTTTCTCGCCTATGCCTGTGACCGGCGGATGCGTTGCCCACTCGACCCCAAACCGACGTGTAAAGAGTGTGCGCTGCATTGCTACCGTCCCGGACACCGGGAGAGGGTGCGCGAAATCATGCGCTTTTCCGGTATGTATCTGATCAAACGCGGGCGGCTGGATCTGCTCTGGCACTATTTTTTCTAACCCATTGCGAGACTTGACGTCGGTCAAACTAACTTTCCCGGTAACGCGTTAACGTAGACTCAACAATCGCGCAGAATAAATCAACAAATGACAGATGCTAACGATATTCAAGGAGTAACTCATGATCAGAGAAGTGGTAACAATCGACGAAGAAAAATGTGACGGCTGCGGCCTCTGTGTCCCCTCCTGTGCCGAAGGTGCCATCAAGATCATCAACGGCAAAGCCAAATTGATCGCCGATAACCTCTGCGACGGTCTCGGTGCCTGCCTCGGCCATTGCCCCCAAAATGCGATTACCGTCGAGCGGCGGGAAGCCGATGAATTCGACGAGGTTGCGGTTGAAGAGCATCTCAAAACTGAGGGTAAAGCGGCTCCGGCGCACAATCATGACCATGCTCCGCAAGCTCATCACAGTGGTGGCTGTCCCTCGGCTCAGGTTCAGAGTCTGCCAAAAATGGCTCCGGCGGCGGCTGGTGGGTGCCCCGGTTCGCGGCTGATGAATTTTGACAAGCCTTCCTCTACCGGTGCGGACAACAGTGGCCAGCGTCCCTCCGAACTGCGTCAATGGCCGGTGCAGCTGCACCTGGTGCCACCGACCGCACCCTTTTTGCAGGGCGCCGACGTGCTGCTCACCGCCGATTGCGTTCCTTTCGCCTACGCCGATTTTCACAAGGATCTGCTCAAGGACAAGGCGTTGCTGATCGCTTGCCCGAAGCTTGACGATACCGCCCCCTACGTTGACAAGCTGACCGCGATGATTTTGCACAGCAACATCAACAGCTTGACCGTAGTGCACATGGAAGTTCCCTGTTGCACCGGTTTGATTCACCTCGCCCGCCAGGCGGTCGCCGCCAGCGGTAAAGAGATCGAACTGAACACCATCCGGATCGGCATTCAGGGTGAAATCAAGTAACTGACCTGCTACGCGTTCAGGATTGAAAAGCCCGGTTGCCGATGCAACCGGGTTTTTTTGGTTTGCCCAGCGGAGCTGGCAAACCCGGCCCGTTGCAAGATACGGGCGTCACCCCGATCAGGGGGAAGACAATCCGAATCGCAAGGGCGTTGCTGGCAACGGCAGGGTCTGAAGGAAGCGATAGGAAGGCAGCGGCACATAGCGCAAGCGAACCTGCTTCGGCGCTACGGGTGGGTAAGCGTGCAAAATAGCGCAAAGCCCGGTAACTGATCAGACCCCAAGCGTGACGTCTGCAACGATTAAACGGGAGAAAATCTTGTCTTTTTCAGCCAATTATAGTATGTGAGATCGATGTAATTCATAGATATGGTTGAAAAGGGTCGGTGATGACGATGACAATGCAGGACGGAATAAAGCGGGGGGTTGGCGTACTGATACTTGGTTGCATGCTGTTGCTGACCGGTTGTTTTGGCCGGATCCCCGTTGCGCTCAATGATGCAATTCTCAATCAAAACGACCCGGAGACCGTTTCTGCCGGGGTTCCTGCCTACCTGATCCTCCTTGACACGCTGATTGCCGATGATCCTGCCGATACGGACTTGTTGCGTGCCGGGGCCAAACTCTATGCATTTTACGGGACCTCTCTGGTTGAAGATAGACAACGGGCGGCGCGCCTGACTGAACGAGCCCGACATTATGGCGAAGCGGCATGGTGTGTAGCCAGACGTAATGATTGTGACTTGACAGCGCGTCCCTATGATGAATTCAATCAGTTACTTGCCGGGGTTGATAACGATGAATTGCCTGAGCTCTACGCTCTGGCGGTCAGCTGGCTGGCGTGGATGCAGGCGCATAGTGATGACTGGTCAGCGCTTGCCGATCTGCCGAAGATTGAATCGTTGCTGACGCGTATCGTGACCCTTGACAATCGCTACGAAAAAGGCAATCCGCACCTTTATCTGGGGATTCTCAAGTCGTTGCGTCCGGCCGCTTTGGGAGGGCGACCTGAAGAAGGGCGGATCCATTTTGATCAGGCGCTTGTTCTTTCCGGTGGTAAGGCGTTGAATTTCAAGGTTGCGTATGCCCGGTATTATGCCCGAACAGTTTTTGACCGCGAAGTGCATGATCGTTTATTGACCGAGGTTCTGGACGCCGAGACTGAACAGCCAGGGTTGACCTTGCTGAATGTGCTGGCACAACGTGAGGCGCGACAATTGTTGTTGTCTGCCGAAGAATATTTTTAGACGGGATGATAGATAAAGCTATGAATGCTTTCAAAGTTGGTGGACTCAGCCTGTTGCTGCTTGCCCTGTTAATGTCAACTGCGACCGCGATGACCTTTAAGGTTGCCACGATTGCGCCGGAGGGTTCGTACTGGATTACCGAGATGCGCAAAGCCTCTGCAACGATCAAGGCGCAAACGGCTGGCCGCGTCAATTTTAAATTTTATACCGGCGGGGTGATGGGGGGAGAAAATAACGTCTTGCGCAAGATTCGTCTGGGGCAGTTGCACGGAGGGATGTTTACCGGCGGCGGGCTTGAACCGGTTTATCCCGACCTGCGTCTGTATAGTTTGCCGTTGCTTTTCAATAACCTGGAAGAAGTTGATTACGTGCGTAAGCGTCTTGACGGGCCTTTGCGGGCCGGTTTTGAACAGGCTGGTTTTGTCAGTTTTGGTTTTGCCGAGGGCGGTTTTGCGCTGATGATGAGCAAGACTCCAATCCGTACCTTGGTAGATATGGACGGACGCAAAGTCTGGGTACCGGAGGGGGACCGGGTTTATTACGAATCGATGGCTGCCCTGGGTTTATCCCCGGTATCATTGCCAATTACCGACGTGCTGACCGGGTTGCAGACAGGTCTGGTGGAAGTTGTTGGCACTTCACCGATTGGTGCCTTGATTTTTCAATGGCAGACTAAAATTGCCTACTTGACGACCACTCCAATGACCTATGTGATGGGGGTTTTTGCCCTGGATAAAGGTGCCTTTGATAAAGTCAAAGAGGAAGATCAGCAGGTGGTTCGAGACGTGATGGAACCGCTTTTTATCGCTTTTGATCGTCGTAACCGGATTGATAATCGTGAAGCACTGAATGTGTTGCGTGAGCAGGGGGTGACAATTATTGATCAGACTCCGGTAGCGGCGGCCGAGTTTCGGCAGCGGACCCGCAAGGCCATCGATATTCTTGCCGCAGAAGGTTTTTTTGATCGTGAACTGTTGCGGCAACTCGAAGCACATCTTGACGACTTCCGACGTTCACACCAGCCGTGATCGATTCGTCAGGCAAAAAAAGCGCCGCGCGCGTACTGACCATCCTCTGGAAGATTGGCAAGGGGGGGGAAGATCTGTTGCTGGTGGTGTTGTTGCTGGTGATGATCGGTTTGGCGGGATTGTTGATTCTGCTGCGCAATGTGTTCGATAGCGGGTTGATCTGGGGGGACGAGCTGCTGCGCATCCTTATCCTGTGGCTCTGTCTGGTCGGTGCCGTTGCTGCAAGCCGCGATGATAATCACATTAATATTGACCTGTTATCCCGCTTTTTACCCCCCTCTGTTCAACTGATGATGCGGATGTTCACCGACATGTTTACCGCCGTCGTCTGTCTGGTTCTCGCGTGGTACTCGTGGTCATTTGTCCGCATGGAGATCGAATTCGGTTCGCAGGTTCTCATTGATTATCCATCCTGGCTGGCACAGATCATTCTCCCGGCTGGATTTGGACTGATCGCGTATCGTTACCTCTGGCACTTCATTCGCCGGGCGTCATGCCTGCTGGGGAAACGGGGGGCATCGTGATTTTGGGAGGGGTGTTGCTGGCCTTGGTCGCGCTTTGCGGGGCGCCCTTGTTTGCGGTTATCGCCGCAAGCGCCCTGCTCGGTTTTTATCGCGCGGAAATCGATCTTTCGGTGGTGCCGGTTGAGATCTACCGCTTGGCGGAAATGCCAATTTTGCTGGCGATCCCGCTGTTTACTTTTGCGGGCTATTTGTTGAGCGAAAGCAATGCCCCGAGGCGATTGGTGCGTTTGACCCAGGCATTGATCGGCTGGGTTCCCGGCGGTCTTGCGGTGGTCTCGTTGGCGACCTGCGCGATCTTTACGGCATTTACCGGAGCTTCCGGGGTAACGATTGTTGCCCTTGGCGCGTTGCTCTATCCGGCCTTGCGCGAAGCCGGATATCCTGAGTCTTTCAATCTCGGACTGGTGACGACTTCGGGGAGCCTCGGATTGCTCTTCGCCCCGTCATTGCCATTGATCCTCTACGGGGTTGTTGCACAACAGGCGGATATCGGGGCCCCGGTGACGATCGATGCCTTGTTTCTCGCCGGCATTATTCCCGGTCTGTTGATGGTGCTTTCGCTGTCGTGCTGGAGTTTTTGGGTCAATCGTGGACGACGGCGTTCGCTGACAGAATTTTCCTGGCTGGAGGTTGCCCATGCGTTGCGCGCTGCGGCGTGGGAGCTGCCGCTGCCGATTGTGGTTTTGGGGGGGATCTACAGCGGCTACTTTGCAGTTTCTGAAGCTGCCGCGGTCACCGCTTTTTATGTGCTGATTGTCGAAATCCTGATTTTACGCGATGTTTCTGTGCGTCAGTTGCCCGCGATCATCCGCCAGTCAATGTTGATGGTGGGGGGGATTCTTCTGATTCTCGGAGTTTCACTGGCTTCGGCGAATTACATGATCGACTCCGGTGCCCCCCAGAAGCTCTTCAGCTTGATCAATGATCATGTTTCAAGCAAATTTACATTCTTGATTTTGCTCAATATTTTTTTGCTACTGCTCGGGGCCTTTCTTGATATATTCTCTGCTCTGGTTCTGGTGGTCCCGCTTATTTTGCCGGTTGCCGTCGGCTATGGTGTTCATCCGGTCCATCTTGGAATTATATTTCTGGCCAATATGCAGATCGGTTATCTGACACCGCCAGTCGGAATCAATCTTTTTATTGCCAGCTATCGTTTTAAAAAACCGATTACTGAACTTTATCTGGCGACACTGCCATTTTTACTGATTTTGTTACTGTGTGTTGCCTTGATCACCTATTTCCCGGTTCTATCGCTTTATCTGGCTGACTGACAGGACCTTTATAAAAATATTCTGCTCAATAGCTTCGGAGTGACCTTTGCCTTTTACCTCTGCACCACGTTATCTCGGAACTCTTCTGGATATGTCCTCTTCAGCGGTTGTTATCACCGAGGTGAAACAATTGTTTCACGAAATTTATCCGCAGGCCGACTGCTTTTTATTTGATCACACCGCCCGGTCGGTTGTGGATCTTTATCGTGGGCATTATCCGGGATATCTGGCGTGTAATGTCGGCTTCCATGATCTCCAGCATACGACCGATACACTTTTGGCGCTGATGCGTCTTGTTCACGGAGCCAGTCTGTCGGGACTTGTGCTCCCCGCTGATGATGTCGTTGTGGCCCTGAGTGCGGCGATGTTACATGACACCGGTTATATCCAACGCGAAGATGAGGTTGAGGGCACTGGCGCACGTTTCGGTCCTGTCCATGAGGAACGCAGTGTTGCTTTCACCTTATCTTATTTTCGGCAACGTGGGGTTGCGCAGGCAACGACTGAATTATGTGTTGCGTTGATTTGTTGCACCCGTTTCAGCGAGTGTATCGAAGACCTGCCTTTGGTTGGACTTGCGGGGAAGACCCTTGGCAAAATGTTGGCGTCTGCTGATCTGGTCGGGCAGATTGCTGATCGGACCTACCTGGAGAAACTGCTCTTCCTCTATCGTGAATTTGACGAGGGGCAGATGGGAAACTACCGGGACGAATTTGACCTTCTGCAAAAAACACTCGATTTCTATTCACTGGTTGACCGGCGATTGCGGACCGATCTTGAGGACATGCGTCGTTATTATCGACCGCATTTCTCCCAGCGATGGGGGATCGATGATGATCTTTACGCCTCGACCATTGAGCGCAATCTGGATTATTTGCACTACCTGCTGACCCACCACCCCCATGATTATCGTGAAAAACTGAATCGCGGCGGTTTGATCGATCAGCTTGAGGCGCTTGAGGCAGACGATCAGCAAGCGCATCGCACGCTTTCCGCAGATTAAACGTTGCGCTACCGCGGGCTTTTTTTATTTAACTTTTCCTGTTGCTTGATTTTGTCCCAGAGAATACTCTGCTCATCAGGACAATGGATGGTCGGGTGATCACCAAACACGTGAGGGTGGCGTCTTTCAAGTTTTTGGTTGATGGAGGTGACGACATCCTCAATCGAGAAGCTACCCCGTTCTTCAAAAATACGGGCCAGAAAAACCACCTGAAGCAGGAGGTCTCCCAGTTCTTCGCAGATGGCGTCGGGGTCGTCACCGGTGAGTGCCTCAATAACCTCACACGCTTCTTCGGCAAGATACGGGATCAGGCTTTCGGGGGTTTGTTCTCGATCCCATGGACATCCTTCGGGCGAGCGTAATGTTGCCATGATTTGAATGAGGCGATGAAAAGCATTGTCGCGCATAGATCGTTCCGTCGATTCGGCGTGCCGCCACAGGGCTGAATTGATGGCGGGCAAGAGTGAATGAGTGAATTAAAATGGCTTGCATAATCCGGGCGGATAAGCTAATAGAGAGTCGGCCAAAAGTCGATCCTTGCCCGCGAAACGTCCTTGACAAACTGCGGCCGGTCTTTATACTAAGCGATTCTTGTCATCGGTGCAACCCATGTTGATCAAACTTGAAGAACTAGGCTCAACCCCTCTGGTTATGGAGCGTAAAGAACCCATCGCGTCCTTTCCGGAGCTTGAGCGTATCGGCCGAACGAATGAACTGACGTTTTCCGATACAGTCGATTTGCTTCTGCATTGCAGTCAGGTGGGCGGTTTTGTTGAAGTATGCGGGCGGCTTGAATTGATAGTGGAGGGGATCTGTGGTCGGTGCCTTGCCCCTGCAGTCATGCCGATCACCAGCGACTTTACTCTCACCTATACATCGGATCCTCCCGGTGTCAGTGATGAAGAGACCGGGGATGAAATAGAACTGAGTGCCGAAGAGATGAATTTGATTTCATTCCACGGCGACGAGATCGATCTTGCCACCGAGATTCAGGAGCAGATTATTGTTGCGTTGCCCGTCAAGCTCCTGTGTCGGGAAGAGTGCCAGGGGCTTTGCCCGCGCTGTGGTACCGACTTGAACCAGCAACCTTGTGTGTGCGAGCCGGAAGTATTCAATTCCCGCTTTGACGTTTTAAAAAAACTGAAGAGCTGAGCCGAACAGGCAGCGTGATGATGTGCTGCCAATCGATAGATCATTAACCATTCATGAACAATATGCAGTAGAAGGAGAACTTTCAGTCATGGCAGTGCCGAAGAAAAAGACCTCAAAATCGAAGCGCGATATGCGTCGTTCACATGATTCGTTGATCGCCCCGGGAATTTCGACTTGTCCGGAATGTAAAGAACCGAAGCCGGCGCATCGCGTTTGTCCGAGTTGCGGCTTTTACAAGGGTAAAGAAGTCGTTTCCACCGATAAATAGGACCCAAACCCTTGCGTGATAAAATAATCGTTGCGGTTGATGTCATGGGCGGTGACAATGCCCCCGCTATTGAAGTCTCCGCCGCTGTGCAGGCTGCACGTGACTGGGGTTTTTCGATCATCCTAGTTGGCGACCAGGTGCGGATTGCAGCTGAATTACTCAAGCACGATCACCGTGGATTGTCACTGGAAATTCAACATGCCAGTGAAGTTGTCGGGATGGATGATTCCGCTTCCGATGCAGTGCGCAAAAAGAAAGATTCATCGATTCGGGTTGCTTTTGAGCTGGTCAAGGCCGGTCGGGCACATGCGGTTGTGAGTGCCGGAAATTCCGGTGCCACGATGGCGGCCGGCATGTTTGTCCTGAAGCGCCTCCCCGGGATCGATCGCCCGGCAATAGCGACAGTCATGCCGACAACCAAGGATCATGTCCTGGTTCTTGATGCCGGCGGCAATGTCGATTGCAAGTCACTCCATCTGGTGCAGTTTGCATTGATGGGGGAGGTTTATGTCCAACAGATCCTTGGCAAGTCAAAACCGGTGGTCGGGTTGCTTTCAAATGGAGCAGAAGAGAGCAAAGGGACCGAGCTGACACGTGAGGCACATCAATTGCTGAAGAACTGCTGCGCCGGTTATCGCGGTTATATTGAGGGGCGTGACGTTTTTAATGGTCAGGTTGACGTCGTTGTCTGTGATGGTTTCGTCGGAAATATCGTTCTCAAGGTTGCCGAAGGGCTGGCTGAAGCAATCAAAGTGATGTTGTCCCGGGAAATAAAATCACGATTTTGGGCAAAAACGGGTTATCTGCTGATGCAACCGGCCTTTAAAGCGTTCGCTAAAAAAATTGATTACGCCGAATATGGCGGCGCTCCACTGTTGGGGATTGGCGGTACCGGAATGATCTGCCATGGTGGTTCAAATGAACGCGCGGTGATGAACGCGATCCGCATGGCACACGATTTTACCGCGCAACGTGTCAACGAAAAATTACTAGCGCATTTGCACGAGGCGTATGATGGTTCTGCTCAGGCCGCTGACAAGCAGCCTCAGCCTGAGTAGAAAATGTTGATCGGAACAGTTTCAGGAGTCATGCATTGATGATAGCTTTTGTCTTTCCCGGGCAGGGATCGCAACATGCTGGAATGGGTAAGGATCTCGTCGACAACTTCCCTGTTGCCAGGGCGGTTTTTGAAGAAGCAAACGATGCCCTCGGCTTCGATCTGGCCACCCTGTGTTTTAATGGCCCCGATGAAGATTTGAAGTTGACAACCAATACCCAGCCGGCAATCTTGACAACCAGTATCGCTGCTCTTAAAGTGCTGGAACAGGAGACCGGGCTGGTTCCTGCGTACGTTGCCGGACATTCGCTCGGCGAATATTCCGCGCTGGTCTGTGCCGGCGGGTTGACGTTTGCTGATGCGGTACGCACCGTTCGCAAGCGCGGCGCGTTCATGCAGGAAGCTGTGCCGGTCGGGGTTGGAGCGATGGCCGCGGTAATCGGGCTTGATGCCGCACTGCTTGATGAGGTTTGCGCGACAGCTGCGGCGGGGGAGGTTGTTTCTCCTGCAAATTTCAACAGTCCCGGTCAGGTGGTGATTGCCGGTCATGCGACTGCCGTTGAACGGGCGATGTCGCTGGCGCTGGGAAAAGGGGCAAAACGGGCGCTGCGACTTCCGGTCAGCGCGCCATTTCATTGTTCCTTGATGACTCCTGCCGGTGAAAGGTTGGACAAAGTACTGGCAGCGATTGAACCCGGTGTGTTGCGTCTTCCGGTAGTGACAAATGTCGAGGCTGCGCCGAATGCCGACGCTTCACGCATCCGCCATTTGCTGGTCGCGCAAGTCAGCGCTCCGGTGCGCTGGGATGACTCCGTTGTCCGCATGGCCGAGCTCGGCGTCGAGCGTTTCATTGAGATCGGTCCCGGAAAAGTACTCTGTGGTTTGATCAAACGGATTGCCCGGCATGTCTCCGCGGCAAATATTGAGGATTGTGCCAGTCTGCAAAAAATCATTTAGTTTTTGCGCGGGCGTTATGTATTGATTGATGAGGAGATAAACGATGCCAAAAAACAAAGTAGCTATCGTGACCGGTGCGTCACGCGGAATTGGTCGAAGTATTGCTTTTGCACTGGCAAATCAGGGGGCAAATATCGTTGCTGTCGATATCGACTTGCCAAGCACCGAAGCGACGGTGGCTGAACTTAAAGCGGTCGGGGTTGAGGCCATTGCCGTTCAGGGCAACGTGACCGCCGCTGCAGATGTCGAGAAAATGGTTGCTGCGGCTATGGACAAATTCGGTAAAATCGATATTCTCGTCAATAATGCCGGAATTACCCGTGATGCGCTGCTGGTACGGATGAAGGATGAGGACTGGGATGCAGTTTTGTCGGTCAATCTCAAGGGGGCCTTTCTCTGTACCCGGGCTACCGCCAAGATTATGTCGAAGCAGCGTTACGGACGCATTATTAATATTGCTTCGATCGTCGGGCAGATGGGGAATGCAGGGCAGGCGAACTATTGTGCCAGCAAGGCGGGGCTGATTGGACTTACCAAATCGAATGCGCGTGAACTGGCACGTCGCAACGTGACTGTGAATGCCATCGCTCCCGGCTTTATTGCCACCGAGATGACAGACAAATTGCCCGAGAGTGAACGTCAGAAATTGACGACGCAAATTCCGATGGAGCGTCTTGGCACTCCGGATGATATCGCCAACGCGGTACTTTTTCTAGCTGCGGAAAGTTCCGCTTATATTACTGGTCAAGTCGTCGCCGTCAATGGCGGCATGTATATGTAAAACTGGATCCTGCCGATATTACGGTACGGCTAACTACAAACAGGAGGTTTAATAATGGCTTCTATCGAAGAACGCGTAAAGCAGATTGTCACTGAACAACTCGGAGTTGATGAGGAGCAGGTTACGAACGAGGCTTCTTTTATGGAAGATCTCGGTGCGGATTCTCTCGATACGGTTGAGCTGGTCATGGCGCTTGAAGAAGAATTCGATATCGAAATTTCTGATGAAGATGCCGAAAAGATTCAAAAAGTTCAAGATGCAATCGACTATATTACCGAGAAATCCTGAGCTGTGTACTGAAGGAGAGGCGATCGCCTCTCCTTCTCCTTTGTTCTCCGTTCAGATGTAGCGCATGTCGTGAGATAGAGTCACTGACAAAGGAAATATCGAACCATGAGAAGAGTCGTAGTTACTGGTCTTGGCGCTGTTTCTGCTCTTGGAACCGGCGTGGAAAAGAACTGGCAGGCATTGATGGATGGTCGCTCCGGTATTGGTACGATTAGCCATTTTGATGCGTCGGACTTGCCAACGTGCATCGCGGGTGAGGCCAATGATTTCAATGTCGAAGATTACGTTGAAAAAAAAGAAATCAAAAAAATGGATCGGTTTATCCATTTTGCATTGGCTGCCAGTGAAATGGCCTTGCAGGATTCCGGATATGTTATTACCGATGATAACGCAGAACGAGTCGGTGTGCTGGTTGGCGCCGGTCTCGGCGGGCTGCCGGCGATCGAGCAGTATCACACAGCTTTGACCGAACGCGGCTATAAAAAAGTTTCCCCTTTCTTTATCCCGATGGTCATTATCAATCTTGCTCCGGGAATGATTTCAATCCGTTTTGGTGCCAAGGGGCCGAATCTTTCATCGGTATCAGCCTGTGCGACCGGTACCCATTCGATTGGCGATGCCTACCACATGATTAAACGTGGTGATGTTGACATGATGTTTGCCGGGGGAACCGAAGCGACGATTACGCCCCTGGGCATTGCCGGATTCAGTGTCATGAAGGCATTGTCTTCGCGTAATGATGATCCGACTGCCGCCAGTCGTCCCTTTGATCGTGATCGTGATGGCTTTGTCATGTCGGAAGGTGCCGGGATCCTGATCCTTGAAGAATATACCTCGGCCAAGGCCCGTGGCGCAAAAATTTATGGTGAAATTTGTGGCTATGGACTGACCTCTGATGCCTATCATCTGACGACCCCCGCACCGAATGGAGAAGGGGCGGCACGCTGTATGAAGATGGCTCTCAAGGGGGCTGGCATTGCCCCGCAGGAGGTTGATTACATCAATGCACACGGAACATCGACGCCATTTAACGATCTCTATGAAACGATGGCGATCAAGACAGTGCTGGGAGATCATGCGCGCAAGGTCATGATCAGTTCGACCAAGAGTATGACCGGACACGCCCTTGGCGCGGCCGGAGGGCTCGAAGCGGTTTACTCATTGCTGGCTATCGATCGGGGCGCCGTTCCGCCGACGATCAATCTCGACAATCCTTCGCCTGAATGTGATCTTGACTATGTGCCAAAAATCGCCCGGCAGGTAGCGGTTAAAGTGGCGATGTCCAACTCTCTTGGTTTTGGCGGAACCAACGCCACGCTGGTTTTCCGGAAGGTTTAATTGATGCTGGTTATTGGCAGTGATCACGGTGGGCTGGAACTTAAAGAGGTTATCAAGGAGTTGCTTGTTGAGCGCCAGATTGCCTTTACTGATCTCGGTACTGACAATAACGCCTCGGTAGACTACCCCGACTTTGGCGAACATGTTGCTCGCGCAGTTGCGACCGGCACGGCGCAGCAGGGGGTTCTGATCTGTGGCACCGGGATCGGTATGTCGATTGTTGCCAACAAGTTTCCCGGCGTGCGCGCCGCGCTGGTACACGACCCTTTTACGGCTCAAATGGCGAAAGAACACAATAACGCCAACATCATTGTTCTGGGGGGAAGAGTTCTTCAGCCAGAGGCCGCACGTGCAATTTTAGCGACCTGGCTTGATACCGATTTTGCCGGGGATCGTCATCAGCGTCGCCTCGATAAAATCGCACGTATCGAGAACGAAATCCGCTCAGGAAAGTTTTAGTAAATCTCCATATTGGGCAGGCAAAAGCCTGCCCAAGTCATTTTATCGTTCATCATCTGGAGGAAACTTCAATGGCCGCAGACCTTGGTCTTTTTGACCCCGAGATCGCGAATGCGATTCAACAAGAAACCAGACGCCAGGAATATAGCCTGGAATTTATCGCGTCGGAAAACTTTGTCAGCGAGAATGTGCTTGAAGCACAAGGTTCGGTGTTGACCAACAAATACGCCGAGGGATATCCGGGCAAGCGTTACTATGGGGGATGTGAATTTGTCGATGTTGCCGAACAACTGGCCATCGACCGCGCCAAGGAAATTTTCGGGGCCGAACACGTTAACGTCCAGCCCCACTCCGGGTCGCAGGCCAATATGGCCGTTTACTTTACCGTTTGTGAGCCGGGTGATACGGTACTGGGAATGAACCTTGCCCATGGCGGGCATCTGACCCACGGATCGCCGGTCAACTTCTCCGGAAAATTGTTCAATATCGTTGCCTATGGAGTTGATAAAGAAACCGGATTTATCGATTATGATGAAGTTGAGCGTCTGGCGCTGGAGCACAAGCCAAAGTTGATCGTGGTCGGTGCCAGTGCCTATCCTCGCGAGATCGATGTCCCGGCATTTCGACGGATTGCTGACAGATGCGGTGCCCTGGTGATGGTCGATATGGCTCACATCGCCGGACTGGTCGCCGCCGGGGTTCACCCCAATCCGGTCCCTTATGCAGAATTTGTGACCACAACAACGCATAAAACCTTGCGTGGTCCGCGTGGCGGGATGATCCTTTGTCGTGAGGAATATGCCAAAAAACTCAACAGTAATATCTTTCCCGGTATTCAGGGCGGACCGTTGATGCACGTTATTGCTGCCAAGGCGGTCGCTTTCAAGGAGGTTTTGTCGCCAGAGTTCAAGGTTTATGCCCGGCAGGTCGTCAACAATGCCCAGGCATTGGCTGACGGGCTCACCCGACGTGGCTTCAACCTTGTCTCCGGTGGTACGGATAATCATTTACTGCTGGTTGACTTGAGCGGTACTGAGCTGACCGGCAAAGTTGCTGAAGAGACACTGGAGAAAGCCGGGATTACCGTCAACAAGAACGCGGTGCCGTTTGATACCCGGTCGCCGTTTGTGACCAGTGGTTTTCGCATCGGAACCCCCGCAACCACCACCCGGGGACTGAAAGAGGCGGAGATGGAGCAGGTTGCGGGATGGATTGAACGGGCGCTTGCTGATGTCGAGGATAGCGCTGAACTGGAAAAAATTCGTGAGGAAATTCGCGCGCTCTGCCAGCGTTTTCCTCTTTATGCCCAGCGTTTGAAATAATGCTGCACGAGCGACCGTCCTGGGACGAATATTTTATTGATATCTCACGGCTGGTGGCGCGTCGTTCCACCTGTTTGCGGCGTCGGGTCGGCGCCGTGCTGGTCAAGGATCGCAATATCCTTGCCACCGGTTATAATGGCACCCCCTCCGGGATCACCCATTGTTCCGTGGTCGGTTGTCTGCGCGATCAGCTGAATGTCCCCTCGGGCGAGCGTCACGAACTTTGCCGTGGCTTGCATGCGGAGCAGAATGCGATTATTCAGGCCGCCAAGCATGGTGTCAATATCAGTGGTGCGAGTCTCTATTGCACAAACTCCCCCTGTATCATCTGCGCCAAAATGCTGATCAACGCGGGAGTTAAACGGATTTTTTATCTTGACGGGTACCCGGATCAGCTTGCTGCAGAAATGTTGATTGAAGCCGGGGTCCGTGTTGAACAGTTTGTAAAAGATTCCGCCGACGGTGGAGAAGTCTGATGAAATGCCCGTTTTGTTCAAATCCTGATACCCGGGTTGTCGATTCACGTTTAGGCAAGGAAGGGAATAATATCCGCCGCCGCCGTGAATGTATCGCCTGTGAAAAACGTTTCACAACCTATGAACGTATCGAAGAGACGTTGCCGTTGGTGGTGAAAAAAGACGGACGCCGCGAGGTGTTTGACCGTTTTAAAATTATCAGTGGCATGCAACGTGCCTGTGAAAAACGGCCAGTTTCGATTGCTACTATCGAAAAGGCCGTCGATCGACTTGAGTTTGCATTGCAGGAGATGGGCGAAAAAGAGGTTGCTTCGACGCGGATTGGCGAAGCTGTCATGGCGGCTTTGCACGACATCGACGAAGTCGCTTACGTCCGTTTTGCTTCAGTTTATCGTCAGTTCAAGGATATTAACGAATTCATGTCTGAATTGACGGAGATTCTGTCGCGAGGAGGTCAGGCGTAATTTTACCGAAGCGATGGCTCTGATGACGTCGGATACGAAATATATGCGTGAAGCATTGCGCCAGGCGCGACGCGGTATCGGGCGAACCATGCCGAATCCGCCGGTCGGCGCGGTGCTGGTGCGTGACGACAAAATCATCGGGCGTGGCTTTCATCCACGCGCCGGTGAAGCACATGCCGAAATTTTTGCGCTACGTGCTGCGGGGTACGAAGCGTGCGGGGCAACGCTCTATGTTACCTTGGAGCCCTGCTCGCATCAGGGGCTCACCGGCCCCTGTGCCGATGAGCTGATTGCCGCTGGCGTCAGCCGCGTACTGATTGGTTGTCAGGATCCGAACCCCCGCGTCGCCGGGCGCGGAATTGATCGGTTACGTGCGGCGGGGATTGCGGTCGAAACAGGTATTTTAGCTGACGAGTGCCGTCGTTTGCTGCTCCCCTTTGCCAAACTGGTGACCACAGGTTCGCCTTACGTGATGGTCAAGTCAGCGGTCACCCTTGATGGCAAGATAGCCACCACCAGCGGCGATTCACGCTGGGTATCGAACGCGAAAAGCCGCCGTTTTGTCCATCGTTTACGCGATCAGTGCGACGCAATCATGGTCGGCAGCGGTACGGTGTTACACGACAACCCGCTCCTCAATGTACGGGGTATTCGTGGTGGGCGCGATCCGCTGCGGGTAATCGTTGATTCGCGACTGCGGACACCCGCCGATGCGCTGGTCATTACGCAAAACTCGACCGCCGGGGTGCTGATCGCCACAACCAGCGTTGCGCCCGCTGATAAGGTGCGACAGCTAAAGGCACGGGGCGCAGAAGTCGCGATTTTGACGGCGTGTCAGGGACGGGTTGATCTCCCTGCGCTGTTGTGCTTGCTCGGTCAACGAGGGGTGATGAGTCTGCTGGTAGAGGGGGGGCGGACACTTAATTCGGCGTTGTTGGCGGAAAACCTGATTGACCGCCTGCTGCTGTTTATCGCTCCCAAAATTATCGGCGGCGACGGCCCTGGACTTTTTGCCGGAGCGGGCAAGGAATTGATGGCCGACGCCATTGCCTTACGTCATGTTCGTACCCGGCGATTTGGCACAGATATTCTGGTTGATGGAGAGTTGACGTCATGTTTACCGGACTGATCGAAGATCTTGGCAGTGCTGTTGAGTGGCGTAAAGGGGCGCAGCGGTTACAGCTGGTTGTTGCCACCGCACTGCCGATGACGTCATTTCAACGCGGCGAAAGTATCGCTGTTAACGGTGTGTGTTTGACCGTTGTTGAGTTTGGAGGGGGACGTTTCGTGGCCGATGTTTCTCCTGAAACCTGGCAGCGAACCACACTGGAACAGTTGCATCCGGGGCAACCAGTGAATCTGGAGCGGGCCCTGCAACTGTCGTCACGTCTCGGCGGGCACCTGGTGTCCGGTCATGTCGATGGTCTGGCCACCGTAGTCCGCCGTGAGGAGCGCGCCAACGCGGTGCTCTTTGCTTTTCATTTTACAGCAGAGTTGAACCGGCTGGTGGTGGCAAAAGGGTCGATCACCATTGATGGCATCAGTCTGACGGTCAATAGTGTCGGGGAAAGCGACTTTACGGTGATGATTATTCCCCACACCCTCGCGCACACCGCACTGCGTGAACGCCGGGTCGGTGATGCAGTGAATATCGAGACCGACCTGATCGGCAAATATGTTGCGCGTTTGTTGGGGAAAGATGCTACCGTTCGTAACAGCGTCGATCTCGATTTTCTCGCGCGACATGGTTTTGTATAATTGTTGTACAAACGTATTATTATTCTAACGACTAAAGGTTGTCTGTAATGCCCATAAAAAGTATTGAAGCAGCAGTCGAAGACATGCGCCAGGGAAAGATGGTGATCCTGGTCGATGATGAGGATCGTGAAAATGAGGGTGACCTGGTGATGGCTGCGGAGCTGGTTACTCCCGAAGCAATCGCTTTTATGGCGCGCGAGGGGTGCGGCCTGATCTGTCTGTCAATGACTGAAGACCGTGCGGATCATTTGGCCCTGCCGATGATGGTAAGGGACAATACCTCGTCGTTTGGAACGGCTTTCACCGTTTCTATCGAGGCCAAACGTGGTGTCACCACCGGGATCTCCGCCGCTGATCGAGCACAGACGATCAAGGTTGCCGTTGACGACGAATCAACCGCCGCGGATCTTGCACGTCCCGGCCATGTTTTTCCGCTGCGGGCAAAGAAGGGCGGGGTGCTGGTGCGGACCGGACAGACTGAGGGTTCGGTCGATCTGGCGCGACTGGCGGGACTTAAGCCGGCCGGGGTTATCTGCGAAATCATGAATGTTGATGGCACCATGGCGCGCATGCCGCAACTGAAGGTTTTTGCTGCAAAGCACGGACTCAAAATTGTCAGTGTCGCCGATCTGGTTGCCTACCGGATGCGTACCGAACTGCTGGTGAGGCGCGCCGCTGAAACGACCCTGCCGACGCTGTTCGGTGGTGATTTTCACGCCATTATTTATGAGAACGATGTCGATCAGGCCAACCATATTGCTTTGATCAAAGGTCAGATTGATCCTGAAAAGCCCGTTCTGGTGCGGGTACATTCCGAATGTCTGACCGGAGATGTCTTTGGTTCCATGCGCTGTGATTGTGGCGATCAGCTGCACGCCGCGATGGCGCAGATTGATGAGGCCGGGGCGGGTGTGATTCTGTATATGCGTCAGGAAGGGCGCGGCATCGGTTTAATCAATAAAATCAAAGCTTATGCGCTGCAGGATCATGGCCATGATACGGTCGAGGCCAATGAAGAGTTGGGATTCAAGGCAGATTTGCGTGATTATGGTGTCGGTGCGCAAATCCTGAACGACCTCGGGGTACGCAAATTACGTCTGATGACCAATAACCCGAAAAAAATTGTTGGTCTCGAAGGCTACGGACTTGAAATTGTTGAGCGGGTTCCGATCGAAATTGCCGCAAACAAAAATAATCGCAACTATCTTGAGACAAAAAAAGCGAAAATGGGACATATATTCGAAAACCTGTGATGTGCTTTAGCAAGGGAGACTCCTATGCATAAAACAATTGAAGGACAGCTTAACGCCAGTGGCAAGAAATTCGGGATCATTGTCAGTCGTTTCAACGGATTTATCGCCGAGCGTCTGGTCGAAGGGGCGATTGACGCTTTGGTTCGTCATGGTGCGGATGGCACGACGATCGAAATTGTCAGGGTTCCAGGAGCATATGAAATACCGCTGGTGTCCAAGAAAATGGCTGCGACCGGTCGCTTTGATGCCCTGATCTGCCTTGGTGCGGTCATCCGTGGTGCCACTCCGCATTTCGACTACGTCAGTGCCGAGGTCTCCAAAGGGATCGCCGCAGTCAGCCTTGATGCCGGACTGCCGGTTTCGTTCGGAGTGTTGACCACCGACAATATCGAGCAGGCCATCGAACGCGCCGGCACCAAAGCCGGCAATAAAGGCTTCGATGCCGCACTTGCTGCCATTGAAATGGTTGATCTGCTCGGGCGCATTGACTGATGTCCCAGGGCGTGCGACGTTACGGTCGGGAACTGGCACTCAAGGTTCTCTTCGGTTTACATGATCTGGTCATCACCCCGGAACAGGCGCTGGCGGACTTCTGGCGCAGTTTTCGTTTTGACAACGATGTGCTTGGCGAAGCGGTGGACAGCTTCGACGAGGAAATTTCTGGTGATGTCCGTGATTTTGCCGAGCAGCTGGTGCGCGGAGTTGTCGAACATCTGGAGAAGATTGACGCAGCGATTGAGCGGGCGGCGTCGAACTGGACTTTGCAGCGGATGGCGCGGGTCGATCTGGCGCTGTTGCGTCTGGGAACCTATGAGCTGCTCTATTGTGACGACATTCCGGTCAGTGTGTCGATCAATGAGGCGATCGAAATTGGCAAGCGCTTCGGCACCAAGGAAACTCCCGGCTTCGTTAACGGCATTCTCGACAAGATTTCCAAGGGTCGCTCCAAACCATGACACATGCAGTGAAGGGTCGTGTAATGAAACAGATTAAAGCAGGACTTATCGGCTTCGGAACCATTGGTGCCGGAGTGGTCAAAGTTTTTCAACACAACGGGCCAGTCATCGCCGACCGGCTCGGGGCACAACTTGAACTGGTTAAAATCGCTGATCTTGATATTACGACAGAGCGCGGCGTAAGTGTAGCGCCGGGGCAGTTGACGACCGATGTCGAGGAAATCCTTGCCAACCCCGAAATTGATATTGTGATCGAGCTGATCGGTGGTTATGAACCGGCGCGGACCTTTGTCCTCAAGGCGATTGCCAACGGCAAGCATGTGGTCACCGCCAATAAGGCATTGTTGGCGGTACACGGCGAAGAAATTTTTGCCGCCGCGTCCAAACAAGGGGTCGATGTTTATTTTGAGGCCGCCGTTGCCGGGGGGATTCCGATCATCTCATCGATCAAGGAAAACCTCTGTGCTAATCAGTTTAGCAGTGTACTTGGTATTCTTAACGGCACCTGTAACTACATTCTGACCCGCATGACCCAGGCTGGCGACGATTTTGCGGATGTGCTCAAAGCTGCGCAAGACCTTGGTTATGCCGAAGCTGATCCGACTTTTGATGTGGAGGGGATTGACGCTGCGCACAAGCTGGCGATTCTGCTCTCTATCTGTTTCGGCACCAGAGTGAACTTTGCTGATATTTCCACTGAAGGGATCGGCAATATCTCGTCTCTTGATATCCAGTTTGCTGAACAGTTCGGTTACAAGATCAAATTACTGGCGATCGGCAAACGTGATGGAGATAGCATTGAGGCGCGCGTTCATCCGACGATGATTCCTCTTTATCACCCCCTGGCTGATGTTGAAGGTGTTTTCAATGCCGTACGTCTGGTCGGCGACTTTGTCGGCCCATCGATGCAAATTGGCTATGGCGCGGGAATGGAAGCAACCGCCAGTGCGGTTATGGGTGATGTGATGGCGATTGCGCGCAACATGCAACTTGGCGGGAAGGGGGTGCGGACTCCGGCAATGGCTTATTGTGCCGACAAGGTTTCGCAACTGGCGATCAAGCCGATGGCAGAGATTGTGACACAGTATTACCTGCGTTTTGCTGCCAATGATCAACCCGGTGTGCTGGCCCAGATTTCCACTATTCTGGGTAATCACCACATCAGTATCGCCTCAATGATTCAGCCTGAACGTCAAGTTGGCGGCGCAGTGCCGATCGTTGTTCTGACCCACGAAGCGATGGAAGATCACATTGTCAAAGCCTTGGCCGAAATCGACAAATTAGCGGTGATCAAGGAACAAAGTCGTTTTATCCGAATTGAAAGTGAGTTGGAGTAACCCGGTTTTAAGGGAGGTCAACATGTCGGAAGACCATCGAGTGAGCGAGCGTAAAGACACCCTCAACCTGCTTGATCTGGTGGTTATGGACGAATCGGATACGATCGTCGGTCGAGAGATGGGACGGACTTTGAATGTCAGTGAAACCGGAATCTTGATTGAGACTCCGGCACGCCTTGAAGTCGGGCAGCGAATTTGCGTCAGCGTTGCGGTCGAAGATGATGTCATTGAAATGATCGGGCGGGTGATGCGGGTGACCGTGAATGAAGATGGGAATGTCAATGCCGGGGTCGAATTCGTTGAGACTTATGAACGGGACCATGAGGTGTTGATCTATTTCCTCGATGCGTGCCGGACAGCGCAGAAGTAACGTTACCGCGATGCGTGATTATACGCTGCTCAATTTGGGCAACTGCTTGTTTTTTTTATAAAAGAAAATGTTTCCTGCCGCGAAAAGTGCTTGACAGGGGAGGTGCCATTTTGTTAAAAGTTACCGGCATTACGGATTGCAGGCACGTAGCTCAGTGGGAGAGCACTACCTTGACACGGTAGGGGTCGGCGGTTCAATCCCGCCCGTGCCTACCATTTAATATACTGCAACCAGTGAGAACCTGAGGCATCTAGATGATGCCTCTTTTCATTCGGGAAGAACGATGACCGAAATCAGCATAACCCTGCCGGACGGCGCTATTAAAAAATTTCCTGCCGGAAGCAATGCACATGATGTCGCATTGTCGATCAGCGAAGGCCTGGCTCGGCAGACTGTCGCCGCGCAGGTCAACGACGTATTGACAGATCTGTACAGGCCGTTGTCCGGTGATGCGAAAATTGAGCTGATTACCCTCAACTCGG
Organism: Desulfuromonadales bacterium; assembly: GCA_029210745.1. GTDB lineage: Bacteria > Desulfobacterota > Desulfuromonadia > Desulfuromonadales > JAHYIW01 > JAHYIW01. Next base: position 59,209 of record JARGFI010000005.1, read on the forward strand.
CAGCCGGACTTGAAATCTTTCGACACTCTGCGGCGCATTTAATGGCACACGCCGTTAAGCTGTTATGGGGGGACGAGGTCCAGGTGACTATCGGCCCGGCTATAAAAGATGGCTTCTATTACGATTTCTTTTGTGAAGCCCACGCTTTTACGCCCGCAGATTTTGAGCGTATCGAAGCGAAAATGACGGAGTTGGCAAAGGCGGACCTGCCGATTACGCGTGAGGAAATGGGTCGCGATGAGGCCATTAAATTATTCCGGACATTGGGTGAGCACTACAAGGTCGAGTTGATTCAGGATCTACCGAATGCAACCGTTTCGCTGTATCGCCAAGGGGATTTTGTCGACCTTTGTCGCGGTCCGCACCTGCCTTCGACCGGCAAGTTAAAGGCTTTTAAACTGACCAGCGTGGCCGGTGCTTACTGGCGCGGCAGTGAAAAAAATGCCATGTTGCAGCGCCTTTACGCGACAGCTTTTACTGACAAGAAAGAGCTGAGAAAACACCTCGATCGGCTCGAAGAGGCACGTAAGCGCGACCATCGCAAGCTCGGCAAGGAGCTCGATCTTTTTTCTTTCAGCGAAGAGGCCGGCGCCGGGTTGGTGATCTGGCATCCCAAAGGTGCGTTGTTACGGACCTTGCTCGAAGACTTTGAGCGGCGCGAACACCTCAAGCGCGGTTACGATATTGTTATGGGGCCACAACTCCTTAAAACCGAATTGTGGAAGACCTCCGGTCATTACGACAATTATCGCGAAAACATGTACTTTACTGAAATCGACGAACAGAGCTATGGCGTCAAACCGATGAACTGCCTGGCGCATATGTTGATTTACAAGACGCATACCCGTTCGTACCGTGATTTGCCGCTACGTTATTTTGAACTCGGCACCGTTCACCGGCATGAGAAGTCAGGCGTGCTTCATGGATTATTGCGGGTGCGTGGCTTTACTCAAGATGATGCACATATCCTCTGTACCCCCGAACAGCTTGATGGCGAGATTAAAGGGGTGCTCTCCTTTGTCCGCGATGTCATGGCGATCTTTGGTTTTGAGTACGAGATGGAAATCTCAACTCGACCGGAAAAATCGATCGGCAGCGACGAAGATTGGGAGCGGGCCACCAGAGCACTCCAGGCAGCACTCGACGATACCGGGTTGCCTTATGAGATTAACGCCGGAGATGGCGCTTTTTACGGCCCGAAGATTGATGTCAAGCTTAAGGACGCTCTTGACAGAGAATGGCAATGTGCTACAATCCAGTGCGATTTCACGCTGCCGGAGCGCTTTGATCTGACGTATATCGGTTCCGACGGCGAAAAACACCGTCCAGTCATGCTGCATCGGGTTATCCTTGGCGCCGTCGAACGTTTTATCGGGGTGCTGATTGAACATTATGTCGGTAGTTTCCCTCTGTGGATCTCTCCGGTACAGGCTATAATTCTCAATGTCACTGATGATCAGGCTGAATACGCAAAGCAGGTGTATAATGATCTGCGCGCCGCTGGAGTGCGGGTGCGTTTTGATGCGCGAAATGAAAAACTGGGGTTCAAGATTCGTGAAGCCCAGATGGAGAAAGTTCCCTATATGTTGGTGATCGGAAATCAAGAGGTTGCCGATGGAACAATAACGCCGCGTCATCGTTCGGGGGAGAACCTTGAGCCGCTGACAACGGATGAATTTGTTCGCTTTGTTGCGGACGAGTGTCGACAGTATCATTAGGAGGTGCCGTCATAGCTAAGCAGGAAACGAACATTAATAGTGATATTCGTGCGCGGGAAGTTCGTGTTATCGATGACGAAGGCGAAATGCTCGGTGTGCTGTCGATTGAAGCCGCGCTGGCGGCGGCTGCCGAACGCGGACTTGATCTCGTTGAGGTGGCCCCCAACTCAGTGCCGCCAGCTTGTCGCATCATGGATTACGGCAAGTATAAGTACCAGGCGAGTAAACGCGCTGCGGAAGCGAAAAAGAAAACCGCACGGGTTGAGATCAAAGAAGTCAAGATGCGCCCCAAAACCGAGGAGCATGACTACCAGTACAAACTGAAAAACGCGCGGAAGTTTCTTTTGGAAGGGAACAAAGTCAAACTGACCATCATGTTTCGTGGCCGTGAGGTGACGCATCCCGAGTTTGGACGTAAGATTCTGCTGCGGGTTGCCGAAGAGGTCAAGGATATCGCTCAGCCCGAATCGTTCCCGAGTATGTCCGGTCGCTTCATGACGATGATGATCAGCCCGCTTAAAAAATAGTCGTAGTACGACGTCCTGCGTGGACGAAATTAACAAGAGGAGAGGTTGCATGCCGAAAATCAAGACCAATCGCGGCGCCGCTAAACGGTTTCGTAAGACCGGTACCGGCAAGATTCGTCGCAACAAGGCGTTCACCAGCCACATCCTGACCAAAAAATCTCCCAAGCGCAAGCGTAACTTGCGTAAAGGAACCTTGGTCGCGGCTGTTGATGCCAGTAACATCAGACAGTTAATTCCTTATCTCTGATAAGGATTAACTGAATCGCGAACCGTAGGGATAAAGTCTCCCCCCGCGGATCCGACACTTAACCGGTAAAGGAGTTATACATGCCGAGAGTAAAAAGAGGGTTTAAAGCGAGACGCAGAAGAAACAAGATTCTCAAGTTAGCCAAAGGTTACCGCGGCGCACGGAGTAAATTGTTTCGGAGCGCCACGGAAGCGGTTGATCGAGCAGGGAACTACGCCTATCGTGACCGTAAAGTGAAAAAGCGCGATTTCCGCGCACTCTGGATCGCCCGGATCAATGCTGCGGCGCGTGACAACGGATTGTCCTACAGCCGTCTGGTTCATGGCCTTAAACTGGCCGAAATTGGGCTGGATCGCAAGATCATGGCCGACCTGGCGGTCTCCGACCCCGGTGGCTTCAGCGCGTTGGTCGTTCAAGCCAAGGCCAAGCTGCAGTAGCTATCGACTGCGAAAAGAGATGAGGCCGGTCCTCATCTCTTTTTTTTTAAGTTGTACCCGGAAGCCGACAGCTTTCCACTATTTTATACGATGGATGAGCGATGAAAGATAAACTCGATAATATGCTGCACAGCGCCCGGGAGTTGATTTCGACGGTCGCAAGCGAAGCCGAGCTGCAACAGATCAAAATCCGTTTTCTCGGCAAAAAAGGGGAACTGACTGCAATCATGAAGGGGATGGGGCAGCTCTCCGCAGCTGAACGTCCGGTGATCGGTGCCCTGGCGAATACCGTCAAGGATGAAATTGAATCGTTGTTGCATGAGCGCCTGGAGAGGACGCGTGCCGCCGAGATTGACCGTCGGCTGCAAGGGGAAAAGATTGACGTAACGCTCCCCGGACGTCGCGGTGAGCGCGGCTCAAAACACCCGATTACCATAGTTACGGAAGAGCTGGTGGCGATCTTTGCCGCGCTTGGCTTCGGTGTTGCCGAAGGGCCGGAGGTTGAAAAGGATTTCTATAATTTTGAAGCGCTGAATATCCCCAGGGATCATCCCGCGCGGGATATGCAGGATACCTTTTACATTACCGATGACGTGGTGTTGCGCACCCATACGTCACCAGTGCAGATCCGCACCATGATCAAACAGGCTCCGCCGGTGCGCATTATTGCTCCGGGAACCGTCTATCGTCGCGATTCTGATTTGACCCACAGTCCGATGTTTCACCAGATTGAGGGTTTTATGGTTGATCGCGATATTTCTTTTGCCGATCTCAAAGGTGTACTCACCGCATTTGTTACCTCTTATTTCGGGGATAATGTCAAGGTTCGTTTTCGCCCTTCTTTTTTCCCTTTTACCGAGCCAAGTGCTGAAGTTGATATTGCCTGTGTCATCTGCGGCGGGGGTGGTTGCCGGGTTTGTGGCCAGTCTGGTTGGCTGGAAATTCTCGGTAGCGGCATGATCGACCCGGAAGTATTCAAATCGGTCGGTTACGACCCTGAACTTTATAGCGGTTTTGCTTTCGGTATGGGGTTGGAGCGGATCGCCATGCTCAAGTATGGTGTCAATGACCTGCGCCTCTTCTTTGAGAATGACACGCGCTTTTTAAAACAATTCTGAAGCTGCCCAGATAGAAAGAACGACAGATGATCGTAACCGGAAGTTGGTTGAAAGATTTTGTTGACTATAATTATGCCCCTACTGAACTAAGCCACCGTTTGACCATGGCCGGTCTGGAGGTTGACAACCTTGAGCTTCTCGGCGAGGGACTCGATGCGGTGATTGTTGCCCGGCTGCTGGCTGTGGAAGCGCATCCCGACGCCGACAAGCTGACGCTTTGCCGGGTGGCCACCGGCAGCGAAGAGGTTCAGGTGGTCTGTGGTGCGACCAATCATCGCAGTGGTGATCTGGTGGCTCTGGCACAGGTCGGTGCGGTGCTGCCTGGTGACTTTAAGATTAAAAAATCAAAGATTCGTGGTTGTGTTTCAATGGGAATGCTCTGCTCGGAAAAAGAGTTGGGGCTGGCCGATAATGCCGCCGGGATTATGATCCTGCCCGCCGGGTTGACCCTTGGTGAACCGGTTTTCAGTGCACTCGGCATCAAAGATGCGCGCTACGAACTCGGTCTGACGCCGAATCGTGCGGATTGTCTCAGTGTACTCGGAGTTGCCCGCGAAGTTGCGGCGATGACTGGCGGTAAACTCAAGCCACTGGTGCTCGATTTAGCAGAAGAGGGAGCTCCGGTCTTCGCGCAGACCTCGGTCACGATTGAGGCCGCAGAGGACTGTCCGCGTTACGCCGCGCGACTGATCCGTGGTGTCAAAATCGGACCGTCACCAGCGTGGTTGGCACAACGGATCGAATCGGTGGGGATGCGTTCGATCAATAATGTTGTCGATGTGACCAATTATATTTTGATGGAACTTGGCCAACCGCTGCATGCCTTCGATTTCATGCATCTTCGCGACCAACGGATTGTGGTCAAACATGCCCGCGACGGTGAACTATTCACAACACTGGATGGACAGGAGCGAAAGCTGCTTGCAAGTGATCTGGTGATTTGCGATGGCGCGGGTCCGGTGGCGCTGGCGGGAATCATGGGCGGGCTGAATTCAGAGGTCAAGGACGTAACGACCGATATCCTGCTGGAAAGTGCCTATTTTAATCCCCTGACGGTACGTCGCACCAGTAAACGCCTGGGGATTCACAGCGAATCATCGCATCGCTTCGAACGCGGGACAGATGTTGCCAACCTGTTGGTAGCACTTGACCGGGCGACACAGTTGATTGTTGCGACGGCGGGAGGGACGGTTGCTCGTGGAGCAATCGATGTCTATCCGCAGGTTATTCCGTCGCGAGAAATTCCATTGCGGCTGGCGAAGATTACCCAGGTGCTGGGCGAAGAACTGCCTGCCGGTCAGGTATGTGAAATGCTCGAAAGTCTCGGCTTGACCCTGGTCAGCGACGGGCCGGAGCGTTATTTGGTCACGGTGCCGCACTTCCGTCACGATCTGGAGCGTGAGATTGATCTGATTGAAGAAGTCGTCCGCCTGAACGGTTATGATAATATCCCGCTGAGTATGCCGAACGGCAGGGCCGACTGCCAACTGCTGCCGCGTTCCAGGAAACTTGCGAACCTGACGCGTGACCACTTTGTGGCCGCCGGATATTCGGAGCTGATTAACTATTCGTTCGTCTCCCCCGCGAGCTGGGATCAGGTGCAACTCCCCGCTGACGACCCGCGCCGCGCCACTGTTAACGTGCTGAACCCTCTCACTGACGAGCAGTCGGTGATGCGCACCTCACTGGTACCGAGCGTACTGCAGTCAGTTGCCGGCAATCTGGCCTATCGAACCCTTGATCTGCGTCTCTTTGAACTGCGTCCGGTGTTTCATCCGCATCACGGTGCAGAGCTGCCGACCGAACAACTGCGTCTTTGTGCGGCGCTTTGCGGACGTCGTGAGCCGCAAGGTTGGGCGAATGGTGACGCTGACGTCGATTTTTATGATCTAAAAGGGGTACTGGAAAACCTTTTGGCAACGTTGCATATCAATGATGTCACCTGGCAGGGGGATGCAAGTGATGTTTTTTTGCATCCCGGCAAGTCGTGTACACTGCGATCGGGAGAGAGCGTGTTGGGAACCCTCGGTGAAGTTCATCCACGCGTGCTGGCGAATTTTGATATTGATACGCCGGTGATCATTCTCGACCTGAATATGGCTGCGCTGATCTCCCGAACGGGTGACCACCCCGGTTTCAAACCGGTGTCGCGCTTCCCGGTGTTGCAGCGTGATACGGCTTTGCTGGTGGCGGATATACTGCCGGCAGCTGATATTCTCAAGGTGGTGGCGAAGTCCAGAATTCGTGATATCGAAGATGTTGTCATCTTTGATCTGTACTGTGGCAAGGGAATCCCGGCGGGGAAAAAAAGTGTTGCCATTCGCGTCAGTTATCGCTCGGTGGAGAAGACATTGACCGATGATGAAATTAATGCAGCGCACGGAAAACTGGTTAATAAGCTGTGTCAGCAGCTTGAGGCAGAAATACGTTAAAAAATGTTGCCTTGACAATTTTCCTGTGCTATATAAAATCCTGTAAATTCAATAACCTGTGAAGTTGAGTTGCGGGGAGGTTGTATGACTAAAGCGGATTTGATTGAAAATATTTATTTGAAGACCGGTTTTTCCAAGAAGGAGTCCGCTGAAATTGTTGAGCAGGTTTTTGATCTGATCAAGTCGACTCTTGAAAATGGTGAGAAAATCAAGGTTGCCGGTTTTGGCAACTTCGTGGTCAAGGAAAAGTCTTCCCGGCGGGGACGCAACCCGCAAACAGGCGATGAAATTGAGATTACTTCACGTAAAATCCTGACGTTCAAACCGAGTCAGGTTCTTAAATCAATGATCAATGACCAGTGACCAGTGACTGAAGTCGGTCGCTCATGAGCGTTGAAATTCCTGATAAATTGTATTTCAAGATCGGTGAAGTTGCCGAGATAACGGGCGTCAAACCCCATGTATTGCGCTACTGGGAGTCAGAATTTGGCTCCTTTCGTCCTTCCAAAAGTCGCAGTCGGCAACGTCTCTATCAGCGCCGCGACATAGAACTTGCCCTTTCATTAAAAGAACTGTTATATCATCAGGGGTTCACCATTGCCGGGGCCAGAAAGCAGCTGCGTTCTGCCGGTCGTGACACCACCGAGAAAATCGATCTTTCGCTCGACATTTCGCACGAGCGCCAGTTACTTCAGGATGTTTGTGCCGATCTGCGCAGGCTGCGTCGAACTCTTGATCTGCCACCACATAATGGTAAATAGCGGTTGATATCCCCTTGTTGATTCTGGTTACCAATGATGACGGTATTCGTGCTCCCGGCATCAACGCCCTGGCCACGCGTCTTGAAGCTCTGGGTCGGGTCGTTGTGGTTGCTCCAGACCGTGAACGTAGCGCCGCCGGACATTCCTTAACGCTTCATTCTCCCCTTCGTGCCGAACTGCTGGTGACTGATCGTTATGCCGTTGATGGCACCCCGACCGATTGTGTCAATCTCGGCATTCATGGCCTTCTGCCCCGGCGTCCCGATCTGGTCGTTTCCGGCATTAATCACGGCAGTAACCTCGGTGATGATATGACCTATTCCGGGACTGTTGCAGCGGCCTTTGAGGCCACGTTGATGGGGGTTCCCTCACTGGCCGTTTCGCTGCAGATAACTCCTGGGATTGATGTCGATTTTTCGCGTGCAGCAGATGTCGCTGCCTTGCTGGCGGGTGAGGTGCTGGCACATACACTTCCTGCTGATACTTTTCTGAATATCAATGTTCCGCCGGGTGACCCGTTGGGTTTACGTTTGACGCGTCAGGGCAAACGTCTCTACAGCGACGTGGTGGTTGAAAAGCTCGATCCCCGGGGACGTAAATATTATTGGCTCGGTGGTGGTGATCCTGGTTTCGAAAATACTGAGGGCACCGACTTTAATGCCGTGGCTGAAGGGTTTGTCTCCGTAACCCCGCTGCACCTTGATTTGACCAATTATCGTTCATTTGAACGGTTGCACAGTTGGGGGCTGGAAAAAATGTTCACGGGTTACCGCAGACAGGGGGCAGGGGATGAGTAATAACTTCAGTGTCGCCCGTCGTTTGATGGTCGATCAGCAGCTTCGTCTCCGTGGTATCAGTGATCCGTTGGTCATCGCGGCGATGTTGTCGGTGCCGCGCCATCTTTTTGTTGAAGAAGCTTTTCAATCCCGTGCCTACAGCGATGCTCCGCTGCCGATCGGTTCCAAACAGACCATTTCGCAACCCTTTATGGTTGCCTTCATGACTGCCGCACTGGAATTGCAGGGCACTGAAAAAGTTCTCGAAATTGGTACGGGCTCTGGCTATCAGGCAGCGGTTCTGGCGACAATCGTCGATCAGGTCTTCACTGTCGAAAGGATTCCTGAACTGGCCCGCCGCGCCCGCCGCATTCTCGACCTGGTGGGTGCTGCATGTGTCAATCTCCAAGTCAGTGATGGAACGTTCGGCTGGGAGGAGCAGCGGCCCTTTGATGCGATTATGGTCACTGCGGGATCCCCCGAGACCCCTCGTCATCTTCTTGATCAGCTAAAAATTGGCGGTCGACTGGTCATTCCTGTTGGTGATCAAATCGATCAAGTCCTCAAACGGTATCGACGTACGGATAATGCTACGTTTACCGAAGAAACGTTGCTCGGTTGTCGTTTTGTGCCGCTGATTGGTCGCTATGGCTGGCCTGAAAGTGATTACTCTTGAAATACTTGCGTGGTCTTTATAACTGGGTGCTCTCCTGGGCGGAAACCGCTTATGCGGTCCCCGCACTCTTTTTGCTGGCCTTTGCGGAATCATCCTTTTTTCCGGTTCCCCCGGATGTCCTGATGCTGGCCCTTTGCCTGTCATTGCCGCACCGTTCATGGTATTATGCCGCGGTGACCAGTATCGGGTCAGTCCTCGGTGGTATTGGCGGATATGTGATTGGTTTTGCGCTCTGGCATCTGGTGTCCGGCTGGTTCTTCAGCTATATCCCCGGCTTTGATCGTGAGGTGTTCTCTCAGGTTCAGGAATATTTCACGCGTTATAACTTCTGGGTTGTTTTTGCTGCCGGATTCTCACCGATCCCCTATAAGGTGATTACTATTGGTGCCGGTGTTTTCAACGTCAATTTTCCGGTTTTTCTCGTTGCTTCGGCGGTCAGCCGGTCACTGCGGTTTTTTCTTGTTGCCGGTTTGATTCGTCGTTTCGGGGCACCGATGCGTGAATTGATCGATCGTTATTTCAATTTATTGTCATTGGTATTTGTTGTCCTGCTGATCGGCGGATTTGTTGTGATCAAATATCTACTGCATTGACCCCGGAAGGAACCAGATAGCCGTTGACGGTCCATTGTAGAATGCGTTAATCTCGATAATCTTCATTGTTCTGGTTGAGGACGAATTTATATAACTATGCGTTTGCTGATTGTCGGATTCAGTTTTTTGTTGCTCGTTGCCTGCACGATTGCCCCGAAAGGGGTGTGGCACACCGTTGCGGAGGGGCAAACCCTCTATCGCATCAGTCGTGACTACGGGATTAACGAAATTTATCTGGCACGGATCAATGGTATTAACGATCCTAAACGGTTGCAACCTGGGGAACGAATATTTATCCCTGGCAAGACGAATGTCAAAAATGTTCCGGCAACCGATCTCCGACCAGCGCCGAAAGAAGCATACAAAAAACCCTCTTCGTTTTCTTCCAGAGAAAATGAAACAAGGAAGAATGCCGTTGTCCCCGCATCTGCAGGAAAATTTGCCTGGCCACTCAAGGGGGAAGTAATCCGAAAATTCGGCTCCGGCGTAAAGTCCCAGAGTAAGGGGATTGAAATTTCAGCACCCCCCGAAACGCCGGTCCATGCTGCTGCTTCGGGGCGGGTGATTTACAGTGGTGATGGTATTAAGGGGTTTGGTAATCTGATCATCCTGAAACATGGCAACGCTTTTTATTCAGTCTACGGGTTTAATCAGAAAAACCTGGTTCAGGTCGGTACGATGGTTGAGCAGGGAAGGCCCATTGCTCTCTCAGGTGCGGCGCCAGGTGGAGGTGAACCAAAACTGCACTTTGAGATCAGACAGGGGAAAAAGGCGGTTGATCCGCTGTCTCACTTACCATGATTTTTTGCTGTTGACATTTAATTATTGGAGGAAGGAATGAATCGTAATAAGTCAGACGAGGAAGCTGAACTGGTTATTGATGAAGAGCCCCGGGCATTATCCTCTGATGAGGACGATGACACTGACGACAGCGAGGACGAAAAGGTTGTTGACAGTGTGGAGGAGGATCATTCGGTCGATGCCATCAAACTCTATCTGAAAGAGATTCAGAAGACCAATTTATTGACTGCGGAAGAAGAGCGGGAACTTGCTCGTGGTATTGCTGCCGGAGATATGGCTGCGCGTGATCGCATGATCGAATCGAATCTGCGGCTGGTGGTGAAAATCGCCAAGCGCTACATGAACCGTGGGTTACCCTTTCTTGATTTGATTGAAGAAGGGAATCTCGGTCTGATCAAGGCGGTCGAGCGGTTTAAATTGAGCAAGGAATGTCGTTTTTCGACCTATGCGACCTGGTGGATCCGCCAATCGATTGAACGTGCACTGGTTAATCAGAGTCGCACCATCCGTCTTCCGGTGCATGTTTCTGATGACATTAACAAATTTATTAAAATCAATCGCGAGCTGGTGCACAGCCTCAATCGTGAACCTGAGATTGAAGAGACCGCCGAAATGATGGGGGTCGAGCCGACATATATTCGACGCTTAATGGTGCTGGTCAAGAAAACCTATTCGATTGAACACCCAATGGGTGAAAATAACGATTACAGCCTGATCGATACGATTGAGGACACCTCGTTGATCAATCCCGCTACGTTACTGGAAGATGTCGATAAATTTGCTCATGTCAGCCGCTGGCTCGATTCGTTACAGGACAACGAGCGGGAAATCCTTTCATTACGTTTCGGCCTCGAAGACCGGGAGCCGGAGACGCTTGATACTATCGGTCGCCGCTTTGGGGTGACCCGTGAACGAATTCGTCAGATTGAGGCCAAGAGTCTGGAAAAATTGAGAAAAATTGTCGCCGAGAGCAACGCTGACGGGACCCAATAATCGATACGGAGCCACTGCAATGGATGAATTGAAAAGCATTATCCGCGACATCCCCGATTTTCCAAAAAAAGGGATTGTTTTTAAGGACATTACGACACTGCTGAATGATAGTCGCAGCTTCCACCGGATGATCGATCTGATTGCTCATCGCTATGTCGGAATGAGGATCGACCAGATCGTCGGCATTGAGGCGCGCGGATTCATTCTTGGTGCTGCGTTGGCCTATAAACTCGGTGCCGGCATCACCCTGGTGCGCAAGCCAGGCAAATTGCCATCCAAAACGATCAGTAAAACCTACGATCTTGAATACGGTACCGATACGTTGGAAATTCACGCCGATGCGTTCAAACCGGGTGACCGGATCATCATTGCTGATGACCTGCTGGCCACCGGAGGGACGGTGGCGGCGGTGGTCGATCTGGTCGGTGAACTGGGCGTCGAGATTGTCGACTGTGCATTTATGGCCGAGCTGGAGTTTCTTGACGGACGCAAGCGTCTGCCTGATGGTAAAGTCTTCAGCCTGTTGAAATTTTGACCTCACGGCCCCGTAGCTCAGCTGGATAGAGCATTCGCCTCCTAAGCGAAGGGCCGTGCGTTCGAATCGCGCCGGGGCCGCCAATTTTTCAAGCGATCATGTTCCAACTCGCTGCTCATTGTGGCAGGATTTATAATCTTTATTTAGGTTGTGCGCATGAAAAGAACCCTGGAAAAGCGTATTCTGCTTTTCGCAATCATGGTCCTGCTTGTCGCTATTGCGATCAATACGGGACTGAATGTAGAGGGATTTCGGCGCGATTATCGTGACGGTATTATCTTACGCTGTCAAAGTCTTGCGCAGGGCTTGCAGCAATCTCTGGAAAAAGTCCTTTCTTTAGGTGTTCACATTGAAGATATAGAAGGGATCGATGTCAAGTGCAAGACGCTGGTTGATAACGATCCGGATATTGTCTATTGCTATATCGAAAATAATGTCGGCGAACTTTTTTATACCAACGATCAATCCATCGATTCCCTGAAAAAATTTCACTACCTCTTCGCCCTGACTAAGACGACGGCGGTCATGCAACATCCAGAGTGGGGGAAAGTCTATGATGTCTCCCAGCCTGTTTTTGATGCCAACAAATCTGTCGCCGGGCGAATCAGGGTCGGTTTCCCTGACGAAGTTCTGGTTCAACGCACGGTCAAGGCGCTGATCCGCGCATTTTATATTCTCGCTATTGCATTGATTGTCGTCGTTTGTGTCGTTGTTTTGTTTGTTAAACGCGACATTATCAGTCCGATCAGTCGCCTCTGCGTGGTGGCCCGTGAAATTGCCGGCGGAAATTTCCGGATCAAGGTGCCCGAGATGACCACCCGTGATTTTTCTGAACTGGCACATGTCATTCAGGAAATGTCTGAATCACTACAGAGTCGCGATGATAAAATTTCTGAAAGCTACTCACAGCTGGAAACAACCAATCAGGAGCTTTTGGTCAGTTATGAACATCAGGCACGGATCAGCAACGAATTATCACGCAGTCGCGCGATGTATCGTTCCTTGCTCGAAGATGCCAGTGATTCAATCGTTGTCGTTGATGATGTAGACCGGATAGTTTTGGTCAACAAGGCGGCGGAACGATTTTTTCGGGTTCAGCGGCATGTCGCCGAAGGAATGAATTTTTATTCGTTTCTGCAGATGTTGGGGGTAAAGGATATTGAGGAGCAGCACCATCTTTTTCAACAGGTCCTTGGCGGAGAACCGATTGAGAGTGAATTGCGCTATACCAGAGACGAGGACGGTGCGCAGGTCATTGGCTGGCTCTATGGCTCAACGGTATTCGGCGGGGAGGGGGAACGGATGGTACAGGCGATTATCCGTGATGTTACGCTCGAACGCGAGATCAAGGAAAATCTGGAAAAGAGCGCAGCCGAATTAAGGCGGCTCAATGAAATGAAAGATTCATTTTTGGGAGTGGCTTCTCATGAACTGAAGACCCCATTAACAGTGATAAATGGTTATGTTGAATTGATTCTCGACGAGATGGCGGATCACCTTGACGATGAAATCAAACCACTGATCCGCCATATTGCTGACGCCGGTGACCGGCTTGCGGCAATTGTGCGTGACATGGTTGATGTGACCCTGATTGACGACAGTAATCTGACGTTGCGCAAGGTAAGGACCGATATCAATGCCCTGGCCAGGAATGTTGGTGATTCTCTTGCTCTCTTTCTTGGCAAGCGCAGTCAGCAACTTCAACTGATCCTGGCTGATGATTTGCCGATGGTGACCTGCGACCCTGATCGAATCGTTCAGGCACTCAATAACCTGGTGATCAACGCCATCAAGTTTACCCCCGATGATGGCCGGATAACGATTGCCACCAAGGTGCGCAGTACTCTGCGTGAACCTTTCGCCGGATCCGCTGACCCTGACGTGATCACCCTCGGCAGTGAACCGGCGCGGTATGTGGAAATCGTTGTTTCCGATTCCGGAATTGGCATCTCTGAGCAGGATCAGTTGCACATCTTTGAAAAATTTTATGAAGCAGGCAAGATTGAGGAACATTTTACCGGACAGATCACTTTCAAGGGGAAAGGGACTGGACTGGGGTTGACGATCGTCAAAGGGATCGTTGATATGCATGACGGCGAAGTCTGGGTTGAGAGCCCCGGCTGTAATACGGAAACCTTTCCTGGGAGTGCTTTTCATATCCTTCTGCCGCTTGATTCACCGCAGTCAATGGCGGTCAATTCAGGCGATCCGAAACCATGAAACTGCTTGCGCGGGGCAGTGATTTCCGGTATAAAGACCGGGCTTGAAAACAAAACAAGAGGCTTTTTTGCATATCTGTTTACTGGCCAGTGGAAGCAAGGGTAATTCCGTTTATATTGAGAGCGGAACAACGCGTTTGCTGATCGATGTCGGCCTGTCCGCCAGAGAAATTACCGCCAGATTAAACCATATCGGAGTCGATGCCGCGGATTTGACAGCGGTTCTGATTTCCCATGAGCACCGGGATCATTGTCGTGGGCTTGGCCCACTGGCGCGCCGCTTCAATCTGGACGTGTTCATTCACCCGGAAACGCTGGCAGCGCTGCCGAGCCCCGGTCGGCTTGAGCGGCTGCATGAATTCCATGATCAGTGCTTTACGATAGGCGATTGTCGGGTCGAACCATTTCGGACGACTCACGACGCTGTTGCTCCGGTCGGATTTATGATTGATACCCCCGCTGGTCGAGTCGGCATCGCGACCGATCTTGGCATCGCGACGCGTCTGGTGAGTGATCGTCTCCGCCAGTGCCGCGCATTAATACTTGAGTTCAATCACGATCTTGACATGCTCCGCGACGGTCCTTATCCGTGGCCGTTGAAGCAACGTGTCAGCAGCCGCCACGGCCATTTGTCGAACGAAGCTTCCGCCGCGCTGCTTGCCGAATTGCTTTGGGAGGGGCTGGAAACAGTTTTTCTGGCGCATCTGAGCGAAACAAACAATTGCGCACAATTGGCCGAATCGGCCGCACGGTCGATCCTGCCTGGCGCACATCAGGTCACGTTGATCGTTGGGACGCAGCATCTTCCGACCGCCTGTGTCACCCTGGAGCGTGATTGCATCGAGGTGAGTCATGGCTGAATCTACTTATGCCCCTGACTCAAGTAGTGTACAAACATGCCAAGGAGCGACATCCACTATCGCGAATCTTTGGTAGTAGAGAGAACACCCTTCGCGGCTGAAAGCCGCTCCCACAGGGACTGGACTGCGTTGTTGTGGGAGCGACATCCCTGTCGCGAATGGGTCGTGCACCGTTACGGCAGATTTAATCGCTGACAGGCGGGTTGATGTTGGCCTGCACAACCAAAGGTTCCATAGGAGAAGAAATGATCTGGAGAGTTGTCGTCGGTTTGCGCGATGGCGTTCGCGACCCACGAGGTGACCGCGTTTGCCGGGAAATCGCGCAACACCTCAACGTTACATTGCAGGAGGTGCGAACCCTCGATGTTTACACGATTGATGCCGAACTTGACACTGCGGCAATCGCTGCGGCTGCCGCCGGTCCATTGTCCGATCCGGTGATTCAGGAATACGCGATCAATCGTCCCCTGGCCACCGATTTTGATATATTGATCGAGGTGGGTTATCGTCCCGGTGTTACCGACAATGTTGGCCGCACGGCGCGTGAAGCGATCGAATACCTGACGAATCGGCCGTTTGCACACGGTGAAGGGGTCTATACCTCTACCCAGTACCTGCTGAAAGGTTCGCTCGACAAGGCGGCGGCAGAACGTGTGGCCGCCGATTTTCTTGCTAACGGTTTGATTCAGCGCTGGACAATTCTGACACCGAACGAATTTATTACCCAGGGGGGGGTAGCGGCGAGCGTACCGAAGGTCGTGACCGAAGGTCACCCTCAGGTTCGTGTGCTTGATCTTGCCGTTTCCAACGAACAGTTGCTGCAGATCAGCCGCGCCGGGATGCTGGCGCTTAATCTGCAAGAGATGAAAACCCTTCAGGCGTACGTCGTTGATCCCGCTGTACGTGAAGTTCGCGCGCGATGTGGCCTGGATGCGCTCACCGATGTTGAACTGGAAGTGCTCGCCCAGACCTGGAGCGAACACTGCAAACACAAGATTTTTTCTGCGCGGATCGACTACGAGGATGAACAGGGACAGCGGCAAACGATCGACTCGCTCTTTAAAAGTTTCATCGTCAAGGCCACTCGCGATATCCGCGCCGCGCAGGGTGATGACGATATCTGCCTCTCGGTTTTCAAAGATAACGCCGGGGTGATTCGTTTCAATGACGACTGGAGCCTGGTCTTCAAGGTCGAAACGCACAATTCACCCAGCGCCCTTGATCCCTACGGCGGCGCATTGACCGGGATCGTCGGCGTTAATCGCGATCCCTTCGGTACCGGCATGGGCGCGCGCCTGATTTTCAATACCGATGTGTTCTGTTTCGCCTCGCCGTTCTATGCGCAACCACTCCCCCCCCGGTTGCTGCACCCGCGCCGCATTTTTGAGGGGGTGGTAGAGGGTGTTGAACATGGCGGGAATAAATCAGGGATCCCCACGATCAATGGCTCGATCGTTTTTGATGATCGCTTCGCCGGGAAACCGCTGGTCTATTGTGGTACCGCAGCACTGATGCCGGCGTTACTGAACGGCCGTCCCGGTCACGAAAAAAAGGCGTTGGTCGGTGACCGCATCGTGATGGTGGGGGGCCGTATCGGTAAGGACGGTATCCACGGTGCGACCTTCTCCTCGGAAGAGTTGCACGCCGGGTCGCCGGTGACGGCGGTGCAGATCGGTGACCCGATCACCCAGCGACGGATGTTCGACTTTCTGCTGATTGCCCGTGATCGCGGGCTGTACAACGCCATCACCGACAATGGTGCCGGGGGGTTGTCGTCTTCGGTCGGTGAAATGTGCGAGGATACGGGCGGGTGTGAGCTCCATCTCGACCGCGCCCCGCTGAAATATCCCGGTTTACAGCCGTGGGAAATTCTCATTTCCGAAGCTCAGGAGCGGATGACCCTGGCCGTGCCGACAGAGAATCTCGCGCGCTTTATTCAACTGGCGCGTGAGATGAACGTCGAGGCGAGTGATCTCGGCTGCTTTACCGACAGCGGTTTTTTTCACGCTTTTTATCACGGTGAAACCGTTGCTTATCTCGACATGGCGTTTCTTCACAATGGCGTGCCGCAATTGATCATTCCGGCCAAATGGACTCCGCCCACATTGTCTGAGCCGCAGCTCGACTGCCCCGCAGATTTCAGCGAGGTTCTCCGCCGGCTGCTCGGTCGGTTGAATATCTGCTCAAAAGAAGCGGTGGTCCGGCGTTATGATCACGAAGTCCAGGCCGGGACGGTTGTTAAACCGTTGACCGGGGTCGCTAATGACGGGCCCTCCGACGCAGCCGTCTTTCGTCCGCTGCTCGATTCGTTTGAAGGGGCGGTGGTGGCTCACGGAATTTGCCCGCGTTACAGCGATATCGATACCTATCACATGATGGCGTGCGCTATCGATGAGGGGTTGCGTAATTACGTCGCGGTCGGTGGTCATATCGATCACGTCGCCGGGCTGGATAACTTCTGCTGGTGTGATCCGGTCAAAAGTGACAAAACCCCCGACGGTGAATATAAAGCCGCACAGCTGGTGCGCGCCAATCAGGCGCTCTACGATTATTGTCTCGCTTACAGCGTTCCGCTGATTTCCGGCAAGGATTCGATGAAGAATGATTATCAGATCGGCACCAGCAAAATTTCGATTCCGCCGACCGTACTCTTTTCGGTCATTGGCAAGATTGACGATGTGCGGACCGCGTGTACCATGGATGCCAAACGTGTCGATGATCTGGTTTATCTGCTCGGCTCGACGGCGGATGAGCTAGGGGGGTCTGAATATTATGCCCTGTGCGGCGAGCTTGGCAGTAATGTCCCACAGGTTGATGCAGCGACAGCTCTGGCACGTTACCGCACCCTTAATATTGCACAGCGTGAAGGTTTGGTGGCCAGTTGCCACGACTTGTCTGATGGCGGGCTGGCCGTTGCCCTGGCCGAAACGGCCTCGGCAGGGGGGTTCGGGATGACAGTGAACCTCGCCCAGGTGCCATTTGGCGGGGAGCCTCGCAATGATCGAATCCTCTTTTCAGAGAGTCAAAGTCGGTTGCTGGTGACCGTTCACCCGGCGCATCGTGACCGTTTTGAACAGCTCTTTGCCGGTCAGGTTTGGGCGCTGATCGGCACCGTTGTCAGTGGCGGAAAGCTCCGCGTCGAAGGGCTTGCCGGGGAGGGTGTGATTGAGGCCGGAATTGACGATTTAAAAGAGGCGTGGCAGGCGCCGTTGAGGGAGTTGTAATATGGCGAAGGAAGTCAGAGCGGTTGTTATTGCCGGAAACGGCACCAATTGCGAACGCGAGGTGGCCTATGCCTGTCGTCTGGCCGGAGCGGATGTCGCCGATATCGTTCACGTTGCAGAACTGCTGGCCGGACGCGCCTGCCTCGATGACTATCATTTTCTCAATCTCGCCGGAGGATTTCTTGACGGGGATGATCTGGGGAGTGCCAAGGCGGGGGCCAATCGTTTGTTGCATGCCCCGATCGTCGGCAGTAACGAGAAGCTGATCGATCAGGTAAATCGTTTTATTGCCGCCGGGAAATTGGTCATGGGGGTGTGCAACGGCTTTCAGTTGATGGTCAAAATGGGACT
The DNA here is from genome assembly GCA_029210745.1 of Desulfuromonadales bacterium. Classification (GTDB taxonomy): domain Bacteria; phylum Desulfobacterota; class Desulfuromonadia; order Desulfuromonadales; family JAHYIW01; genus JAHYIW01. The sequence goes on from JARGFI010000005.1 coordinate 77,477, forward strand.
CCTTCCGGCGCTTGACGGTGACCACGGCGCGCAAAGTGCGACCCTGACGGTTAATGATTCAGGGCGCTTTGAGGATCGCTGGACTTATCTGAAACTTGATCCCGAATCACCGTGCATCTACACGCGCGGCCTGGCCGGGGGGATTTATCTGCCGGTGCGACACGGTGAAGGAAAATTTGTTGTCGCCAGGGAGACAACGCTGGACGCCATTGAGGCCCGGCATCTGATCCCGCTGAAATATTGCACCGCTGACTACGCTGAACCGACTCTCGACTATCCGCTCAATCCAAACGGTTCAGTTCATGCGATTGCCGGGGTGTGTGACCAAAGCGGTCGCCTGTTCGGGTTAATGCCGCACCCGGAAGCGTATCTGCACCGTACCCATCACCCCCGCTGGACTCGCGATGAGGCGCTGCCCGAAGCAGGGATGGGGTTGTGGCTCTATCAGAATGCGATCAACTTTATTCGCGCAGAATTACTTTAAACTTCAGGTTCGTTTGTTCATGAACGCACCAACAGGGGACTCGTTGCATGGAAGATACGTTTCATGATGAATGCGGGGTGTTCGGTATTTTTGATCACCCTGAAGCCGCAAACCTGACCTATCTCGGGCTTTACGCCCTGCAACATCGGGGGCAGGAGAGTTGCGGGATTGTTTCTTCCGACGGCACCGACCTTTATTCCTATCGCGGGCTGGGGATTGTCGCCGATGTCTTCAAGGACGATTCAATCTTTGCCACACTCCCCGGCAAGAGCGCCATCGGGCATGTTCGCTATTCCACCGCCGGTGGTAACGACTTCAGAAACTGTCAGCCGATTAAAGTTGATTATCACCGGGGCGGGATCGCTGTCGCCCATAACGGCAATCTGGTCAATGCACGAGAAATCCGCAATCAACTGGAGAAGCAGGGCGCCATCTTTTCAACGGTCGCCGACACTGAAGTCGTGATGCATCTGATTGCCAAGGCGCAGAGTGATTCCCTGGCAGACCGGATTACCGAAGCGTTATCTCAGGTCAAGGGCGCTTTCAGTATTGTCTTTCTGACCGAGACCCGGATGGTTGCAGTACGTGACCCCAACGGTTTCCGACCGTTGGCCCTCGGGCGTCTTGGTAATGCCTACGTTGTTGCCTCCGAGACCTGCGCCTTCGATTTGATCGAAGCAGAGTTTGTTCGCGAGATCGAACCGGGGGAGATGATTGTTGTGACCAAGCGGGGCGTTAAATCGTATTTCCCTTTCAAACGGGTGAACCCGACCCCCTGTATCTTTGAGTTTATCTACTTTGCTCGCCCTGACAGTATTATTTTTGGTCAACAGGTTTATCCGACGCGTAAGGAGTTTGGTCGCCAGCTGGCACGGGAACATCCCGTCGATGCTGACGTGGTGATTGCCGTGCCTGACTCAGGCATCCCCGCAGCGATCGGTTTTGCCGAGGAAAGCGGCATCCGCTTTGAACTCGGCTTGATTCGTAACCACTACGTTGGCCGGACATTTATCGAACCGCAGCAGACGATTCGACATTTTGGTGTAAAGCTGAAGCTGAATCCGGTGCGTGAGGTGATTGAAGGCAAGCGCGTGATTGTTGTTGATGATTCGATTGTGCGCGGCACGACATCGCGCAAAATCATCAAGATGATCAGGGCGGCCGGGGCAAAAGAAGTCCACATGCGGGTTTCCAGCCCGCCGACCTCCTTCCCCTGTTATTACGGGATCGACACCCCCTCACGCAAGGAGTTGATTTCGTCTTCACATACGGTCGACGAAATTAACCGTCACATCACCTCCGACACCCTTGGCTATCTTTCCCGTGAAGGGTTACTGAAAGCTGCCGGTGTTCCGCTGGACTGCGATACGCGTTATTGTGATGCGTGCTTTAATGGTAATTATCCGGTCAAATTCCCGCGCCTGAAAGCCGACAGCCAACTCGGTTTGTTTTAACGCTAAATGCAAGTCGTTTTGATAGATATTGAGGAGTGATTCGATGAATGATCCAGAACGCAATGAATTGATGACAATTATCCGCGAATTGTCTTACGAAGAGAGAGAAGTGACTCTGGCTTCAGGACGGAAGAGTAATTTTTATTTTGACGGCAAGCAAACCACCCTCCACGCGCGTGGAGGATTGCTGGTCGGCAAGGCCTTTTGGGACATCGTAAAAACCTTCGGTGATGATATTGACGGCGTCGGCGGGCTGACCATGGGGGCCGATCCGATCGCCACGGCGACCTCGATTGCGGCCGCGCTGGAGGGGAAGGAGGTTCACGCCTTCATTATTCGCAAGGAACCGAAGGGACATGGAACCGGGCAATGGCTCGAAGGACGCAAAAATCTTCCGCCAGGGTCCAGGGTCGTGATTGTTGAAGATGTCACCACCACCGGGGGCTCATCGATCAAGGCCGTTGAACGGGCCGAAGCGGAGGGGCTCAAGGTCTGCGGAATCGTCACCCTCGTCGATCGTCAGGAGGGTGCTAAGGAGAATATCGTCGCCCAGGGGCAGGTGCTCAAGGCAGTCTTCACACGAGAGCAAGTTGTCGGTTGAGTTGAATACACATGACGACGCAAGAGCTACTGAAAAAATGCCCCCTCTTTGCCGGAACGGATGACGCTGATCTGGCTGCGTTGCAGGGCGTTTGTATAATTCGTGAACACCCCAGGGGGGATCTGCTGTTCTCTGAAGGGGAGGAAGCCAGGGGCTTTTATGTCGTCGCCTCTGGCAAGGTCAAGGTCTATAAACTGTCCCCCGAGGGGAAGGAACGTATCCTTCATATCGTTCATCCCGGCGACACCTTTGCCGAGGCGGCAATCTTTGCTGACGGGGCTTATCCGGCTCATGCCGAACCGCTTGAAAAGTCGCGGCTGATGTTTTTCCCCAAACGTGACTTTCTTTCCCTGTTGTCTTCAAATCCGCGCATTGCATTGAATATGATCGCCGGGCTGTCGCGCTTCCTGCGGCAATTCGCGACGCAGATTGAATCGCTGACGTTCAAGGATGTTCCCGCGCGCCTGGCCCACTATCTACTCGAACTGGCGGGTGAAGAGTGCTCCGTTGTCCAGCTCCCGATCTCCAAAGCGCAGCTGGCGTCGAATCTCGGGACGGTTGGCGAAACGTTGTCGCGCACCTTGCGCAAACTTGCCGATGACGCGGTCATCGAAGTGAATGGCCGGACGATCAACATCCTTGATGCGGACCGTCTCATTGACCTTGCCGAGAAGTGTCGTGAATAATTTGAATCATTCCAAAAACAGTTTTTTGCCCCTCCGCTCGATTCCTCGTTTCCCGCTTGGCGTATTACTCAGTGTCTGCTGGTTGACTGCCTGCATCCCGGCGCAGCCTCCGGTGACAGCACTGGTGCCACCGTTGTCAGTCCGCACGCTGGGGACGATTACTCCCGGTTCCCCCCTGGCGTGGGCGGATAACGGCACACAACTGGCGGTGAATGATAGCGGTTTGACAATCATCGACGCGGACAGCGGGACGCGACAACGCCTGAACAATGAATCCACGCTGACCGCTCTGGCATGGGCACCCGACGGAGAAGCCGTCGTATTTGCGACCCCCGCCAAGCAGGGAACGCTGTTGCGTGTCGTTGATTTAAATGGTCGCCAGCTTGCGAAAACCGAGATCAAGGGCACCTGCCGTCAATTTTTCTGGCGGCAGGATGGCCGGATTCTGGCGAGCTACGAGCTGATGACGGACTACAGTTTCGGTACGAGTTTCCAGGCTGGATATGTCGAGTGGCGTGATTTGTCCGCCACCGTTGTTGTCCCTCTGGTTGATACAACCCTCAGTCCTTTTCATATGCAAGCGATTGACAAAAACAGTTCGCTCTTTTTCTTCGATCTGTCTCCCTGGGGGGACGAGATTGTTTTTTCGAAAATCAATGCACCCCCGATGTTTCCTGCCTATTTTCAGCTTGTGCATCTCCCCCTTGGAACCTCCCGGAACACGATCATTGCCGGTCGATTGTCCACCGCGAACAGCGGGCGATTCATCAATCAGGGGGAAGACGTTCTTTATGGTGACGGACAGGGGAGCATTCTGCGCCAGTCGGTGTGGAACGAAACCCCGGAGCTGGCGTATCGATCAGCAGGTCGTTCGATCGCGCTTTCGGCGGGCGAAAAATGGCTGGTCATCGATGATGTCCTTTATCGCGACAAGCTTCCGTTCGCCCGCTTTTCGGCGCAGGTTATCCCGCGTTTTTCTCCTGTTGGCGGGCGCGTCGCGCTGGTTGCAGGCAAACAACTGTTGGTGATCGATGGTTTGGTGGAAGAGCTTCCGGCGACCGTATCCAGCGAAGCTGAAAGTAAAATACGGGTGCTCAGGTCGTGGCGTGGTAAAGGCTTGATCTCCCCCCAAGAGTATCGCCAACGCACATTGCAATGGGAGAAATAAATGACCCGGCTGATTATCGTTTTGTTTGCCATGATGGCGTCGTCTGTCGTTGGTGCTGCTGACGAAAACTGTATTCCTTGCCACACCAAAGAGACGCCGGGCGCGGTGAAGCAGTGGCGTGGCAGTGCGCATGCTGATAAAGTATTTTGCGCCGGTTGCCATGGTGAAGATCACCAGGCGATTGTTGCCGGGGAGGCAAAAGTCACGGCCACGGTGTGCGGACGTTGCCACGAGCAGCAGTTGGATGAACATCAGAGTAGCCGCCACGGGATGGGGTTACATAGTGGCTGGGGGTGTACGCGTAATATGCCCCGACGCGACCAACGGGAGTGCCGTTTCTGCCATGAAGAGGGGAGTGATATCCCTGTTTCGCAGGTACATTGCGCGCGTTTTCTTAAGCAATCAAGCGAGATCGGCGAACTGGGGTGTAATCGGTGTCATTTGGTTGAATCGTCCTGTGCGACCTGTCACACCAATCATCTGACCGATGGAAAAATCGCCCGTGATCCGGCGATCTGCGCGAAATGTCACATGGGTCCTGACCATCCTCAATGGGAGATGTGGCAGAGTTCGCTGCACGGTGCGCTGAATAACAGTGCCGGACCTGATGTTGGTCCCGATTGTCAGCGCTGTCACATGCCCGCTGGAACTCATAATGTTTCCGGTGGTCTGACGATGACGCCGGGCGGGGTACTTTATCCTCCCGCCGATGCTGCCAAAAACCGTGATTTTATGGTCGCCATCTGTAGCGAGTGCCACGCTCCGGCTTTTGCCCGGCGTGAGTTGACCAGTGGTGATGCAATTCGTGAGCAGAGTCGGGCGATTGTCGCGCAGGCGGTGAAAATCGTGCGCGAGCTCAATGACGCCGGGTTGCTCAGTCCTTCGCCACAAGAGCGACCGGCTCACCCGCTGCGTGGCCATGAACTGGTCACCGACAGTCAGATGCTCTATGAGGATACGTCCCACATCGAACGATTGCTGTTTAAAATGCAAAAATATGATTTTGCGCGCACGGTGAAGGGCGCTTATCATCAGAACCCCGCCTACACCCACTGGATCGGCAATGCCGAGTTAAAGATGGATCTGGTCGATATTCGGGCCGAAGCAGAACGTTTGCGGCTGATGGGGCAATGGCAAGCGACCCCGACGGGCGCCGCCGACATAAAGGAAGAGCGTGAAACAGAACAGCTCTTGCAGATTCTTCGCGGCCGCTTTGAACGCGGTGAAATTGATCAATCCCGGTATGAACAAGATAAAAAAGCGCTGCTCGATTCAGTACTTCAGTGAGCGTGCCACACTTATCAGGTATTTAAAATCCTGAACCCGCCAGACGACCGTCAAGAAGATCGGTTCATCCGCAGAATCTGTGGGTTACCTCCGGTTCAGGTAAACCACCAAGTGTATGATATAACGCCAGTTTTAT
>JARGFI010000060.1 GCA_029210745.1 Desulfuromonadales bacterium
CGTGTAATGGATTTCCCTAAACCAGTTGGCTTGGTCTGCGAGTTAATCCAGCAGGCAACAAATTCAAACGATCTAATTCTCGATTTCTTCGCCGGCTCCGGCACCACCGGTCACGCCGTCATGAACCTGAACAACGAAGATAACGGCAACCGCAAGTTCATCCTCGTCCAGATCCCCGAATTGACCGACGAAAAATCCGAAGCCTTCAAGGCCGGTTACAAGAAAATCTCCGACATCACCATCGAACGTAACAAGCGCGTTATCGACCGCATCGCCCAGGGACAGACCGAGAAACAGCAACAGGGGCTGTTCGAACAGGGGCAGGAAGCCTATCAGCCCGGCTTCAAAACCTACCGCCTGGTCAAGAGCCACTTCCCCCGCGTCGAGTTTCAGCCCGACCCGGAGCAGACCACCGAGGAGAATATTGCCCTGCTCAAGCAGTACATCATCGACAAGGAAGCGACCCTCTATTCTCTGTTCAACGAGGCCGATATTTTTGACGAGGTGATGCTGAAAAATGGCTTCCAACTCAGTTACAGCCGCGAAGCGCTGGCCGAGTTCACCGCCAACAGCGTCTACCGCGTGACCGACGGCCACAAGACCGCGCTGGTTTGCCTCGACCCGGAGTTGAACGACGCCACCGTCGCCACCCTGAACGGCCGCGACGAAATCTTCATCTGCCTGGAACGCGCCGTCGATACCACCAAAAAGTGGAACCTCAAGCATCAGTTGGGTGAGAAACTGGTGGCGTTTTAAGCCGAGTATGGCCGAGAAAATCTGTTAGTATTGCCTTGTCGGAGCGATTTTGGTTTTACTCTGGGTACCCTCCCCCAACCCCTCCCATTAAGGGAGGGGGGCCAAGAAAAGGCAGTTAGAGATTTTCCCCCTCACCCCTCCGTGGGAGAGGGCCGGGGAGAGGGGGCATCAAGCGAAGCTGACAACGTAAGTGAGAGCAAGACATGAACCGTGTTGCAGTCAATCCTGAAATTTTACAATGGGCCGGTCAAAGAGCCGGGCTGGATATGGGAGATTTATTGCCGAAGTTTCCCAAATTGTCCGACTGGTTCGAAGGCAGCCTTGCGCCGACCCTGAAGCAGCTCGAAGCCTTTGCTCATGCCACCCATACGCCTATCGGCTTCTTCTTCCTACCCAAACCACCTGAAGTTTCGCTCCCCATTCCCGATTTGCGCACCATGGGAGGCGACGCGCGCCCCGTACCCAGCCCTGATCTGCTCGATACCATCTATCTCTGTCAGCAGCGGCAGGACTGGTACCGCGACTATGCCCGCCTCTATCACGAGGAGCCGATTGCCTGGATCGGTCAGGGAACGGTTGATGCCGATATCGTCGCCACGGCCGCGACTCTGCGTCAGTTGATGGGACTCGACCTTTTTCAGCGGCAGGGAGTTGCGACCTGGGGCGAGGCGCTGCGGCAGCTGATTTCTTTATTGGAAGATTCCGGTGTGCTGGTCATGATCAGCGGCATCGTTGGCAGCAACAGTCATCGCAAGCTCTCCCCCGAGGAGTTCCGTGGCTTCGCTTTGGTCGACGCACTGGCACCGGTCATTTTCGTCAATGGCGCCGACAGTAAATCGGCGCAGATGTTCACCCTGGTCCATGAACTGGCGCATCTGTGGATCGGTGAAAGCGGCGTTTCCGACAGTCAGGTGGCTGGGTGGCCGGAAATCCATGTCGAACGCTGGTGCAATGCGGTTGCGGCGGAAATACTGGTTCCCTTCGATGATATACGCGCCCGCTATCGTCCGGATGAGTCGCTGACCGATTCCATGCAAAGGCTGGCGCGGCACTTCAAGGTCAGCACCCTGGTTGTCTTGAGGCGTATTTACGACCTCGGTGAAATTGAGCGGGAAACCCTGTGGCAAACCCACCGGGAGGAACTTGACCGGTTGCGGCAGCTGGATACGCGGGGTTCGGGAGGCGGCGACTTTTACCGGACTCTGGGCGCTCGGACAAGCAAGCGCCTGGTACGGGCCGTGATCGGCAGCACCCTGGAAGGGCAGACCTTGTTTCGCGATGCGTTCCGTCTGCTCGGGATAAAAAAGTCCGAGACCTTTTATCGCGCAGTAAGTGAATTCGGAAGGGGGTAACCGGGTGTATCTGCTCGACGCAAATGTCTTCATGCAGGCCAAAAACCTGCATTACGGCTTCGATTTTTGTCCGGCGTTCTGGGAATGGTTGATCACGCACAATTCGGCCTGGTTTTCAGACTCATCATCTCCCATCAGCTCGTAGATAAGAACTCCGCTTGATTTTTCCTGCACGGCGACAAGATCGAGGGGGTGCGTGATAAACTGGTTTCTGACGTAGTGGTAGGTTGCCTGGCTGATGATAATGCCCGTCTGGTAGTGCTTGTTGAGTCCTTCGAGGCGGCTCGCCAAATTCACGTTATCACCAAGAACGGTATAGTTGAGCCGTTCGTTGCTCCCCATATTGCCGACAATTGTAAATCCGGTATGGAGTCCGATTCTGGTGTTGAACGGTGGGGCTCCCTCGGAAATTCTGCGCTGATTGAGTTTGTACCGATGGTGGCCCGGTGGTCGTGAATTTTGGTCACGAGTGGGAGCAGGCGTCTTGCCCTGCTCAACTTGCCAGGAATTTTCTGGTCCTGGACCAAAGGCTGGATTGTCGGGCCGGTTTTACCAGATAATCCAGCGCGCATATCAATTGGAAGCGGGGTCTGATAGAATCAGTGTGGCTGATTATCAGCGTTTGTCCCGCAATGATAAACGACACCCGCGATGGAAATCATTCGACAGTTCTTCACACGGTCAGCAGCGGCCTGCAAGCTGAAGTCACCACCACACTCTTTATCCTGACAGCGCACTGCGATTGGACTGTTTGCGATGGAAATCAAAACCATATACCAGCAACTTGAACCCCGGCTTACCGCCATCCGGCGATTTTTGCCCGGCGTCGCGTTTATCTGCGGAGTGAGCTGGGATTCGGTGACCATGGGGAAGGTGGTCTCTTTTTATGACTTGCTGGTTCTCACCACCTATTATTTGGGCGCCGGTCTGCTCCTCATTTTACTGGTGCGTGAGATCCAGCCCCGGTGGCAGAACTGGTTCATCTTTCTGATCCAGTTTTTTTTCGGTGGTCTTTTCAGCGCACTGGTCGTCTTCTATTTCAAGAGTTCCGGTTCCCTCTACACCTTTCTGGTGGTGATATTTCTGGCCCTGATGCTGGTTTCCAACGAGTTTATTGCTGAAAAGTATCGCAGTCGCACCCTCAGCTGGACGATGTTCGCCACCTGCGGCACCATGTATCTTAATTTTCTGATTCCTCATTTTGTTCATTCCGTCAAGCCGGTCTGGTTTTATCTGAGTTGTCTGTTCAGTCTGGCCGTAGTCTTCACGATTCACGCCTTTGCTTACGCCAAGCAGCGCCAATATATGTCTACTGAAGTTAAGAAATTACAGTATCTCAGGGAATTACGCCAGATGACCCCGGCCCTGGGGGTGGTTGCTCTGCTGGCGGTCCTCTATCAGTTTCAACTCATTCCGCCGGTTCCTCTGGTTTTGAAAGAAAGTTATATCTGCAAGGATTTCACCAACGCCGATGGCATATATCAGTGTCAGGCCGAAAGCCAGTCATTGTCGCGCGCCCTCGGTTTCGGCGGCGATGTCATTCATTTCAAGGACGGGGAGAAAATCTATAACCTGAGCGCGGTTTTTGCTCCGGCCCAGATATCGGTCGATCTCGAACATCGGTGGTGGTTATGGAATGAGCAGCTCGGCAACTGGCAATCAAGCGGCGTCGTCCCGCTCCCGATGGTCGGGGGGCGTAAGGAAGGGTGGCGCACCTACAGTTATATCAACCCCCGCGGCCGGGCAGGAGAATGGAAAGTAGAAACCGCCCTGAAGGATGGTGCGGTGCTTGCCGTGGCCTATTTTACGGCGAAAGTTCAAGTGGAGCCAGCACCCCGAACCCATACGGTCACGGTGGATTAGGAGACGGTCCGAGCATAAATGCCCAGCTGAACCGCCCGTATTGATTCCCGGAATTCCCTCATGAACTGTCGCGAAACAATCGAAGTCGCCATCGAAATCGTTCTTGCCATTGCCGTAAGTCGTTTGATCCTCCCGATCCCGATTTCGATCCCGATTTCGATCCCGATTTCGATTTGGACAACAGAACAACTTCAACCACGCGTTACGTCGCCACCTCAAAACTGATCGATCTCACCGGAAGCTCACCCGAACCACATCCCCCACCAATAATTGTCTGTCACCCTTCAGGCTTGGAACATATCTTTTATCGCAACACAGCAACAAAGGGGTTCCCTCATGTACCGGGACACGATCAAGGATGCCACCGGCATCTGCGTTGAAACCATCTGTCAAACTATTCTCAGTATTTTGCTGCTGGTCCTGCTGGCGGGCATCGCCCTTGGCGTCGGACTTGCGGCGATTGACCTGATCGCGGCCATCAGCCGAATGTCCCACGAAGTGGGGCTGCACGAGGCGCTGAAAGAACTGGTCGTCAACGTGCTCATGGTTCTGGCGGTGCTGGAACTGTTCCGCACGGTCAAGGCCTACTTCAGCGAAGGGCGTGTCAAGGTCACCTACATCATTGACACCGTCCTGGTGGTGGTCATCACCGAGATTATGGGGTTCTGGTACCGCGAGGTTGAGGTCGAGCGGGTCGCCCTGGCCATCGCGCTGGTCGTCGCCCTGATGGGGGTGCGGATCATGGCGATTCGCTTCTCGCCCAAACGGCGGGAGTTGATGGACGGCCTCTGATTCGACCTTTTTCTTGCCCTGTGGGAGAGGCTTCCCAGCCGCTAATGCCTTGCAATGTCAAGCAAAGTTTTCGCGGCTGAAAGCCGCCCCTGCAGCAGAGAGGGGTAAACAATCAAACGGCCTGCCCTCATTTGCGAGGCAGGCCGTTTTTATTACATCGATGCTCCCGAGCAATCCGGCGGCAGCGGCTCCTTGCGGGTAAAGCGGTTAACTTCTGCGACCAGCGCTGAAATTACGAACGGTTTGGTCATGTAGCTGTTGGCACCAAGATTCAACCCTTTAAGCTGAGCTTCGATTGAGCTCAGCGCCGACAACATGATGATCGGCAGGGTGGCCATCGCCTGATCGGGAAGTGCGCGGATCATGCGGCAGATTTCCCAGCCGTCGAGCTTCGGCATCAACACATCAAGCAGTATCAAATCCGGTCGTTCCCGACCGATCAGTTGACAGGCTGAGAGACCATCGCTCGCCGTACTGACCCGGAACCCTTCCCGGTGCAACACAAACGATACCAGATCGGTAATCTCCTCTTCATTATCAACGATCAGGACATGAACCAATCGATTGATATCAGCAGCCTGAGCAACACTCTGGCCGGACAGCCTCACAGGTCCACCAGCTCTTGCAGTTCACGCGCGAGGCGTTTGTTTGCCAGATAGTTCAGCCGCCCGTAAATAATCAGCACGGCCAGCAATAGCACTAACATCAGGTAGCTCATTTGTTCCTCCGGGAAAGATGTAGACAGGTTGAGACTAATCTGCCGATGTCAGCGAATGATTATGATTTGGTTGGAATTTGGTTGGCACGATTTTGTGACCATGACGCAAAAAAAAGGCCGACCCCTTGCGGGTCGGCCAACTCAATTTAATGGAGGGCAGGTACTATGGGCGGCGGGCGCGCCGCCCACATCGATTAGAATACGTACTGGGTCTGCACGAACAGTTCGTCGGCATCGTTGCCGTCTTTGCCCTTGAGATTTTCACCCATACGATAGGAGAGCTGGAGTTTGATGTCCTGCTTTTTGATGAACCAGTTGGCACCGATCGACGTCCGGTTCCATTTTTCGGCATAACCGTCGGCGTCCTGCACCTGATAACCGGCGACCAGCTCAAGCCGACTGGGGATTACCATGAAACCGCCTTCAAGTGCGTAGTTGGTCAGGTCCGTTTCTCCCTGTTTATAAATTCCTGAAGTCACGGCACCGTCAACTGTTTCGGCACTGAAGCGGTTATATTCGGCGTCGACCGACAGCCCGAAACCGCGCAGGGCAGCGCTCAGTTCGAGACCGGTCACACTGTCGACGTCCGGCTTTTTACCTTTGCTGTCATCAACACCGGCGACGGTGTGACTGCTGTTATCGTCATCATTGTTCCAGGCAAAAGCGCCGGCGCCGACCGAAAACTTGAATTCGCGTTTGAAATCGCCTTGCGCCTTTTTGACTTGGCCGAGGGGGTGAAATTCGACGCGACCGCCAAGGATCCAGCCCTCGTTGAAGTCGTCATTGCGATTGACCGGGGTATCGAAATCAAGTTTTTTGGCGTCCGGGTCGATACAGGCACTGGCGAGCGACACGGCGTACTCAAACTTCTTCTCCAGCGCCGCGCCGGTGACGTGCACTCCCGGCTGGCGGTCAGGGGTACCGTAGTTGTGGTCACCAACAAAGGTCCGCTCGACCAGTTGCTGGGTTTTCGAGGAGGTCAGCAGTTCCCGCGAGAAGGGGAAGTTGGCATTACCGACGGTAACTTTCATGCCCTTGATCCCCTTGTACTGCACATAGGCATCCTTGATCGCAAGCTCATTGTCATCCTCGGCCTTGCCCATGTCCCACTGAAATTTACCCAGCCAGTCCTTATGGATGCTGCCCTCGATGTAGGGGCGTAAACGGCGGAAAAACATTTCATCCGTTGCGTAGGCACCGTCCGGATCGTCATGATGATATTGCATCTGGATGCGTCCGCCGATCTTGAGATATTTGTCGCCATCCTGGTAGGTGACGCCACCGGCCTGGGCAGCCAGGGGCAGGCACAGGGCAACGCCGCAAAGTGTGGCAATAAGGTTTTTGAGTGATGTTGCAAACATGTTTTGAGCCTCCTTGAAAAAAATCCTACGGTTAGAAATAACCTTCGCGACCACCGCCAAGATCATCGTCCTCATGATAGCCATCCGCTGGACAGCGTTATTTGTCGAACCGGGTTGGTCTGATGATTGTTGCCCGGCGTGCCTTGACGCAGTGACCACCGCGCAGCACCTTGGCCAGAAAAACGGCACAGTTTTCATAGTTGTCGCTCAGACAGAAACGCATGCGAACGCGCCGATTGAGATAGTTGGTTGAGGTTGCGGCACGACAGTCGATCTTGTCGCCGCAGTAATAGGGGCAGTTCCAGTGAACGCCTGGTCGATGCGTTTCGTTGCAGGGGGTACACGCATGGTGCGTATTCATCTCATTCCTCCATCTTGTTAATTGCGTTGGAGGATAACGGTACTTTGTTAGAGAGTGATTGGGGGGAAATGAAAATCCAGTGAGAGGCGTGTTAGCCCGTTATGAATTGGCCGCCGCTTGCGACACGATGTTCTGCTGTCGTTTACCTCGCAGCAGAGCCATCCTGGCGGAAGGACGCGCCGCGTCAATGCTGAAACTGCCAAGTTCCTGTTCGAGACTTTCCGCCATGGTGACCAGTCGCGCAACGATCTCTTCCAGTGCGCCAGAGCTGTCGCTATTGGTGACCGTAATTGCGCGCAACTGCTCGAATAACTCAACCATCTGCCGACTGCTCCCGGCCTGCGCGTGGGTCGCCTGGGTGATCTCTTCGATCATCAGGTTGATCTGCTCCATCCCGCGGCTCATCATCCGGCTGCCGAGCATCTGCTCCTCGGCTCCCCGGCGCAATTGCTGGGCAATATTGCGCATATGCTCCGAGGCTCGTGCCGTCTGCCGAACACCGGTGCCCTGCTGCTGCACGCTGGCGGCAATGTGCTGCAACATCCCGCTGGCGGTTTCAACGATTGTGGTAATTCGATTGCTTTCCTGCGCCTGCTCACGCGCCGCGATGACGATATCCTTGACCTGTTGGGCTGAAAGCTGGGAGCTCTCTTCAATCTCCCGCAGGCGTTCCCCGGCCGTGCGAGCCTGGGCAACTTCCTGTTCCACCTGCTGGCGACCACCGTCGATCGCCGTGACAGCGGCAACGGTGCCGCGCTGAACCTTGCCGACGATTGTCGCAATTTCACGGGTAGACACGGCGGTCCGATCAGCGAGGTTGCGCACCTCGCCGGCGACGACCTCGAATGCCCGGCCATGGGAACCGGCCTGGGCGGCGATAATCGTCGCGTTCAATGCCAGCAGACTGGTCTGTTCGGCGATCTCATCGATGACCTGCAAAATCTTGCCGATGGCCTCCGACTCTTCACCCAGCTCGGTCATCGTTTCGCTGGCATGGCGAACAATCTCATTGAGCGTCTCAACCCCGGCAAGCGAGGCCGCAACCGCCTTGCGTCCGGCCTGGGCATCCCGGTACGCCTGCTCGGCCTGAACGCTGGTCCGCTCGGCGGCCTCCTCGATCCGCACGGTTCGCACTTCGAGCGCCTGTACCGAACCCTGCACCTGGTTCATGTTGGCCGCAAACTGGTCGATATTTACGGCAATTTCATGGCTCGACGCCGACATTTCCTGATTCGATGACGTGACTTCCTCAACTACCGTGAACAGTTTTTCGGTCTGCCCCGAAATCTCTTCAATAACGCTGCTCAACTCCAGCGTGGCCGACGAGCTTTCCCGCGACGCACTCAACAGCTGTTCGGTGCTGCGCATGATCTTGACGCAATCCTGATCAACCCCGGTCATGCGCTGATGGGCATCTTTGAGCAGTTCATTCCCCCGCAACGCTCCGGCGCGGACGGTTCCGGCGGCGGTCTCAATATGGTTGACCGCTGTGCGCAGATCACCGAACAGCTGTCGCGAGCGGCGCACAATCTCCCGCAGCTTGGCGACAAAGAGGTTGAAATGCTGTGCCAGGGTCCCCATCTCGTGACGGGCGGTGATGTTAATCGACTGGGTCAGATCCCCTTCACCGCGAGCGACGTCCTCCATCTTTTTAACCACCACATTCAGGGGGCGGACAATTGCGCCCGTCAGCAGCACGCTGCCGATCAGGCCAAGCAGAATCACCAGCACCGACAGCACAATGTTGGTGCGTCCCGCCGATGACACCAGCGCGGCGGCCGCGACCCGCTTGTCCTGCAACGCCTGGGTGGCAGCGGCAACCGCAGTCGCCGTCTCGGTCAGCCTCTTGCCCAGATCGGTTCGCAATTTCGCCAGCAGCTCAAACAACTGCTGGTTCGCCTTCCGCAGTTCACCATTGAGGAGGGCGAGGGTTTGGCGCTGGGCCACGACGCTCTGATTTTCGAGGGTCAGCACCTGGTCGATATCAACGGCAATCGACTTGATCATCGCCGGAAAATTGTCACGATATTGTTTGCGCACCTGGTCCCAGTTCCCGGCAAGCATCATGCTGTCGAGAAGGTTGGTCGCGGCGTAGAGTGACTGGTTGGTCGCGGCGGCACGCTCGATCCCCTGTTTGAGTTGCGGAAATTCGTGCTGGTACTGTTGAAAGAGGGGGCCACTGCGAAAGGCTTCCAGCGGGGTATCGGCGAGCGTCTCATAAACAAGTTCACCGATGGAGCTGCGGACAAAAATCATGTTGGTGATTTTCAGGTTCCAGTAGAGCAGCGATCTTTTCAGTTCATTCAGATCATTAAGTAATTCGCCATGACGCGGCATCCAGGTCGCCCGAATCTTTCCATCCAGCGCCACCAGCTGCTCCCGCAACTGCGCCAGTTCGAATCGCTGCTGCGCTCCGGCGGCGGAGAAGGACAATAGCCGGTCAAGTTCCGGATCTTCGAGCAAAGTCGCCAACGGATCGTTCGTCCCGGTCAAATAGAGCGCCACCGCAGGACTGTTGCCGATGACCCCTTCGGCCAGCTGCCGCACCGCCACATCCTGCTGCGCCTTGACCCGATCGAGAAGCGCAATCCAGTTCGTCACCCTGGCCGCTTCTCCCTCTGCGGCGACCGCTGATTCAAGCGCACCGGACATCGCTTCATTGGCCTGCGTCAGGCGTCCGGAACTCCAGACATTAAACGCACAGAGCGCAGTGATTAACACAATCAACACTGCTGAGCCATACTGCAAACGTTGGCGAATCGAAATATACATCTCCATAACTCCTTTTCAGTCTCCTGCTCTGCCAGAATCACGCTAGGACTCAAATATTCAGATCGTGTTTGGGGGGAGTTGTTATTGGATTAAATTGAACGGAAAGGTTGCCGGTGGCGTAGGGGGGTGACTGATAAAACAATCTTGAGAGGGGATTTGGTGTTGCCAGACTTTCTGGTCAGGGCACCATACTTCGCGGCGAGGTTCTCCAGCCGGGCGACGATCTTTCCGTAGCCTTCGCTTCCCTGTCGGGTTGGACGATAGTTATTGAAGGCATAAATAACGCCTTTCTGCTATCTGAACAGGTCCAGATAACTGTCGAATAAGTAATGCTTTCCGCGTTTGCCGCCAGTAATCTCTTTCAGGATGCCGAATCGTTCCAGATCGGCAATCAACTTGTACGCCGACGCTGGAGATATTGCCGCGACTTTGCCAACCTTGGCGGCATCTACCAATGGCTTTTGATAAAGGGAGTAAAGGATTTTCTGGGCATTGGCGGTTCGGCTGCCAAGGGTCTGGATCTGTTCTTCAACCTGCTTCTGGAGTTTCAGGATATTGTCAAAGGTCTTGATACTGTTTTTGGCCGTCTCGATAACGCCCACCAGGAAGAATTTATACCAGCGCAGAAGGTCGTTTTTCTCCCTCACTCGCATCAGATTGTCATAGTACAGGGTTCGATTGCGTTCGAAAAAATCTGAAAGATAGAGGACCGGCTGTTTCAATATTCCTTTACTGACCAGATACAGGGTAACCATCAGTCTTCCAACCCTGCCGTTGCCATCCAGAAACGGATGAATTGTTTCAAATTGGTAATGCACCAGCGCAATTTTCAACAACTCCGGGTAATGTAGCTCCTGGTTATGGACAAACAGTTCAATGTCGCCGATCAGCTCGACGACAGATGTGTAAATGGGCGGAACAAAAACCGCATCGTCAATGGTCGCGCCACCGATCCAATTCTGGCTTTTTCTGAACTCCCCCGGCAGTTTGTGCTTGCCGCGCACCCCCTGCAGCAGGGTTTTATGCGTTTCCTTAATCAGACGAGCCGAAAATGGCAGAGCCTGCAACCGTTCGATCGCCTTGTTCATCGCGGCAACGTAATGCTGCACTTCTTCCCAATCATCGCGCTTATCCAGAGCAACATCCTCCTTTTCCAGGAGCGCCTCTTCCATGTTGGTCTGCGTGCCTTCAATCTTGCTGGACTGGGTTGCCTCCTTCAGCACGTGCATTTTGATGAACAGTTCAATATTGGGGATATATTCCGAGTACATATCCAGCCGCCCCAGCTCGCGATCCGCCTGTCCAAGCAGCTGAATCAACGCCACGTCGTCCAAGAGCCAGGGACGGTTGATAAGGTTGGGTTGAAAACTTTGGTAATAACCCTGCTTGACATACTGACCAGACTGAAAGTTCTTCATGTCGTCCGCACCCCCTATGGAAATAGAATAGCCATGCCGATTATTTTAGATAATAGACAAAAACTAAAATAACGCAACCGACTAATTCAGCTTTCTGTGTTGTCCCTTCATATCAACCGTATCCTCCCGGTGAGCAGTTCTTTCATCAAACTGCCGGGCCTTGGTGAAATTTTCTTCCAGCGTGGCGATATCGGCGCCCCTATCGGATAGAAGTTATCGGAACCGCCACAGACCCTCCGGCGCTGAAAGCAAAAAGGACCTAGCTCGTTATCGAGCTAAGTCCTTGATTTTAATGGCGCGCCACGAGAGATTCGAACTCCCGGCCTTCTGATCCGTAGTCAGACGCTCTATCCAGCTGAGCTAGTGGCGCACAAAGATGAGCTTTATCTCCCAAACGCGGGCGATTGTCAACTCTTTTTTAGCCTGCCGGCTTATAACCGATTAAAGTAAAATTGTAGCGCGGGTGCTGATAGGCGTGCGTATCGGGATACAGGCCGAACAGCCAGCCACTGTAAACTTCGTTCTCTGTCTCTCGAATAA
>JARGFI010000061.1 GCA_029210745.1 Desulfuromonadales bacterium
AGCTCCTTAACTTCACACCCGCCGCCGACATCAGCACAACCATCCGGCGGCAATGCTCTCGGCAAGAACACACCGCCATCCCAAACCCCAAAGGCACTGTGACTTGTTTGCATTTGAGTCTATCGACTACCCCACCAACGTGGCATAAACCTGTTCCAATGTCGCAATACGCGCCGACCACGAATGATTGTTCACGGCGTGGTCACGACTGTTTGCGGCCAGGACATTGCGCTTTTCCGGATGGTCAAGAAGGTGCCCGATTTCGCGAGCAAAAGCGGCCGCCTCGCGCTCCCGGACATAACAACCAACATCCATCAAAATCTCGCGATTGATCCGATTATCAAAAGCAACGCAAGGGAGACCGCAGGCCAAATAATTTAGCAGCTTGCCGTTGGCCTCGGTGGCAGAGAGCTTGGGGGAAACAGCAATATCGCCGAGGCTGAGGTAGTGCGGGGCTTGAGCATAATCAAGTTTGCCGGTGAAAGTGACAAGTTCAGTCAGCCCCTGCTGCCGGGCTTTGTCAACATAAGTTTCTTCCGGGTAGCCCATCAACAGCAGATGAAAATCAGCCCGCGTCCGCGAGAGTTCAAGCGCGGCATCGAGCAGCAGATCAACCCCCTGGTAGGCGGTCATGGCTCCAAGATAGACGATCAACCGCTTGTCGGCCGGGATCCCCAACGTGCGGCGCAGCGTTGTATCGTGCGGCAACGGCTGGAAAATATCGGTATCTACAGCATCAGTCAGCGGGGTCAGGCGAGAGGAAATCTCCGGAAAATCACGGCGCAAAATTTCGGCGGTGGGGGTCGAGCTGGTCACGACATGGGCAGCCGAGCGGGTAATCCACGCTTCCAGTTTGGTAAAAAATCGGTGCAGCAGGCCATCTTTCTTCATGAAGCCGTGATCAAGCAACTCGCCGCAAAGACTGCCCTGGCAATCAAACAGAATTGGCACCTTAAAGGAGCGGTGCGCGAGTGCCGCCAGAAAAGCGCCTTCGTGCAAGTGAGCGTGAATGATATCCGGCTTAAATTTTGCGGCCACAGCAAGGGCCTTGTACAACAGAAAAATATCGAGATAGGGCTTATGCCAGGAAGGCCCGGCGGAAAGCTTGCGATACCAGGGGAAATTCGGGATACGCACCACCGGAATATCGCCGACATCCCGACCGAGGTGGTAGGTCACAATCAGAACCTCATGACCCCGGTCTTTGAGCGCCCTGGCCTCCTCGTAAATGCGCACATGACACCCCCGATCAGCAAAATAGGGCGTCGGCGCGAGCATCAGAATCCGGCGTGGTCGCACCCGCTACCGCCTTCCCGGAAGGGCAACCTGCCCGCTTTGCACCAGCGGCAAAAGTTGGCGATAATAGCTCTCGGCCAGCGGATTTTTGGTCGGGCTACGGCGCAAATGTTGCCTTAGGGCCTGAAAGGCGGCACTATATTGCTTGCGCTTCAAGGTGATCTGAGCGATCTCCCACCACCCGGCATAGCGATTGGCATCAACATTGACCAGCAACAGCGCTTCAGACAGAATCGTATCTTCAATCCGCTGCGGCGCTAACCGGTGGCGACTGAGCCAGGTCGGGTCGACGGCGTCGACGCGGACAAAAACCAGTGACGAATCGTCATGAAACACCAGCGCCCAGTCGGGATCGCGGCCCAGGACCCGCAAAATCGGGTAACTTTGACCGTTGCTGACCATACATGCCTTGGAAACAATCGTTTTGACATCATGGGTCGTGAGAATCTCCTTCCACCGAGGCTTGGCAGACATCACATTCAGGCCATCGTTAAACATTTTGGCCGAATTCTGGCGACCGTCCCAAAACACCTGATATTCCGGATAGAGCGTCCACATCAGATAGCCGCCCCAGTCATAGGTGTTGTAGATATTTGCCGGCAGCTTGTTCTCTTTGACAAACGCGGCAGCTTCAATCGGATAATGCCAGGTGCGCAGTCCGGTGTTAAAAAAACCGTAGGTCCGGTAAACCGGCAGGGAAAAATAAATAATCACCCCCACCGCCGCCACCTGACCAGCAACCCGCAAGACCAGGTTGACCTTCACCCCAAGGCGAGAGACCAGTGGCTTAAGCGCCGCATCGGCATAACGCGGCAGAAGGATCGCGACAGTAAAAAAGTAGAGCGGGACATGACGACTCAAGGTAAAACCGATCAAAGTCATACCACTCCACAAACACAGATCGGTCAAAGAAAGCCGCCGCCACCCCAAAAGCAGCAGAACCGCGCTGATCGCGACCGCATAATAAAAAGTCGGCTCGGTAAAAAAAGTCGTCGGTCGCCAGTCCATGTTGGCATTCGCCATAATCCCTCTCACAGCGGTATTACCCCCCAGCGTCTTGATATGACTGACCTGCGCAACCAGCGAGGTGATGACCTTGCCGGAATAGGGTGTACACAGCACCGCAACACCGACCAGTACGCTAGCACTGACCAGTCGCAGATAAGCGCGCCGTGACATTGCGGTGCGCAGGGTCAGAAACATCGGCACCCCCTCACCGACCAGATAGGCCAGCAGCACACAGAACGCCAGAATATAACCGGCATGCAGGTTTGCCCAGAGAGCCATCGCCGGGACAAGCAGAAATATCACCTTATCCCCCCGCACGCGGTGCCGTTCGAGCACCAGGACAAACAGCGTAAAAAGGAGGAACGACCACAATTGAGGACGTTCCAGCCAGCCGCCACGGGTCATCAGCAACGCCACCGGCGCAATAAACAGAATCGCGAGCAACGAAGCCTCTCTCAGGCGGGCGGCACTGACGGCAGTTACGGCAGTCGCCACAACCATCACGCCCTTGAACACGCTGATCCCGTCATACCCCCCGGCCAGCCAGGCAAGATAGACCACGATATCGTGCAACCAGCAATGTTCCCAGCGCTGAGCGTCCGCCGCCAGAGAAAAAATGTCGGTGTAAATAAAAGACTTGGTCTGCAGAATATATTTGCCCGACTGGAGCTGCCAGAAGATGTCAAAGGAATGAACAACAGAGACCCCAAAAGCAAACAGCATCAAGACAGCGAGAAAGAGGAGAATTTTCTCAAGCGTGGTCAGGTTTACACTATTGCGGAAGCGAGACACTGTTTTCCCCGATGCAAGGTTCTTCATCATCTGCTTTGTCACTCCTTTTTTCCGAACCATTAACTTAAAAAACCGGAAAGACTTCCGGTTCAGGATTCAATCAGGACAACATCCTTCATCCCTGTTAAATTGAATTTTCTTGATCAGCGTTCATCATGAAAATCAGCGTCCTGAACAGCCCTTGACCCTTGACCCTTGGACGCTGATTAACGCTGAAAAGGCGGATTTAAAAACTCGAAAACCTTTTTTAACAGGGATGAAGGGGATGAAAGGGATAACAGCAAAATCAAAAAATCAATTCTTTGGTTTTGCACCTCCGCTCTCCGCTCTCCGCTCTCCGCTCTCCGCTCTTTGCTCCCCGCTCTCCGCTCTCCGCTCTCCGCTCTCCGCTCTTGCCCCGCTCCCCGCTCCGCTTACAGATTCACCGTCTCCCGCACCGTATAGACCGGTTTATTCTGCACCTCATGATAGGTACGGGTCATCAGTTCACCGAGCAGGCCCATAATAATAAACTGGATGGCGGTAAAAAAGAGGAAAGCGGTGAGAGTGGTGAGGGGATTGCGGTTCATTGGCAGGCTGTCGAAAAACTTCATATAAATGACCGTCGCCCCGGCAATGCCACCCAGACAAAACGCACCGAACCCCCATTTGCCGAAGAGCTGCATCGGACGGGTGGCGTAGTTGAGCAGAAATTTGACGGTGATCAGGTCGAGCACCACACGCAGGGTGCGGTCGATGCCATACTTGCTGGTCCCGGCCAGACGCGGCCGGTGATTGACTTCCATCTCGGTAATCTTTGCGCCGACCTGACTGGCCAGTGCCGGGACAAAACGGTGCAGTTCACCGTAAAGATTGACATGCTCCAGCACCTCGCGACGATACGCCTTGAGGGTGCAGCCGTAGTCGTGCAGGGCGACCCCGGTCAATACCGAAATCAGCCGGTTGGCGAGCAGCGATGGCAGCTTGCGACTGACCAGAGCATCTTCGCGTTTGCGCCGCCAGCCGGAGACCACATCGAACCCTTCATCCATTTTGGCCAGCATCCGCGGGATATCCGCCGGGTCGTTCTGCAGGTCGGCATCGAGGGTCACCAGCACCGCACCGCTGGCCGCCGCGATCCCTGCCGCCAGCGCCGCCGTCTGGCCAAAATTGCGCCGCAGCCGCACCACCTTGAGCCGTGGATCGTCAGCGGCACAGCGTGCCAGCAGGGTGAACGACTGATCGCTGCTGCCATCATCGACCAGCACCACCTCAACCTCCCCGGCGAGCGTATCGAGCGCCGCTGATACCTCACGGCACAGCGGCGCAATATTTTCTTCCTCGTTATAAACCGGGATAACCAGTGATACATCCATGAATTTTATAACCGATCCCCTTGCCCTTCGCGGTATTTAAATAACCTTGGTCACCTGGACCTGGAAACGGGACTCCATGCGTTCTTCTTTGTCGTCTGTTTCCGGGCGGAGACCATAAGAATAGTTCACATTCAATTTAAACTTGCTGTAATTAACGCCGGCCCAGACGCTCCCAACAATGGAATCAATGTCATCACGATGATCCAAAGATTCAGTCGTATACGACACGCTACCCCCTAAAAAAAGCGTCTGCAAAGGATAATAATTAATCGTAAATGACGCTGCCCTCCTGGTTCTATTGTCTTGAGAAAACGATTCCCACTCAAGTTTTTCTCCAAAATCAAAAACTTTCCGAATAACGCCATTCGTCACCCAAGTGGAATACTTAGCCTCTTGAACGAACGTGTTAGATACTATTTCGCCATCACCCTCAATTTTTTGTCTTTTCATTCCATAAGAAAAGTTGGCTTCCACTTCACGTGATGGCCGGTAGGAAACGCGACTGTCATGAACAAACAACAACCCTGACTGCGCAGCCACAAAAGCTTCTGCTGAATTAGCACCAACATCACCCCATTCGACACTGTTCGAAAAATAGCCTTGCAGATGACGTTTACGAAAAATGAGTTTTTGTTTCAACTGATAGTTTTTTTGCCGAACATCCTCAGCATCAAGCAAAGAAATCTTCGCATCAACGCGGTTTAAAAAATCCCGTGTCAGAGTGTGCTCGGCAAAGGCACGCAACGTAGATGTCAGTGTGGTCTTGGTATTAATTGGACTGCCGTCGAGGGATCGAACATTATCCGCTGCGATACGTGAATTTTCCGCGCCACCTGCTTGACTACCGGAGTTGTCAACGTAGCGCGATGTGCCTTTAAGACCAAGCGTCCAGTAACGAGAAACCGTTTGTTGATAACGCGCCAGGGCTGTCATCGTTACCGTCTTGATTGCCCCCCCTATTGTCGGCTCACTTTTGCCCCAGCTGCTGGTAAGATGCAAACCACAATCATTGCTTTTTTCACCTGAACGCCGCTTTCCCTGGTTTTTCCAAACTTCCCAAGAAACTTCAACGGCATCCCTCTTTAAAGAAAGAGATTCATAGTGCTCTGCCCCCGCCCCCAACGATAGCTTATAGTTACGAGTTCGCCACGTATCGAGATCGACACGGGCGTAGTGATCGACAGTCTCTTGCTGCGTGATTAAACCTGACATATCCCGATCAAGATTTGTTGTCCAGTTAAAGCGCCATTTCGAATCAACGTTTTCTTCAAAAAAAACATAAATTGGTACGTCTAACGTTTCACCAAAACTTTCATCCAATCTCGACCGCCGATAAGAAGAAAAATTGTTTACGGATAACTGGGGACGGGTCATAACCGTAAAGAGGTTAAGATGATAGCTGTGTACAATTAACCCCGCATCCCATTTGGCCGAAGTTTCCCTTGTATAACCAACATCGGTCGATAACTTGATCCAATTGGTCAAGTTAATCCATTTACGGTTCAGGGAAGGGTCAATGACTCCGAGTATGACCTGTTTTCGTTCAAAATCATTTCTGGAATCAAAATAGTCGATAAAATCATACAGGCGGTAATGGAGCCAGTTATCCTTTTTATTGAGCGAAACAAACGCCAAATCGCGACTGCGGGTGTGTGTTGGAGTCAAGCTTTTCAAATCCTTTGTTATTGTTTGTTTATAATCCATCAACAGACGCGGCAGGGTCGACAGCATTTCCCGGTATTTACCAAGATAACTGCCATTGCGAATCCCGAGCAGCAGAGTCGCCCCAAGCGTATGACGGGACCCGTTGCCGATATCAGAATAAATCGATTTGTCCAGCAACCGGTGAGCTGATTTATATGAAATATTCTTTTCAAAAAAAGTGAATTTATCGTCGCGCGCAAAGATATTAAGCCGAAAAGGCAGCCCCTGGGGAGCCATCTTCAGATCAAAATTATAGAGTAACTTTCGTGTATCGATTGTAGAATTTCCATGATTGATGTCATCCGTGGTATGCAAGCGACTTAGTTCAGCTCCAAGTTCAAGGGTTAGAAAGCCGAGCCGTCCGCCCATCAAAGACCTGTTGTTTTTATATGACAAATCCAGATGTTGGGCAAAGTGGCTGTCATTGTCCTTGAGGGCCCCCTCTTCTTCGGTATACGACACATAATCAAGGTTCACCGCGCCAATCAGCGACTGCCGGGCAAAGGCGTTGTGACACGATACTATAAAAAACACAAAACAGAATATGTAAAGGAAGCGTTCTTTCATGAGCCCTGTCTGTCGTATTAAGCAATGCCCAGCATCAACTGGCACCTGACGTGTGCAATTTTCGTTCCGCAGAAAAATGACTATTTTTCAGCATATCGCAAAGAAAACGGTAACTGTCCCCACCAGTCCATCCGCCGATTCACAACATCGCCCAGCGACATGACAGATAATCTTTCAAAAAAAAGGCCAGGTACGCATTTACACAGAGAACGAATGACATTACGGATACACCCTCGCTGCCTTTTTGTCGTGCAGCAACGATCCTCGCCCCTCCCTTCGTCATGAACGAGTCCTCTTTTTTCACCGTGCCTGAAACAATCTTTGCCCCGGGCGCACAAAAAAAAGGCGGAGGCCAAAGCCTCCGCCATAAAACAACAATAAAAAAGTATCTTATTTCAAGTGACAAGCCAGGCACAAGTTAGAACTGGCATTGTTAACACGCAGGAACGGAACAATCGCGTTGTTGTGAACATCATGACAAGAGGAACACCACATTTGATCAGCAGCAGAACCAAACAAACCACCGGCCAGTCCAGGTTGCTCAGTGACCGCATCGGCGAACAATGCAAGCTCATTTGCAGCAATGGTTTGTGCATCGACGTAACTAAAGCCGATCGGGTGGTCATTGCTCAAGTCCGTACCGAGGACGGCATTACCGGCGGCCATCGTGTTGTTAGCCAGAGCGGCTGCGGGAGGATTGGTGACTGCATTGAAATTGGTGGCACCGTCATGACAGGAAAGACACAGCGGAGCGTCACTGGCCGTGAGAGTCGCGGCAGTGGGGGCAACATACATGTCAAAAGTGGCGCTGTTGTACGTTTTAGTGATCGCGGTGCCAGTACCACGGTTCCACAGAGGAGCGAGCGTATTGCCACCGTGCGGGGTGTGACAGTACACGCAGAGCTCCGTGTTGGCAGTGCCATAAGTTGAGAGGTCATGCTTCGATCCATCGATGGTCAGAGCGAAGGCCGGGGCTGTAACCATCACCAATGCTGCGACTAGAACTAACACCTTCTTCATTTTACTACCTCCTGATTTCCCACCAGAGTGGGGTTAAGAATGTTTTCTGGACCATCCAGAAAAGGATCCCGGGGCAACAACGCCCCGACAACTTAAATAAATTGTACCTGCATCCAGCACAGGAAGATCTGTTGGTTCTTCAACTAGCAATCACTATGCCATTAATTGAAAAAAAATCATTTCCTTAGAAAAACCCTGTATCTAAACAGTGTATCGGCCCGGCCTACACAAAAGTCTTTGCCGCTATTCACGCCCTCCCCACGCTGACCGGTTATTTGGCAAGGCGGCTTAAAGGGATATCACCGGATCGCCCTGTCGCATGGCATCACTTTTGAACTTTATTTAGAATGGCCTCTAAATCTTCTTCTTTTAGAGGATGCTTTTCAAGGTACGCGTCACTTAAGTACTGCCACACAGAAAAACGTTTATTCAGCATATCAGACACATATATCCGGTCGTTTACATCGATGTGAATCGAGCGAGGGGTTGCGAACCCCAGAGGTGAAGAGGTGAGAGAATCTGCGCCAGTGACCAGCAGGAGCTTTCCCTGTGGGGTATAGGTCAGAATGTGTCCCCGGCGACCGTCGATGATATAGAGATTGCCATCGCTGTCAAAAGCCAGATCTTTGGGCGACTCGAACTGAGAAAGCGCATCGCCCCGCTCGCCAAACTGCCGCAAAAAACGTCCTTCGGCATCGAACACCTGAATCAGGGAATTAAATTGATCGGCAACATAGAGCTCTCCATCTGCACTGAATTTCAGCCCCTGGGGCGCATAAAACCCACCTTTACCGGAACCTAACTGACCAAAAGAAAACAAATAATTGCCGTCAAGGTCATAAACAACGATCCGGTGTCCCTTAGCATCGGAGACATAGACCCGGCCAAGGCGTTCGTTGACAGCCAGATAGGCGGGGAGGGTAATTTCCTCAGGGGTTCCGAAAGAAAAAAGCGGCTGCCGCTCCGGACCAAAGACGAAAACTTTGCCGACCTGGCCATCGGCGATATAGAGTCGCTCCCGACTGTCCAACGCCAACCCCAATGGTCTGGAAACAACAGGCTCTTTAAAATAATACTCCACAGTTTTCAGGTTAAAATCGTAGACGCGCAGGTTGCGGCTCTGGGTATCTGAAATGTAAACGACGCCCCGACCATTACTGACAATTCCGTAAGGAGAAACAAAGGTGGCCAGCTGGCCGGTGCCAAGAATCCCCCGTTGAAAAGACTCAAAAGGTGTCTTTTCAAAACTGTCTTGCGTCCAATAAACTCCGATAAATTCAATGCGAGGCGTATCTGGAGGGAGTGGAAAAACGATTCTTTCTTTCGGCTTGGCACACCCCACAAAAAAAAGCATGGGGACCATCAGCAGCGGCCAAAATCTTTTAAACACAATCATAGCATCACCTCAAGTAATATGAATTGTAAAATGAAAACTCACTCGCTTCTTCTTATGCATCAGCACCGATCTTCCGCAGGGTTGTCTGCCCCTTTTTTTACCAAAGGGGGGCATGGTCTCGCGAAGGGTTGATCGTAATCTCTTTACTTCTGGTGACACATCCCGCACAGCGCGAAACGACTTTCATGCCCGTCCTGAAAATAATTTGTGTTCGCCCCGAAGTGCGGGTTGTGACACCCGGCGCAGGTCAGCTCGCGGTCGGGACGGCTGAAATCGGGGACGCCGCGCAGCGGGTGGCTTTTGCCGCCGACATTGCGCGTTACGTGAGGGTTTTGGGCGACCTTGGCGTGGCAGTTGAGACACACATCGTTCGGAAAGAGGCGCAACTGGGCAAAATAGTCGGAAGAATGCGGGTCGTGACAGAGGGTACACATCCCCAGCTTGAGCGGGCCGTGCTGCTCCTTGGCGCCTTTGATGGCGTCGAGCATATCCTGATGGCATTCGCCACACAACTGCGCGTCGTTCTTTGTCACCTGATATTTTTGCGGACGGGTTGCGGGATCGTGACAGCCGCCGCACTGAAAAACCCCGGCCGGGCCGTGGACATGCTTGACATCGAGCATCCGCGCATGGCAGGCACCGCAGGGGTTGGTCGCGGCGTCGGGAATGTTGAGCTCACGGGGAGCGGGATTGAGGTTATGACAGCGCTGGCAGATCGCCTCGCGCGCCGGGGTGTGCATGACAAAGCGCGGAAACTCCTGCGGGGCGGACAGATATTTGATGCCGTCCACATAAAAAATCTCCGCGACCACCTCGCCGATCTTGCTCACCGTATCATCGGCTCCGGCGTCGGCAGCGGGCGCATAGCCGCTCAGCCTGACCGTATTGATACCGGGATCGAACTCGGGGGCGAGAATCAGCATGTCGTCGAAGGTGGCACGGTATTCGGGCGTGCTGATATTGAAAATATCGCTGGGAACACCGTTAATCTCAACACTGATCCCGCTCAGGCGCGGCGTCGTCCCCCCTTTGATAATAAGGTAGTCGGAGTTGACGACCGCCGTCCCCGGCGCCGGGAAGAGCAGCTCCAGTGCCGGCACCGGGCTGGCCACGACCAGCACCGCCAGCAACACACCAGCGATTATTAATTTCAGCTTCATACCATCCACCATTCAATAGCCATCGCAGCCAAAAGCCGCTCCCATCATAAAAGCATATCTTTGGCCGCGGATCAAATCTGATCAAATCTGATAAAAACGATCAATCCGTACCTGATCTTGCCTTGTGCGGCCCTGGAAGGGTGGGCCGCATCGGGTGCAGGGAAGCACTGCCGCCGCAAACACCACCATCATCACAGACCGCACCGGCAACCGGAACACCACCATGCCCACTGCAAGTGCAGGCACTTTTGCTTCCTTTTGTTGCCGGACAAAAGGAAGGCGTCCGGCGG
>JARGFI010000062.1 GCA_029210745.1 Desulfuromonadales bacterium
ACACCTGAGAAAATAACGAAACTCAACCGGCCATCTTAATTGTCGTCAAACCGGACAAGATAGTTGACGCGAGACAAGCACACTGTCCATCGGATATGTGCGGTCACGACACCGACGCGATCTCACCGGTAACCTTGCCGAAGAATTCAATCGCGACGGATCGAATGCGACAGCACTTGTCGCCAAACTCGTTTATCTTTGCGGCACTCGGTCACGAAAACCATAACTACAGGAGGTCTTATGAAAGTCGAACTGGTTCACAACCGTAGCGGGGATGTTAAAGAAGTCAAGGTCGGTTTCAGTTGGACGCTGTTTCTTTTCAGCGGCCTGATGGGATTGCCGCTCTTTTTTCGGGGGCTGTCGTTATGGGGGGGATTCATGCTCGCCATCTGGGCCGCCAACCTTTTCGGAACGGCAACCCTCCCCGCCAACCAGGCTGGGCTGCTGACGCTTGTCCTTTTCTGTGTCAGCCTGTTTTGCACCTTCTATTTAGGGTTCAAGGGAAATGAGCTGACGGCAAAACAATACCTTGAGCGCGGCTATCAGTTTGCCAAACCCAAGGATACTGACGTTGAGTTTGCCAAAAAGTGCTGGAATATCGTTTCACTAACCGAAACGTAAATGAATGATGTGGAGCATCCCGGAGAAAGCCTGCGTCCGCTGAGACAGAGATTTTCGTCGGGATGCTGCCATGTTTTCCTGTTCAATAGCCTTGCCTGTCCTTAACTGTGAAGGAGACTGCTATGCTCAAGCCCCGCCACGCATGTTGTATTCTGGCCCTGACTCTTTGCTTTTTCGGTTGTACAAAATCGGTGCCTTCTGAAGAGGTTGCCCTGGTTAAATCGGGGACGCTGTCCGCCTGTCCAGATGTTCCGATCGGTCTCGCCATTGACAGTTTTTTCAACGGCGCGAAATGGGCATCAGGAATCGGCGCCGATGGCGAGTCAAAAGGAAAACAGCTGGTCAACGTCGAAGGGGAAATTTTGTTTATGGACAAGCCGATTACGGCCGCGCTCCAGTTTGTTGTTGACGGCGAGCAAAAATCGTTTGAATTGCATGCGATGGAATTCAATGGCGTCCCACAAAACCAGCTGTTCATGGCGGCGTTGGTCAGAAAAATTTGCGGGGAATATGCGACAGAGCAAACAGGCAAGGAAAAGTGAGCTCACCGATGAGTACCTGGTTTGCCCCTGTCTGCCCCCTGCTGGGACTGACCCATTCGCCGGGGAGCCGGTTTCTTTCTCGGGATGAAGAGTTGCGCGGCTTTTTGGCCGCCGGGGTACGGCACGTCATTTCATTGCAGCAGGAGCACGAGCTGCAACTCTTCGGTGGCAATGAGACCGCGGCCGACAGGCGCGATGCAGTTATCGGGCTGGGCATGAGATACACCAACGTGCCTATTCGGGATCAGGCTGCACCGACGTTCAGTCAGACATGGCAGATTATCAAACTCATCCGTGCTGAAATACAGCAACAACAGCGAGTGGCGCTCCACTGCCAGGCCGGTCTGGGACGAGCAGGTACGGTAGCCGCCTGCTTCCTTGTCGCCGGTGGCTCGACCAGCGAGGACGCCATGCTTTTCGTCCGCTGGGTACGGCGGGGGGCTATTCAATCTCGCGAACAGGAGATGTTCATCCTCAACTTTGAGCAGTGGAGGGATTCCGACTGCACGCAGCCGGAGGAAATGGCTTGATCGGTCCAGTCGCACAAGTTTAAGGACATAGGGCCACCTGTTCCAGGGGAGATACAAAGCGATCCGGATAAGCGATGCGGCCATCTCTCAAGCCAGCCGGAGACTGACAATAAAAGCCGAAAAAGCCCGCAAATTGAAGAGATTGGTTGGACGGCTGGATATAGTGGACCCCTATTTCCGGACAATAGTTTAAGATGGTGCCCGCAGTAAAAAAGGAGCGGGTAATGAGCGAAAAGAAGCGTAAGAGTTTCAGCAGCCAGCACAAGGCGAAAGTAGCACTGGAAGCGATCCGGGGCATCAAGACGGTGAATGAAATCGCCCAGGAATTTTCCGTGCATCCGACCCAGGTCGGGCAATGGAAAAAAGAACTGCAAGCACAGGCTTCAGCCATCTTCGACACCAAACGCGGCCCTAAGCCCGAGGATCCGTCCACCAGCCCGGAGCGGCTCTACTCCGAGATCGGGCGGTTGAAGATGGAACTGGATTGGCTTAAAAAAAAGTCCGGGATCGGCCAGTAGTGGATCGCCGACCTTGGGTAAGCCAGCTTGATTCCTTGCCAGTAGTCCGGCAATGCGCACTCGCGGGCGTCGCCCGATCCGCCGTCTATGCACCCCTCGTGGTCGCCGGTCCAGACAAAGAGGAGTTGCTGTTTCTGGCGCTGATCGATGCCGAGTATACGCGTCACCCGTTCTATGGTAGCCGCAAGATGGTGGTGCATTTAGCCCTCTTGGGGCATACGGTCAACCGCAAGCGGGTTCAGCGTCTGATGGGGGTCTTGGGCTTGGCAGGCATGGCACCGGGGCCGAACACCAGCCGTCCTCACCCTCAGCACAAGATCTATCCGTACCTGCTCAGAGGCGTGAATGTTACGCGTCCCAACCAGGTGTGGAGTACAGATATAACCTACATCCGCCTGGCGCGCGGGTTCGTGTACCTGGTGGCAGTGATCGACTGGTACTCACGCAAGGTGCTGGCATGGCGGTTGTCGAACACACTCGACAGCGGGTTCTGTGTGGACTGTCTGGAACAATCGCTGAAGACATATGGCATCCCTGAGATATTTAATACCGACCAAGGCTGCCAGTTCACCAGCGAAGCATTTACCGGTATACTCAAGGCGCACAACATCGCGATCAGCATGGATGGACGCGGTCGCGCGTTGGACAACATTTTTGTGGAACGGCTCTGGCGAAGCGTCAAGCACGAGGATGTGTACCTGAAAGGGTATGTCACCATGCCTGAATTGCAGCTGGGTCTGACGGAGTATTTTGTGTTTTACAATACGGAAAGAACCCATCAATCGCTACGTTACCGCACGCCGGACCAAGTCTACCAAACGGCCAGCGGTGGCGGCGCGAGGATTGTGGATAAGTTTGTTGAGCGTAAAACCACGCTCAAAATCGGGGCAGCGCCGGCCAGCTGCTTGTCATCGGCCACCATCTTAAACTCGATGGATTATTGTCTTGACCAAGGGGTCCACTAAAAGGATCGATCAATTGAAACTGCTCAGCTAGCCGCCTTCAGGCGGCCCAAGGTTTAAGACAACCGCTTTGAGCGGTTCACAGATAAAGCCCCCAGCTTGGCTGGGGGAGACTTACTTAAAAAAACAGCGCCCACAATATCCGCTCCTCAGTGTAGCGTTTTGTGTAGCGCTGTCAACAATCTTGAAAACTGTAATGATTTCAGAAGTTTATTTTAGCTGGTACCGAAGGCCGGACTCGAACCGGCACGCCGCGAGGCAACGGTGTTTGAGACCGTCGTGTCTACCAATTCCACCACTTCGGCAAGGCGGGTGAATTATAATGATTTGACGTTGGTTGTCAAGCATATTGAACAACGCATGTTGAATCGAGGGAAATTCATGGCATTAGAGGTGTTGTGATGGTTGCGAAAAATTGTGATACGTATTATATTTCTGCGCGAGTGATTGAAGTCGCAAGCAATTGAATGCATGAAAAGCTTTGAAAGGGTTTATTGATGAGGCTGTTAGCTGGGTTTTTAATCATAGTGCTGTGGACTGTGCCTGGAGTTGCGTTCCAGAAGGATGGCTGTGGTGCGGGGAGTTGTGTGGATTGCCATGCTTTGGAAATTAAGGAAGCGGCTACCTTGCTTGAAAAAGGGGGCGTCAAGGTGCGCAGTGTGGAGTTCGCCGAAGTTCCCGGATTCTGGGTGGTCGATGCAACACGTGGTGACCAGCGTTTCCCGTTGTATATCGATTTTTCGAAGAAATATATCCTGGCGGGGAATGTTATTCGGTTGCAGGATGGAAAAAATATTACCGCTGAGTGGATGGAAGATGCCAAGGAAGCTGATCCGCCGGAGACGGTGACGGTTGATTTTTCAAAAATATCACTCGATGATGCGTTGATTCTGGGGAAGAAAGATGCTCCGGTCAAGGTTGCTGTATTTACCGACCCCCTCTGTCCTTACTGCAAGCGTCTTCATGAAGAGCTGCGCAAGGTTGTCGCCCAGGATCCCGCTGTCGCTTTCTATATCAAACTTTTCCCGTTAAAGATGCATGGTCAGGTTGCACGCGATATTTCCATCGCGGCATCTTGTCAGAATTCGCTGGCACTCCTTGAAAAGGGGTTTGATCTTGGAGATTTGGAGCAGGAGGCCAGGGCAGAAGGGATGAGTGACGCGGATAAGGCCGGGTTGACGGAGAAAATTCGCACCATCAAGGAGCTGATGCTGCAAAATCAATGTCAGACCGATGTGCTTGAGCGGACCGCCGCCCAAGCCGTCGAGCTGGGTATTCGTTCGACACCGACGCTGGTATTCCCCAGTGGCGAGGTTGCCCCAGGGGCAAAGCCGGCTGACCGGATTCTTGAAATGCTGGGGCGTGCTCCGGCCAAAGGAAACAAGACTAAATAAGATTGCACTCGGAAAAAAAGAATTTGATGGCAATCGTGAGGTTGTTCTGTTAGATAATTAGCTGCTCGGGCAACAATTAAACTGGAGGATTTTAAATGGGGTTGATGGATGGAAAGCGCGGACTGATTCTCGGTGTCGCGAATGAATTAAGTATAGCTTGGGGTGTTGCTCAACAACTGCGTGCGGCAGGGGCTGAGCTGGCATTCACTTATCTGAATGATTCTTTGGAAAAACGCGTTCGTCCTTTGGCGGAAAGCCTCGACGCGAAACTTATTTTACCCTGTGATGTCGCACGCGATGAAGATATTGAAGCTCTTTTCGCCGAGCTCGAAAAAGCCTGGGGAAAGATTGACTTCGTCGTTCACGCGGTGGCGTTTGCCAATCGTGAAGATCTGAAGCACGGCTTCAGTCAGACCAGTCGTGAGGGATTCCGTCTGGCACTCGATATCAGTGCCTATTCGATGGTCGCGGTCACGCGTTGCGCCGTTCCGTTGATGAATCCCGGTGGAAGTATTGTCACCATGACGTATCTGGGGGCGGCGCGGGTTATTCCTGATTACAATATCATGGGGGTGGCCAAGGCGGCTCTGGAAGCTTCGGTACGTTATCTGGCGGCGGAGCTGGGGGGCCGGGGCATTCGGGTCAACGCGATTTCTGCCGGACCGATCAAAACGCTGGCGGCTTCGGGGATTGCCAATTTCCGTGAAAAGCTGCGGGTCGGCGAGGAGCGTTCGCCGCTCCGTCGCAGTATTACCCAGGACGAAGTTGGCAAGGCAACGCTCTATCTGCTGTCAGATCTTTCCAGCGGGGTCACTGGCGAAATTCACTACGTTGACGGTGGCTTTAACGTTACCGCCTG
The DNA here is from genome assembly GCA_029210745.1 of Desulfuromonadales bacterium. GTDB lineage: Bacteria > Desulfobacterota > Desulfuromonadia > Desulfuromonadales > JAHYIW01 > JAHYIW01. Next base: position 5,427 of record JARGFI010000062.1, read on the forward strand.
ATGTCTGACGTGTTATATCGATTATTTAAAAAGGCCCGCAAGGGCCTTTTTTCGATTCCGTAGAGGCTCAATACTGATGTTGCACGGTAATCTTTCCGGTCTGAAACCGGGGCAAATCAATGCACTGGAACGGATTGAGCGGCGACGGATCCCTGCCGACAGCCTGATTTCTCCTGAACTTGGCCGTTTCCTCTGTGAGCAGTCCCGCGAACTGCGCCGCCAACTCGGTTTGATCATTGACCGGGCCGGGATCATCAAGTATGTGATCGTCGGCGATGATCGGGAAATCATGATTCCTGATCTGTCCGACTTTGGCCTCGGTCGCAGCGGCCTGCGCGGGTTGCGCTGTATCCATACCCACCTGAAAAATGAACGCTTGTCACGCGATGACCTGACCGACCTGGAACTGCTGCGTCTTGACCTGATGGCGGCACTGGTGGTTGATGATGACGGTCTCCCCGCTGCGGTTCATTACGCTCACCTGCTCCCGCCCAACCCCACCGGGCGCAAGGTTGCCGAATTTTCCGTACCGTCACTCCATGCACTCGACCTTGATTTTGGTGCGTTGTTGTCTGGTCTGGACACTGAACTTGAACGTTCCCTGGCTGAAACCGTCGATCTCAGTGATGGGCGCGAACGGGCGATTCTCCTCTCGGTCAGTATGGTGTCGCGGCAGGAAACGGATGATTCCCTTGACGAACTGGCTGAACTGGCGCGTACCGCTGATGTCGTGGTGCTCGACCGCTTTGTGCAGCGTCCGCGTCAATTTAACCCGAAGTATCTGATGGGGATCGGTAAACTCAAGGAAGTCGTGATCGATGCTCTGCGCCAGTCAGCAACGTTGCTGGTGTTCGATCAGGATCTGACCCCGACCCAGGTGCGGTCGATCTCGGAATTGACCGATCTCAAGGTCATCGATCGTTCCCAATTGATCCTCGATATCTTCGCTCGTCGCGCCCACACTCTTGATGGCAAGGTGCAGGTTGAACTGGCGCAACTGAAGTACCTGTTGCCGCGTCTGGCCGGGAAGGGGACGGCTTTTTCCCGCCTGGCCGGAGGGATCGGCGGACGCGGTCCTGGTGAGACCAAGCTGGAGAGTGATCGGCGGCGCATCCGTGACCGGATTGCGCGGCTCGAAAAGCAATTGCAGGCACTGGCCAAAGGGCGGCGGCAACGGCGGCACAAGCGGCAGCGTGCCGACCTGCCGATTGTGTCGATCGTCGGCTACACCAATGCCGGCAAATCGACCCTGCTGAATGCCTTGACCCAAAGCGCCGTGCTGACCGAGAATCTGCTCTTTGCGACGCTTGATACCGCCACACGGCGGCTCCGTTTTCCGTTGGAGCGTGAAGTGATTATCACCGATACCGTCGGCTTCATCCGTAAACTCCCGGCCAGTCTGCTGGGCGCCTTCAAGTCGACTCTGGAGGAGCTGGAGGATGCCGATCTGCTGTTGCATGTCGTCGATCTTTCCAACCCACGTTACGAGGAACAGATCAAGGCGGTCGAGCGCATTCTCGAAGAGCTGGAGCTCGACCGCATTCCCCGGCGACTGATTTTTAACAAAGTCGACCTGGTCAATCCCGCCGAGATAGCGCCAATCTGTCGCCGCTTTGAGGCTTCGCCGGTCAGTGCCCTCGACCGCACATCGTTCGCCCCGTTACTGACCGAACTGGAAGCGCGCTTCTGGCCCGCAGAAAATCACAGTGGAATCGATCAGATTCTCAGTCCTTGACTCTGACGCGTATCCCGACGACAGAACCTTTTGCGGGCGCGGCTTACAGCCGCAAAGCCTTCGGTGGCCGATGGGAAACTATTCGCGGCTGAAAGCCGCTCCCACAGGGGCTGGTCTGCTTTCGGTGGTCGATGGGACCCTGTTCGCGGCTGAAAGCCGCTCCCACAGTTGAAAGCCGGAGTGTATTTGTAGGAGCGGCTTTTAGCCGCGAAGCGTGCAGCTTGACATGCTCAGCCGGATTGGCTACCTTGAGCGTCTATTTAACCACCAAAGGATTCTCCCCCACTGTGAAAGTATGGTTTCCGTTCCTGATCATGGCGCTACTGTCGTCCGGCTGTCAGACCAGCACTGCTCTGGTCACGTCCGAATTGCCGACCGCGCTGCCCGCTGCGCAAACCGGGTTGCTGGTCTTTGCGCACCCCGATGCCTTGACCTGCCGGGACGAGCGCTTTGCCAAGAATCCGGTTCCCGCCGACCTCGTTGAGCTGTGGAGCACCGATGGTGACGATCCGGAAACGCTGGCGGACAATGCCCTGCTGACATCAGCTGATCAATTGCCACCGGACAATGAGGGGGAAACCCGACCGGTGCAGTCGGTTTACTCCGATTTTCCGGTGGTTGAAAATGCCAAGGTGCAGTTCTTTATCGATTATTATTCCTCCGGGAACGGCAAGCATACCTTCCGCCGCTGGCTGGAGAGGTCATCGCGTTATATTCCCTTGATGCAGGAGATTTTTGCCGCAGCAGGGCTCCCCCGTGATCTGGCCTACCTGGCCATGGTCGAGTCCGGGTTCAATACACGCGCCTACAGCTGGGCACACGCCGTCGGTCCGTGGCAGTTTATCGGCGGAACCGGTCGGATGTATGATCTGAAAAGCGATTGGTGGCGTGATGAACGGCGCGACTTTGAAAAGTCGACCCGTGCTGCTGCCGCTTATCTGCAAGATTTAAGTCGCCGCTTTGATGGCGAATGGTATCTTGCCGTGGCTTCCTATAACGCCGGGCCAGGTAAAATTTCCCGGGCAATCAGCAAGTATAACAGCCGTGATTTCTGGGAGATCAGCCGCGGTAAATACCTGCAAACGGAAACCAAAAATTATCTGCCGAAGTTGCTCGCGGCGCTGTTGATCGCTGCCGATCCGGAAAAGTATGGTTTTGTTGACCTCGACTGGCAGGAACCATTGGCTTATGAAACCGTCACGGTACCAACGGCAACCGACCTCGAAGTCGTCGCCCGCTTGAGCGGTGTTGATTATGAGGAACTCAAGCAGCTCAATCCGGAATTGAAACGCTGGTGTACGCCGCCGGGTGAAACCGATTATACGCTCCGGGTTCCGCCAGGTACGGGCGAAACTTTTCTCACTGCCTATGCCGAGCTCCCGATGGCGGAGCGGGCCAACTACAAGCATCATCGTGTGGTGGCGGGCGACACCCTGCTGATGCTGGCAAAGAAATATCGGATTCAGGTTGATGACATTGTCGCGCTGAACAAGATCAGCAATCCGCGCGCGTTGAGCATCGGCACCGACCTGGTGCTGCCGCTGAAAAAAGGGTATACGCAACGGCCGATTGCCGAAATGAAGGACGATTATAATCGGAGTCGACGCCAGCTTTATACGGTGCGTTCGGGGGATAGTCTGTGGAGTATCGCGCAACGTTTCAATGTGACGGCCAAGGAACTGCGGGTCTGGAATCGACTGGGCTGGAGCAATGTGATTCGTCCCGGACAAAGATTGATGGTTTCAGCCAAGGCTGCCCGGGCGGCAAAACCTGAGCGTCGTGCACAGCGATCAAGTGGTGCGCAGCGTAAAATCGTTTATCAGGTTCGCCCCGGAGATACGGTGTGGGAGATCAGTCGTCGTTTTGCGGTCGATACCAAGCAGATTTTCAGCTGGAATAATCTCGAAGCCGGGCAGATCATTCGCCCCGGTGATCGTTTGACTCTGCTGGTGCGTGATGGTAAACGGGGGTGAGATCGAAAAAGCACTTTTTCTGAGTCGTCTGCCGGAGCGCGATTCAGACCACGATGTATTGTTTCGAGGGGTACAACGTCTTTACTTTGGCGCCGAATTCTGCCCCTGGAATATGCCGTCACCGCACGCTTGTATGCAAGCGTTACATCTGGCCCGTTCCCGCGGGCTCGCTTTTACCCTGGCAACACCGGTGTTGATTGAATCGTGGTTGCCACGACTGGCCAAATTGCTCCACATTATTGCCGCCGAATTAACCGTCGCCGATGAGATTCTGATCTCTGATTGGGGCGCGTTGGAACATATCCGCAAGATTCTTCCCGCAGCTACGGTCATTGTTGGACGCACCCTTTCCGGGCAGAAACGTGGACCGCGCATTCTGGACCTTGAGCTGACGTCGGAACAGTATGACTATTTTCAACGCGGCAGCTGGTATTCTGCTGCTGCGGTAACGCTGCTGACGGAACAAGGTATCCGGCGGGTTGAGCTTGACAATCTGTTGCAGGGCGTTGCCCCGTTGCCAAAGAATCTGGATGGATCGCTGCACTATCCCTGGATTATGGTGGCATCAAGCCGGAACTGTCCCTTCCGCCAGGACAATGCTGCCACTGGTTGTGATGTGAGCTGTGGCGAGGCCTTTTCCCTGACGACGGCACAGACCCGTATCCCTCTGCTTCAGGGGGGGAATACCCAATTTGTTGAGCATCGAAAGTTGCCTCAAAATCTTGCCGACCGTGGTATCTCGCGCCTGGTAGAACACCGCGTTATTCCGCGTTGACAGCCTGTCGTCATCCCCGCCATATTGTTTCCTGATTAGCGCTGATCTTCCGCAGGGGCAATTTCCTCTTCGCTGGGGTGAGGGGAGGCCGGGAGGGGGTACGTCTGGCAGAAACTGCGATATTTAATGGTTACGCATGTTGACACCTGACACGTTACAGGGTACGATCAGGCAATGATTCGAAGCTTCAAACACAAAGGCTTGGCCAAATTCTTCAAGTCCGGTAGCACCGCAGGAATTCAGGCCGCTCATGCTAAGAGACTTCGGCTTATTCTCGGTCGGCTAAATGCAGCGTCAGATGCCAAAGACATGAATTTGCCAGGCCTTCGGTTACACGAACTCTCGGGAAATCGCACCGGAATTTGGTCAGTGACGGTCAGTGGTAACTGGCGAGTGACGTTTCGGTTTGAGAACGGAGATGCCGAGATAGTGAGTTGTGAAGATTACCACTAAAGGAGTCACTTATGTTGATGCACAATCCT
>JARGFI010000063.1 GCA_029210745.1 Desulfuromonadales bacterium
GGAGAGGCCCGTATTAATACTCAGCCACGATGTCTTTAATCAAAGATCAGGGACTGTGATCGCCATGGCAATCACGAGCCAACCTCAAAGGGCTGGCTTTCCTCTTACACTCGAAATCAATTCGATACAACTTCCTAAACGTTCGTGGGTCAAAATCAGCCAAATCAGGACATTGAGTACAGAAAGAATCGGAAGAAAGATTGGTTTTATTTCACCGGAGGAACTTAGCGATGTAATCGCAGGGTTTAGCGAGATAACCGGAGCGTAATTTCGAGCAAAATTGCATAACCCATCCCACGATCTGCCTGCAGAATCAACGTCACGTGAAAATCAGCAAAAAAATGCCCCGGCCATTTTGTCTGGACAGCCGGGGCGAGGAGAGAGGGCGGTAACGCCTCGGAACTCGGTTAATCGAGCATTTCGGCGAGGAGTTCGATGGTGTGGGCGGCGCGGACCGGCACGCCCTGTTTTTCAAGGCCGCCGCGAATCTGCATCAGGCAGCCGGGGCAGTCCATGGCGACACACGGGACGCCGCTGTCCTTGATGTCGTCAACCTTGTCGCCGAGGATCCGTTTGGCGATGTTCGGGTGACTGGTGAACGAGTAGGAGCCGCCGAAGCCGCAGCAGCGGTCGGCATGGGCCATTTCGGTGACTTCGCGACCACTGGCCGCGAGGAGCGCCCGGGGTTCGCGCCAGACTCCGGCACCGCGTTTGAGGTGGCAGGAGTCGTGGTAGGTGACGCCGGTCGGGTCGGCCAGCCCTTTCAGGCGGTTGACGCCGTCAAGCTTTTCGACGATAAAACGAGAGACGTCGAGGGTTCTTTCCGCCAGCCGGGCCGCCTTGTCCCGCCAGGCCGGGTCGTCGCTGAGCAGTTCGCCAAAATCACGTTGCAGCGACATGGTGCAGGTCGGGCAGGTGGTGACGACATAGTCGGGGTTCCCGGCGAGCAGGGCGGTAATATTCTGCCTGGCCAGTTCGGTGGCGGTTTCGCGATCGCCGGAATAGAGTGCCGGGATGCCGCAGCAGTTCTGGTCGAGGGGATAGTCGACGGTGACGTCGAGGCGGTTGAGTACCGTGATCAAATCCTCGCCGAGTTCCGGGTAGACGAAATCGTTGAGACAGCCGCCGAAGCAGGCGACCCGATAGCGCGGCTGTTGCACCGGTTGCGGCAGCTTGCTCCAGAGGTCGCGCAGCGGCTGGTCGGCGACCGCCGGCAGGGTGCGCCATTCGGTCAACGACGAGAAGAACAACGGCAAATGGCGGATGGTGCGCTCGCCGCGGGTGAGCGGTTTTTGCAGCAGGCTGGCGGTGCGCAGCAGCGAGTGAAAGAGCTTGCGATTGCGCAACACATTTTTAAAGACCAGCGACTTGCCGGTGCCGATCCCTTCGTAATCACCCATCTCCTCGCGCAGGTGGAGGATGATACTTTCCAGATCGATCTTGCCGGGGCAGACTTCGACGCAGGCGCGGCAGCCGATACAGGCGCGCACCAGCTCGGCGGCCTGGTCGAGGCCGTCAAAGAATGCGGTGAGGATGATGCCGATAGCGCCAATATAGATATGCCCGAAGACGTGGCCGCCGACCGTCTGATAGACCGGGCAGACATTGGCGCAGGCGCCGCAGCGGATGCAGCGCAGGGCGTCACGACACGATGGGGACGCCGCCAGTTGTGAGCGGCCATTGTCGAGCAGGACGATATGCAGTTCTTTGTCCGTATCGTCGCACGGCACGGCGCCGCGAATCCAACTGACATAAGAGGTGATCGCCTGGCCGGTGGCGTTCTTCGGCAACACCCGGACAATATCGACAGCATCGGCCAGTGTCGGGACGATTTTGTCGACCCCGACCAGCGCCACATGGATTTTCGGCAGGGTGGTCGCCAGCCGGGCGTTGCCTTCATTGGTCACCAGTGCCAGTCCGCCGGTTTCGGCGATAGCGATATTCGCCCCGGAAATCCCCATGTCGGCGGCGAGATAGCCCTGGCGCAGCTGCTCACGCGCAACCTTGACCAGATGTTCGATCTCCGCCGGTTCTGCACGACCGGTTTCCTTGCTGAACAGTTCGGCAACCTCTTCCTTGAACATGTGGATTGCCGGCATCACCATGTGGCTGGGGCGCTGCCCCGCCAGCTGAATGATCCATTCCCCCAGATCGGTTTCCAGCGCGTGGACGCCGTTCTTCTCCAGCGCCTTGTTGAGGTGCGTTTCCTCACTCGCCATACTCTTGCTTTTGACGATCAGTTTGACCTCGCGCCGGTGGGCCAGATCGACGATGTAGGCGTTGGCCGCCGCCGCATCGCTTGCCAGATAGACGGTGGCGCCGGTGGCTGCGGCGTTGCGCGTAAATTCGTCGAGATAGCGCTGATGGTTGTCACGTACCTCATCCTTGATGCGGGCAATGCCGTCGCGCAGTGCCTCGAAATCGTAGGCGGCAAAGGCGTTGGCGCGCGAGACGGCATAGGCGTCGCCGAATTTGTGCAGGGCATCCTGCAACTGCGGTGAGGCCAGCGCCCGGTCGACGCGATCTTTGTAGTGACGGTTGCGTGCTTTATTCATGGTCGCTTCACCCCTTATGCTTCCAGCGGATCGTCCGCGAGGTTCTCGATCAACAGGATGTGGAGTTCACGGGGGCCGTGAACGCCGATGGTCAGGACGCGCTCGATGTCTGCGGTGCGGCTCGGCCCGGTGATCCACGCCAGATAGTTGCGCGGCTGTTGCTGATGGAAACGCTGCATCAAAGCAACGGCCGCACGGTCGTCGGCAACTATGTTGCGCGGATCGAGCAGCGCAAAATGCTTCTCCGGCAGGGTGGAGGCGAGGCGCAGTGCCTCGGGGGTACTGTCGATCACCAGTGTGCCGGTGGCTGCGATGGCGAAATTGACCCCGGTCACGCCGCTGGCGGCGACCGCCGCTGTTTCTCGCGAGATGGTGGTAACCACGGTCGCGCCCTGGGCCGTCAGCTCGGCGGCCAGTTGCAGTCGGCTGCTGTTGACGCAGGGGGGTAGCAGGATATCGCCGCTGCTGTGGCGGTGAATGTAGGCGGCAATGTCGGCCGGAGTGCTCAGCGCCACGGTGGTTGCGCCAGCAACCGTTGCTGCGGCCCGGAAGTTCTCAAGCGTTCCTTGTGTAGCCATTATATCTCTCCGTAGCTCTCCGTAGTGGTCTTACCAATTGTGAACAATCCTAGATGATGTCACCTTTCCTGTCAATAATAAAAACTTAAAGAGCGCAACGATATAAACCATTTTGTTTCATAAGTGTCTGATTAAAATAATAAATTTTCAATCAAATTGATGGATTGAGTCATTCTGTAAATCAAAACAAACGATATTTGATTTTTTTTCTTGACATTGCCTCAGGAGTTTAAATAAGCTTAAATTAAATTGGTAAAACCATAGCAATGGAATGTCCAATTAGACGGTAAAGGGGTAAGACAATTTAAATTGTATGCACGGCTATCGGTGGTCGGCATATTTCCTTGGGGCACTTAAGACCACACAAAAAGGAGCAGAAAATGAAAAAACTCAGGTTGTTGTTCAGTTTATTGGTGATTGCAGCGCTGTTTGCGACACCGCAGGCATTTGCTGCCAAACGTGAGAAATTCGGCGTCGATAAGCGTCATGTCGAGGTCAAAAAGGAATTGCGCCAGATCAAGACGTCGAAGGAAAAATTCAAGTGGAAGATGGTCATGCCCTGGAGCAAGGGCCTGCTCTTCTACGACGTCGCGCAGCACTTTGCCGACACCGTCAAGCTCGCCTCGGGCGGTCGGCTCGACATCAAGGTCTTCTCCGCCGGCGAACTGGTGGGGGCGATGGAAACCTTCGATGCGGTCAGCAAGGGTTCGGCTGAGGTCGGTCACGACTGGCCGGGCTACTGGAAAGGGAAGAATGAGAATTTCGTCTCCTTTGCTGACGTTCCCTTCGGACTTGACGCCGAGGGCTACAACATCTGGCTCTATGAGCGCGGCGGGCTGGAGCAGATGCAGGAACTTTACGGGCGCTACAACCTCGTTGTCTTCCCCGCCGGCCAGACCGGCCAGGACATGGGGATGCTGTCCAACAAGAAAGCGACCAAGATGGCCGACTTCAAAGGGATGCGCGTGCGCACCGTCGGCTGGTACATGGATATCCTGAACAAGCTGGGTGCCAGTGTCTCCCCGCTGCCGGGCGGCGAGGTCTATCTGGCCCTGGAGCGCGGCGTGATCGATGCGGCCGAGTTCAGCTCACCGGCCATGAACCTGCCGATGGGCTTCGACGATATTACCAAATACGTCATCGAACCGGGCGTGCACCAGAACGCCTCCCAGTGTTCCATCTTCTTTAACCAGGACGCCTGGAACAAACTGCCCGATGACCTTAAGTGGATCGTCAAGACCGCCGCCAAGGAGACCCAACTCTGGAGCTATGCCTGGATGGAAAACCTGAACACCCAGGCGATCAAGGAATTCAAGAAGAAAGTCGAATTCGTCACCATGGACGACGAAACTATCAACACCTTCGCCAAGACCACTCACGAGTATGTCGAGGGGCTCAAGGCCAAGTATCCCGACGTGAAGAAGACCCTCGATTCTCAGGAGCAGTTCCGCGAGGACTACGCTCCGTGGCGTGAAATCAAGAGCCGCGTGGCCCCCTGGCCGAGCGCTGACTACATCAAGGGCAAGCATCTTCAGTAACAACCGGCAGGTTACCGGTCGGGAGCCATGGCTCCCGACCGGTCTTTACGGACGCCGACAACGGCATCTTTACCAAGAGAGGTTCACAGATGTTCTTGATTGAGAAGAGCATTAACGGGATCAACGAAAAGATCGGCTACTTGACCTCTTTTCTGATCCTTCCCCTGGTGCTGGTGGTCGCTTACGAGGTGGTGATGCGCTATCTCTTCAACGCGCCGACGATCTGGGTGTTTGAGGCCACCACGCTGATCTATGGAACTCACTTCATGATCGGCATCGCCTATACCCATAAACATGACGGACACGTCGCAATCGATGTGTTTGAGTCGCGGTTGCCGGAGCGACTGCGAACGATCCTGCGCCTGATCGTCAATCTGCTGCTGTTCATGCCAACGGTCGGCATGCTCAGCATCTGGTCGGTGATCTACGCCGCCGATTCGTGGCGTAACTGGGAGCACGCTTCGACCTCCTGGGCCCCGCCGCTCTATCCTTTCAAGACCCTGATGGCGATCGGATTTATTCTGCTGTTGTTGCAGGGGGTTGCCAAGGGGCTCAACGATTTTCGTTCCCTTACCGGTAAGGCTTGATACGTCAGCTGGAGATTGATTCTTATGAGTCCAGAATTCCTCGCAATTTCGATGTTCGTGTTCCTGATGGCCTCCATTGCTCTCGGACATCCCCTGGCCATCACCCTGGCCGGCGTCGCCACCATCTTCGGTCTGATCGATAACGGTGGCAACGTTCCGGCCCTGCTTGATCTCTTTGTCAATAATTCCTGGGGGCTGTTTCAGAACTACACCCTGGTTGCCGTACCGCTTTTTATTTTTATGGCGCAGGTGCTTGATCGCTCCAAGGTTTCGGAGGCGCTCTTTGATGCCCTCTATATCGTTCTCGGCGGTTTGCGCGGCGGTCTGGGGATGGCGGTGATCGTCGTTTCAACGGTCTTTGCCGCGACCACCGGCATTGTCGGTGCCTCGGTGGTGGCGATGGGGCTGATGGCCGGCCCGGCGCTGCTGCGGCGCGGTTACGACAAGAGCCTTTCGGCCGGGATTATCTGCTCCTCGGGGACGCTGGGGATCCTGATCCCTCCCTCGATCATGCTGGTGGTTTACGGTGGTCTGACCGGGATGAAGGAAACCAGTGTCGGCAACCTGTTCGCCGGTGCAATTCTGCCCGGACTGCTTCTTTCCGGCATGTATCTGCTTTATGTCGGGGTGCGCTGTTTCATCAATCCCACCCTGGGACCGCCGATTCCGGCGGAAGAACGAACCTACAGCACCCGGCAGAAGGTCAGCATGACGTTGACCAGCTTCGTCCCGCCGTTCGGCCTGATCCTGACCGTCATGGGTACGATCCTCGCCGGAGTTGCCACGCCGACAGAGGCCGCCGCGCTCGGTTGTGCCGGTGCCGTGGTGCTGGCGATTGCCGGTCGCAAGTTCAACCGCGATGTGATCGTTCAGGCGTCCACCGCGACCCTCCGCACCACCGCAATGATCATGCTGCTCTTTATCGGTGGCAAGCTCTTCTCGGTGGTCTTCCTCAGCATGGGCGGCGGCGATGCGGTGGCCGATATGCTGCTGGGGATGGACGTCAGTTCCTACGTGGTGCTGGCGATCATGATGACGGTGGTTTTCGTGATGGGGATGTTCATCGACTGGGCGGCGATTCTGCTGGTGGTGGTGCCGATCTTTACCCCGATTGCCATGGATCTCGGTTTTAATCCGCTGTGGTTCGCGATGCTGATCTGCGTCAACTTGCAGACCTCATTTCTGACCCCGCCGTTCGGCTACTCGCTCTTCTACTTCAAGGGCGTGGCGCCCCCGGAATACACCATGGGGCATGTCTACAAGGGGATTCTGCCGTTTGTCGCCATTCAGATCGCTGGTCTGGCGATCATGATTTTCTGTCCCGAGACTATCACCTGGCTGCCGACGGTCTTTTTCGGCGGTTAACCAGACGGCCCTTCAGGAGAATGACAGATGCTTCCGAAAATTAAAAATATTCTGTATGCTACAGACCTCGGGCCGGGTGCCCCGCAGGTCTTCCGCTATGCCCTCAGTCTGGCCCAGCAGTATGATGCCCGGATCATAATCGTCAAGGCGGTCGAGCCGCTGTCGACCTTCGGCCAGAGTCTGGTCGAACTGCACGTCACACATGCCGCCAGTGAGCAGCTGCATCGCGATGCGCGCAAACAGGTACGGGCGACGATTGTGCAGCGCCTGCACGACTTCTGTGCGGCGGAACTCTCCCGTGCCGACGAGGTGGAGCAGCGGGTGAGTGATATCCGGGTAGTTGACGGTCAGCCCTGCGAGGTTATTCTTGAGCAGGCGCGCCAGATCGATGCCGATCTGATCGTTCTGGGCAGCCATCGCCACTCGGTTTTCGGCGAAGCGCTTCTCGGCACTACCACGCAAAAAGTGCTGCACCGTTCCGAACGACCGGTGCTGGTGGTGCGGATTTCAACAGCGGAAGGATCAACCGACGCCTGAGTGCAGCGGTTGCGCAGAGAACAGAGGTGCCCATGATTTCTCCGACCGTGATAATGCGACTCCAGCAGATTGTTGGTGTCGACAATGTGCTGCATGAACGCGAAGACCTGTTGGTGCTTGGTTACGATTCAACCCCCGGTATTCATTTGCCGCCGGATGTCGTGGTTTATCCGACCACGTCGGAAGCGGTGGCGGCGGTGTTAGAGGTCGCCCGCGAAAACGGTATGCCGGTCACGCCGCGTGGTTCCGGAACCGGACTTTCCGGTGGCAGTGTCGCTGCGTGCGGCGGGATGGTCTTATGTCTGAACCGGATGAAGCGGATTCTGGAAATTGACGAAGAAAACCTGACCGCGACGGTGGAGCCAGGAGTGGTGACTCTCGAGCTGTTTAACGCCGTGGCCGCCAAAGGGTTGTTTTATCCGCCCGATCCCGGTTCACAGAAAATCTCGACCCTGGGCGGCAACGTGATGGAGGACGCTGGCGGGCTGCGCGGACTGAAGTACGGCGTCACCCGCGATTATGTCATGGCGCTGCAATGTGTTTTGCCCGACGGACAACTGCTGCGCACCGGCGGCAAGAACGTCAAGGATGTCGCCGGTTATGCCTTCAAGGATCTGCTGGTCGGTTCGGAAGGCACCCTCGGCATCATCACCGAGATTACCGTCAAACTGATTCCGCCGCCGCAGGCAAAACGGACCTTTCTCGCTTATTTCAACGACATGCGCACTGCCGGTGACGCGGTATCCAGGATCATCGCCGCCAAGATCATTCCGTCGACGATGGAAATCATGGATCAGGCCACGATCAACTGCGTCGAGGATTATGTGAAAATTGGCCTGCCGCGCAAGATGGCGGGGCTGCTGCTCATCGAGGTCGACGGCCACCCGGCGATGGTGGCGGAAGACGCCGAAGGCGTGCGGCGGATTCTGCAAGAGGTCAAGGCGGCGGAAATTCATGTCGCCAAAGATGCGGAGGAGGCAGCGAACCTGGCAGCGGCACGGCGAACAGCGTTGTCGGCGCTGGCACGGGTTTCGCCGACCACGTTGCTCGAAGATGCGACGGTGCCGCGTTCGCGGCTGGCGGAAACGTTTGGCGAAATCGAGCGGCTGACCGAAAAATACCGGCTGACCGTCGGCACCTTCGGGCATGCCGGAGACGGCAACCTCCACCCGACGGTGTTGTGTGATGAGCGCGATCCCGACGAAATGAGTCGCGCTCACGCCTTCTATGACGAACTTTACGAGCAGGTGCTGTCCTGGGGTGGAACTGTCTCTGGCGAACATGGCATTGGCATGGCGAAAAAAGACTACCTCGCACGGCAGATTGGTGCCGGGGGGGTGGCGGTGATGCGGCGGATCAAGAACGCCTTCGATCCGCAGGGACGCCTGAATCGCGGAAAAATATTTGCCGATGCGGTGGAGCAGGACGACAGCCATGAAGGGTGATGCGCGGATCGGCAATTTTAAGCAGCAGGATGCGCCCCGTTATGCTGATGCCCTGCAATGCATGCGTTGCGGTTTCTGCCTGCCGACCTGTCCGACCTTTGCCCTGACTGGTCGCGAGCGTTCAAGCCCGCGCGGGCGGGTGGCGTTGGCGCGGGCCGTGGCTGAAGAACAGCTCGAATTTACTGCGGCGGTGCGTGACGAGGCGTTTTTCTGTCTCGACTGCCGCGCCTGCACCAGTGCCTGCCCCTCTGGGGTGCGCGCCGGCGAGATCATGGAGGTCTGTCGCAGTCAGGCTCAGGCTTTCCATCCCCTCGGTTATGTGGGGAAAACGTTTCGCGAATTCGTGTTGCACAAGATGTTGCCGACGCCGGATTTACTCGAAACGTCGCTGCTCCCGGCCCGGCTCTACCAGCGTCTCGGGATTCAGTGGCTGGTACGCCGGAGCAAGGTGTTGAAGCTCGGTTCCGACTGGGTCAATAAGGCCGCAGGAATGTTGCCGGAACTGGCGCCGCCGTTGCGGAAACAATTGCCGAAGGTTATTCCGGCGCGTGGCGAACGGCGTGGCCGGGTCGGCTTTTTTCTCGGCTGTGTTATGACGTTGATGTATCCGCAGGTGTCGCGCCAGACGGTGCGCGTGCTCAGTCATCAGGGGTTCGATGTCATCACCCCGCGCGAGATCAAGTGCTGCGGTGCCCCGCACCTCAGCGAAGGGGATCGGGAGACCGCCCGCCAACTGGCACTGAAGAATCTGGAGCTGCTGATGGCCACCGATGTTGAGGCGATTGTCACCGACTGTGCCGGATGCGGCTCCGCGCTTAAGGACTATGAGGAGCTGCTGGACGGGCTGGTTCCGGCCGCAACCCTGGCCGCGTTTCGGAGTAAGGTACGTGACGTATCTGAATTTCTGGCTGATGTCGGTCTGCGTATCGAGAAACTCATTCCGGTCAATACCACCGTTACTTATCACGAACCCTGTCACCTCTGTCATGCCCAGGGGGTGTCACAACAACCGCGAACCTTGCTCAACCAGATTCCTGGTGTCGAACTGCTGGAAATGGACGAGTCAAGCTGGTGCTGTGGCAGTGCCGCGACCTGGGGGCTGAAATTTTCCAAAGAAAGTCAGCAGGTGCTGGATCGGAAACTCGGTAACGTCGCAGCAACCGGGGCGGAATTGCTGGTGACAGCCAATCCCGGCTGTCAGCTGCAACTGGCCTGGGGGGTGCGTGAAGCCGGGTTGCCGCAGCAGGTGGTGCATCTGATGGAGCTGTTGGGGCAAGCGACGCCGTAATAATTATTTTCTTTACGAGTCCTTTACAAGGGTGGAGCCCGTGATAACCTTTACTTAACTCCAACACGGAAATGACAGGAGGGTGATGTATGACAGTCTCCGAGCCGCCGGGCCAGTCAGGGTAGGACAGATTACCGAGAACGAAAAAACCTTGGTAAAACCAAGAATTCATTCCCCTTCCGGGGAATACTGAATTAAAAAATCAGTGAATAGTGAAGGAGGCCTCGGCGATAGTCGAGGCCTTCCGTTATTCAGGCTGCCCTTTCGCGGCTGGGAAGCCGCTCCCACAGGGGGGGGTGAGCCTCTCATTGTTGGAGCCCTGATCAACCATCAAAAAGATAAAGAACCTCGTTGATCCCAGCAGTGCCGGGGAGATAGAATGATCTTGCGAAAGACAAACTATCACCA
>JARGFI010000064.1 GCA_029210745.1 Desulfuromonadales bacterium
CTGATCATTTCGTTCGCCCAACGAATTCGCGGTGCCCCCTGGAATTTGAAAAATTCACCTAATTGGGACAGGCTCTATCTAAGTTGTTTGTCAACGGAAAATTGGAGATTTTTTCACGGGCTGGAGGTAGCCCTCATGAGGGGTGCGGGGCAGATGCTCGCAACGGTGCAACCCGCACTGCGGGTAGTTCATCGTTTGGCTTCTTTCAGGACGATAAATCCCCTTCCACTTTAGGGAGTTGCTGTAAATCACCGTAGAGATACTGGAGGATCGTGGCGACGGTGAATCCGGCGGTTTCAGTGCGCAGGATGCGTGGCCCGCAACCGACCGGGATAAACCCCGCCTGCCGGGCAGCCCCGGCTTCTGCCGCACTGAAACCGCCTTCGGGCCCGATCAAAAGCGCGACGCTGCGCGGGGGGGGGGCGGGGAGTGCGGTAGCGAGCGGTTGCGAGGCATCTTCCCACAGCAAGAGTTTCAGCTCGGCAGTGCAGTCGGCAAGGACCCGGGAGAGGGGCAACGGCGCGACAACTTCCGGGAGAAACAGGCGGTGTGATTGACGCGCCGCTTCGCGCACGATCAAGCGCCAGCGCTCCAGCCGTTTTTCACCGCGCTCAGCGGCCTTGCGATCAATCACCCGCTCACTGATAAACGGAACAAACTGGCGGATGCCCAGCTCGGTACCTTTTTGCAGGATCAGCTCCATTTTATCGGCTTTCGGTAGCCCCTGACAGAGATCGATCGGCAGCGCCGTTTCGCTGCTGGTGTGTCGTCCCTGGATTATCGCAGTGACATGCTGCCCAGCGGTGGTTTCGAGCAGGCAACGGCACAGTGTGCCCCGACCGTCGAGCAGGGCAATTTCGGTCCCCGCCTTGAGGCGCAGGACGCGGCTGATGTGATGAGCGATGTCTGCGGGGAGGTGAACCCGGTCGCGGGTCAGCTGTTCGGCGGGGACGAAGAAGCGGCGCACGTCATCGTTCCCGGCGGAACTGAATGCAGGTCCATTCATCTTCATGACGGATGATCGGGGCGCTCAATCCGTGATCATGAAACGCCGCACAGACCTGTGGTTCTTTCTCAATGAGAATCCCCGAGAGGACCAGCACCCCTTGCGGGTTCAGGCGGTTGAGAAATTCCGGGAGCAGGCGGATATTTTCCTCGGCGAGAATGTTGGCCAGAATCAGATCGAATCCACCGGGAAGATTTTCCAGCGGCGTCGCGGTAATTTCGATGCGCTCCGCAACCTGGTTGAGACGGGTATTTTCACTGGCGACGTGGCACGCCCCGGGATCGATATCACAGGCCACAACGTGTTGCGCGCCGAGCGCCGCAGCCGCGATGGCGAGGATTCCGGAGCCGGTGCCAACGTCAAGGACACGGGGCCTGGGGTGAGCGTCAATAAAGGTGACCAGTGCTTCGAGGCAGAGCCGGGTGGTGGCGTGGGTGCCGGTGCCGAAAGCCATGCCGGGGTCGATATTGATGACCGTTTCGTCGCGTGTGGCGTGGTGATCTTCCCAGGAGGGTTTGACCACCAGGCGGTCACCGATGTGAAATGTGAAGAAATTCTGTTTCCAGTTTTCGGCCCAGTCGAGCGGCTGAAGACGTTCGACTCGGGGAGGTGTCATCGTCCGTTCCGGAAATTCTCCGGACAAGGTACGTAACGCCCGGTTAATGCTGTCAAGCAGCGCATCAACGTCGGTTGTCGCCGAGAAATAGGCCTTCAGCTGTTGCGACGGCGTGACCTGTTCGTCGGGGTCCGGTGGCACGAAGGTATCGAGTTCGCGTTCTTCAACAGTAACACCGGTACTGCCAAGCTCATTGAGCACGGCACAGAGCGGGTCGATGGCGTCATTGGGGACGGTGAGATGGATTTCGAGCCAGTCATTATTCATGGAAGAGATTTAGCAGAGCCAGCCAGGTAAATGCAATAAAAACCGTGTTGTGAAAAAATCACAGGGAACGCCGTTCTCTCCAGTCGGAGGATGCTGTGGAGCGATTAAATGCAACATATCGTCCGCAGAATCGGGCAGCAACACCGGCAATGCAAAAAAAGTTGCCTTCTCATTAGGATTTGGTATAGTCTGGGCCAAATTTTAATGAGGATTGTTGATGGCGAGTGCGCGGCAGGTTTTTTTATTATCAGACGCAACCGGAGAAACGGCCGAAAAGATCGCCATGGCTGCGCTGACCCAGTTTTCAGCCGAAGCGGTTCGGTTGCGCAGAATCAGCAATGTGCGCGACAAAAACCAGGTTTATGAGGCGCTTGATGAGGCGCTTCAGGAACGCGGGCTGGTCATATACACAATTGTCAATCGCGAACTCGCAAAGCTGGTGCATGACGAATGTGATGCCCTCAGCCTGTCAAGCCTTGATCTTCTCACTCCTTTATTGATCAAGCTGACAGAGTTTTTTGGTTATTCACCGCGCGAAACGCCGGGGTTGTTGCACGGCGTCGGTGAGGCTTATTTCCGGCGTATAGAAGCTGTTGAGTTTACCGTCAAACATGACGATGGTCAGGAGACCCGCGGCATTCACAAGGCGGACATCGTCCTGACCGGCATCTCCCGAACCAGCAAAACCCCGATATCGGTCTATCTGGCACACCGGGGGTGGCGCGTTGCCAATGTTCCGCTGGTTACGGGGATCGCCCCGCCGCCGGAATTACTTGAGGTCGATCCGCATCGTGTGGCGGCATTGACGATCGACGCGCAGCGCCTGGTCGAATTACGCGCGGCACGACTGCGGAATCTCGGGCAGGATCCGCGTTCGGCTTACGCTGATTACGAGGAAATTGAACAGGAATTGCGTCAGGCGCGGGCGCTGTTCCGGCGTCAGAAATGGGCGATAATTAACGTCACGGGCAAGGCGGTCGAGGAGACTGCCAATGAAGTGCTGGAAAAGCTTAAACTTAAATAGGCTGTACGCTGTACGCGCATAAAAAGAAATGGATGAACACACCATCAATGTTTTCCGGTTATACGGGGATAAACTAAAGAATCGCTGAATTTTACGAGAAGGAGAACACCATGCGTATACTTGTTGTTGAAGATGAAAAAAAGGTCGCCAGTTTCATCAAACGAGGGATGGAAGAAGAGGAATTCAGTGTTGACCTGGCCTATGATGGCGAGGAAGGTCTCGACCTTGCTGAAGCGAATCCCTACAACCTGATCATCATGGATCTGATGCTGCCGAAAATGGGCGGTCTCGACGTCATTCGTCAGCTACGCAAAAAAGAGATCAATGTTCCGGTTTTGTGTTTGACCGCCAAAGATACCGTTGACGATATTGTTGCCGGGCTTGATTCGGGCAGCGACGATTATCTCACCAAGCCGTTTGCTTTTGCCGAGTTGCTGGCCCGGGTGCGGGCATTGTTGCGTCGTGGCAGTCAGGACCGTGGGGCCGAAATCGTCTTTGCTGATCTGCGCCTCGATCCGGTGACTCACCGTGTCTGGCGGGGAGACAAGGAGATTGATCTGACCGCCAAGGAGTACGGTCTGCTGGAATATTTCATGCGCAACCCCAACCAGATTCTGACGCGGACGATGATCGCAGAGCACGTCTGGGATTATACGTTTGACTCCTTTACCAATATCATTGATGTCTATGTCAACTATCTGCGGAAAAAAGTTGACCGTGATTTCAGCCTCAAGCTGATCCATACTGCTCGCGGCATGGGTTATATCCTCAAGGAGGGATAGCTTGTTTTGTCGCTCTATCCGTTTCCGGCTGACCCTCTGGTATGCCTTCACCCTGGCCGTCGTTCTGGCGGCCAGTGGTCTTTTCTGGGACATCTATTTCTCTCGTGAATTGCGCGAGCATCATGACACCCGCCTTTATCTGGTTGCCGAGGATATCGCAAATCTTTACTTTGAAGACGGTCGTGGCGCACGATTGCCCCTCGATAATGCCGATCCCGAACGTTGCAACAGTCTTGAGGAATACGTTCGTCTGCATAATTGGGGGGAATTGGTGCAGATCCTCAATCGTGACGGGTCGGTTACCTGTGCGTCGATGAATTTGCGAAAATATCGCTTGCCGCTGAGCAAACAGGCTCTGCTTGCGGCAACGAACGGGCAGCCGTATTTTGAAATGGCCAGCTCTGAATCCAAAATTCCGTTGCGCTTGCTGACCTATCCGGTGCTGGAGAAGGGGCAGATTGTCAGCCTGATTCAGGTCGCGATCAGCCTTTCAGAAGTGAACCGGGCCGTTCACCACCTGCGGCTGGTGCTCTTGACCTTCAGCCCGCTGGTGTTGCTTGGGTTGAGCTTCGGCGGGTGGTTTCTGGCCGGACGCGCCCTGTCGCCGATCTTGCGGATCGCCCGCGAGGCAGGGCATATCGACGCCGAAAATCTCACCAGACGTCTCCCCGAAGGGGAATCGAACGATGAGTTGGGGCAGATGGTGAGGTCTTTCAATTTGATGTTGGGCCGTCTGGAAGAGTCTTTTCAAAAAATCAAGCAATTTTCAGGGGATGCTTCGCACGAGTTGCGGACGCCGCTGACCATTTTAAAAGGGGAAACCGAGGTCGCCTTGCGCTGGGCGAAGAGTCCTGACGAATATCGCAATGTGCTCGAATCGAATATTGAGGAAATTAACCGCATGGAGAGGATTCTCGAAGATCTCCTGTTGCTGGCAAAGAGTGAGGCCGGGGAGTTGCCGTTACAGAACGCCGCACTCAGTCTCAGTGACCTGTTGCAGGAACTCTACCTCCAGGCGAATTTTCTCGGGGAATCGCGGCGAATCAAGGTGCTGCTGCATCTGGATGTTGACGGAGAAGTGCGGATCATCGGTGATGAATTGCGTTTACGGCAAATGTTTTTGAACCTGATTGTCAACGGAATCAAATATACCCCCGAGGGAGGGCGGGTCGATATTGGTCTGGGGCTGGACGATAGCAACGTTGTTGTCAGCATCAAGGATAACGGGATCGGCATCGACAAAAACCACCTGCCACACATTTATGATCGTTTTTACCGGGTCGACGCCGCCCGTAATCGGGAAGACGGTGGCACCGGTCTGGGGCTGGCTATTGTCCGCTGGGTTGTTGATGCGCATGGCGGGCTCATCAATGTGGTATCGAAGCCCGGTGCCGGGACGATTTTTACTGTAAAGCTGCCGATTGGCGGCAATGCAGCGTATCGCCAGCGGCAAGAAAATTAACTTCGATCATTTCCCGTCGGGCGCAGCCTTTGTCGTTCCCTCCAGGCTTTGTTCTTGACAGGGTTCCCTCCCGGTTGTTAACTTGTCAAATTGCTGAATCGGATAATCAACGGGGACCGTTGTGATTGCTGTGAAATCGAAAAAAGTACTTGTTGCCGACATGTTTTCGCCGGAAGGTCTGCGGGTCTTCGAGGCGGCCGAGGGCATTGACCTCGATTATCGCCCGGAGCTTACCGCACAGGAGCTTTCCGTTGCTGTTGCCGACGCCGATGCCCTTGTCGTCCGGGGTGGAACTCAGGTTGATGCTGCGGTCATTGAGGCGGCAGTACAGCTGAAAGTCATTGCCCGCGCGGGGATCGGCGTTGATAACGTGGATATGGCCGCGGCCAACCGGCGTGGTGCGGTGGTCATGAATACCCCGTTCGGCAGCACGACGACGACGGCGGAACATACCCTGGCCATGCTCCTGGCGCTGGCCCGGCAAATTCCTGCGGCGAGCAACGCCACCAAGAGTGGCCGGTGGGAAAAAAATCGTTTCATCGGGGTTGAGGTGGCAGGGAAAACCTTGGGGATCGTCGGTGCCGGAAAGATCGGGCGACTGGTTGTGGAACGTGCGCTGGCCCTGAAGATGAAAGTTCTGGTCTACGATCCGCACCTGTTTGAAAAGGTCGTTCGACAGATGGGGGCCGAGCAGGTCGAGTTCGATGAACTCCTTGCGCGCAGCGATTTTCTCAGCCTGCATATTCCGCTTAACGCCGAGACGGCCAATCTGCTCAATGCCGAAACCCTGAACAAGGTCAAACCCGGCTGCCGGATCATCAATTGCGCGATCGGTGGTTTGATCGACGAACAAGCCCTGGCCGCGGCAATTCGTTGCGGACACGTTGCCGGGGCAGCGCTTGACGTTTTTGCCCAGGAACCTCCGGCAACGGACAACCCGCTGCTGGCGCTGGAGAACGTGATTTGCACGCCGCATCTGCGGGCATCGACCGTCGATGCCCAGATTAACGTGACCGTGCAGGCGGCCGAACAGGTTGTTGAGTTTTTGACCCGGGGGGTGATTGTTAACGCGTTAAACGTACCTTCCGTGCCGACCGATCTGCTGGAAAAACTGCGTCCCTACGTCGAGTTGTGCGAACGTCTCGGCACATTTGAGGCGCAGGTTTGTGGCAAAGGGGTGCAACGGGTTGAAATTGAGTTTGCCGGACAGGTGACAGAGCATCCCCTTGAACCGCTGACGATGGCGTTACTGAAAGGGCTGCTGACGCCGATGCTCGGCTCGGCGGTCAACTTTGTCAATGCCCACCATCTGGCGCGGGAACGTGGCATTCGGGTGGCTGAAACACGCAGCGATATGCCCGAAGGTTATGCCAGCCTGATCCGCTTGACGGTTTACGGGACGGAGGGAAGTTCTGCAGTGTGGGGAGCACTCTTTCGTGAAAACGATTACCGGATCGTCCAGGTCGACGGTTATCCGGTCGAAGCCGCACCGGATGGGCACATTTTGATGTTGCGCAACGATGATCGTCCAGGGGTGGTTGCCTATGTCAGCCGTCTGTTGAGTGAAGCTCAGGTAAATATTGCCATGATGAACCTTTCCCGGCGCAAGATTCAGGGCAAGGCGGTCTCGTTGATCAACGTTGACAGTCCGATCCCTGAAACGGTGCTTGAACAGTTGCGTGCCCATGAATATATTCGGAGCGCGACCCAGATAATTTGCTGAAAAATAAATCCCTATGCTGATTGACCCACTGGAAACAATGCTCCCTCGGGGAGTGAAAGATTTTTTGCCTGTCAAGGCGGCGAAGATTGAATATCTTGATCAATCTCTGCGCCGCGTTTTCGACCAATGGGGGTTCCGGCCACTGATGCCGGCCGCGCTGGAATATCTGCATGCGCTGGAGCGTGGTCTCGGTATCGGTCTGCGTGAAAAGACCTTCCGCTTTGATGATCGGCAGAGTGGTAAACTGGTCGCTTTCTCCCCCGACATGACTCCGCAGGTCGCGCGTATCGTCGCGACGCGCATGCGTGATTTGCCGCTGCCGCTGCGGCTGCGTTATTCCGGAAGGGTTCTGCGTCACGCCGAGCAACAGTCGGGGAAAGACCGGGAGATTTTTCAATCCGGGGTCGAACTGATTGGTCTTGACAGCCCCGAAGCCGATGCCGAAATGATTGCCATGGCGGTCAGTGCCCTTCAGGCCGTGGGGGGGCGCAACTTCACCATCGATATCGGTCAGGTCGAATTCTATCGGGGGGTGGTTGCTGACCTTGAGCTCGATGCCGGACAGAGCGTTGCCCTCCAGGATGCGATTGCGCGAAAGGATGCGTCCGGTCTGCACATGTTGCTGGAGGAGTCGACGCTCAACGATCGGGCACGTGAGGAGATTGCTGCCTTACCGCGTCTTTTTGGGGGGCGGGAAGTGCTTGAACGGGCGGAGCGGGCGGTGACGAATGACCGTTCTCGACGAGCGCTTGACAATCTGGCGCAGGTTCTCGATGCCCTCGACAGTGACGGCATTGACGACCACATCACCCTTGATCTGGGCGAATTGCGCGGATTCGACTATCACACCGGAATTACCTTCCAGGGTTTTCTCGGCAAGATGGGGCGGGCGGTCTGTTCGGGAGGGCGCTACGACGGACTGACCGCACGTTACGGGCACCCGACACCGGCAACCGGCTTTACCTTCAATCTGCTGAATCTGCTCTTTGCCCTGGACCGGAAACTGGATGGCCCGGCCGCGGTAAAAACCGATATGTTGATCGTGTCGCGCGGGGTGCCAAAAAACAGTTCGCGGGCGTTGGCGCACGAACTGCGCAAACGCGGGTACTCGGTTGCCCGTGAACTTCTTGACCGTGATTATGCAACATCTCTTGACTATGCACGTAAATTGAATTATCGCTATGTACTGGTTATGCATGCTACTGCGCCTCACATGCAATTGTTGTCATTGTCCGACAATTCGGAACGACAGCTGACACGCGAGGCATTGCTCGACGGGACCGTCGAGCTATAACTCCGATCGGGAGAACAAACGAATGGCAAATGTAGTAATTGTTGGCGCCCAATGGGGCGACGAAGGTAAAGGTAAAGTTGTCGATATTTACACCGAGCATGCCGATGATGTGGTGCGCTTTCAGGGCGGGAACAACGCTGGGCACACCTTGGTGGTCGGCGATGAGAAGACCATCCTGCATTTGATACCGTCCGGCATTCTGCACCCCGACAAACGGTGTCTGATCGGCAACGGTGTTGTTCTCGATCCGCGCGTCTTCATCAAGGAAATTGAGAACCTGAAAAAACGCGGTTATCTCAAGGATGACAGTCAGCTGGTGATTGACGGCAATGTCCATATCATCATGCCTTATCATATTGCGACCGACATCGCTCGTGAGGAAAAAAAGGGCGATAAAAAAATCGGCACGACGGGGCGTGGTATCGGTCCCGCCTATGAGGACAAGGTTGCTCGTCGGGGCATTCGGCTCTACGACCTGGTGCGACCGGAGACGTTTGCGCGAAAGCTCAAAGAAGTATTGCCGGAGAAAAACTTTTATCTGGAGAAGTTTCTCGGCAAATCACCGCTGGGCGAAGCGACGATTATCGAGGAATACACCGAATACGCGCGGACGCTGGAGCGTTATCTCGGTAGTGTTTCGACCTTGCTTGACAAGAGTGTCAAAGCGGGGCGGACTCTCCTTTTTGAAGGCGCGCAAGGCGCGTTGCTCGATATCGATCATGGCACCTACCCCTTTGTCACCTCCTCCTCGACGATTGCCGGCGGCGCCTGCATCGGGGCGGGAATCGGTCCCCGTCAACTTGAACAGATTATCGGTATTTCAAAGGCTTACGTGACCCGGGTCGGAGGCGGTCCGTTCCCCACCGAGCTGGAGGACGCGATGGGGGATCAGCTGCGGAATGTCGGGCAGGAATTTGGTTCAACGACAGGCAGGCCCCGCCGTTGCGGCTGGTTCGACGCCGTTGCCCTGCGCGAGGCGGTGCGTACCAGCGGGTTGACCGGACTGGCGATCACCAAGCTCGATGTCCTTAACGAACTGGCGACAATCAAGGTCTGCACCGCATATTCGTACAATGGACAGTTGCTGGAGGATTTCCCGCGGGACTTTGAGGTGCTTAAGGAGTGTAAACCGGTCTATGAGGAAGTTGAAGGCTGGCTGTGTGACATTTCCTCGGCGACAACCTATGCTGACCTGCCACAGAAGACGAAAGATTATCTGAAAAAAATCGAAAAAGTGACCGACTGTCCGGTTGTTCTGGCTTCAGTCGGACCGCGTCGTGACCAGACTGTTCAGCTGAGCAATCCCTTCGTCTGACGTCACCCTGCAGCAAGATTAAAAGAGCCCGGACGATCACTCGTTCGGGCTTTTTTTCTGAATCAATGTCCGCGAATCCCTACAGCACCTTCTGCAACAGCGCCTCAAGCTGGCTCTTCGGAGCGGCCCCGACAACCTGATCAATCACCTTGCCGTCTTTGAACAGAATCAGGGTTGGAATGCCGCGCACCCCGAACTGCCCCGGAGTGGCAGGATTTTCATCGACATTCAATTTGCCAATCTTGACCTTGCCTTCATAGTCATCCGCCAGACCGTCGATCATCGGGCCAATAGCTTTGCAGGGGGCGCACCATGTGGCCCAGAAATCAACCAGTACCGGCACGGTAGACTTAAGCACATCCGCTTCAAAAGAATCGTCAGTTAATTGCACGACTTTGTCGTTTGCCATGGTATTTCTCCTTTACTGATACACGTAAAAAGAATGAATTCTATCCGCCAATCATAAGAACCCCGGCGGCAAAATGCAAGTTGATTGTTGCCCTTGTGCAGGGCTGAATAGTTAGAGCCTGTCCCAATTAGGTGAATTTTTCAAATTCCAGGGGGCACCGCGAATTCGTTGGGCGAACGAAATGATCAG
>JARGFI010000065.1 GCA_029210745.1 Desulfuromonadales bacterium
TGGTCGAAACGCCCAGAGAGGACCCCGCCAGTAGTTCCAGAAGACTAACACATCGAAGACGTCAGGTCAAATCCGGTGCCAACACTTCACCACAATCCAATGCAATTCAGCTCAATTCGTGTCACCTGAATAATCAGCGACACGATGTCCCCCGAAAAAGCCACATCGATTACTAACCTGTCGCTAACACGATCCTCACAATTGCCTGATACTTCTTCTATAGAATTATCGCATTAGCGTAACAATCGCGTAAAAACCTGCGTATTTTCTCCACCAGCCTGTTTTTACGAACTTCTCACATCGCTCTAACCGGGGGCTAACAAAGGCGGTCAATACTGGCGCCACTGCAAACAACAACCGTGTCGCCGGATCACCCCGGTGAGAAGAAAAACACACCGCAAAAGGAGAAAACAGATGTTCAATACCAGTAGAAAAATGATCCTGATGAGCATTTTCAGTATCACCGTCGTCGCCATGATGGCGAGCGCCAGCTTCGCCGAGCAGATCGAGGTCGATGTCAATTTGAGCGATTACGTCAAAGTCCAGGGCGTTGCCGGGAACCTCGGCAGTGTCGGTTCCGACACCCTCAACAACCTGATGACCTTCTGGGCCGAGTCGTTCCGCAAGAAATACCCCAACGTCAATATCCAGATCGAAGGCAAGGGTTCCAGCACCGCCCCTCCCGCGCTGATCGAGGGCATTTCACAGCTGGGTCCCATGTCACGGAAAATGAAGAAAAAGGAAGTCGAGGCGTTTGAAGCCAGGTACGGTTTCAAGCCGACCCCGATCGGGGTGGCGCTCGACTCCCTTGCCGTCTACGTCAACAAGGACAACCCGCTTACCGCCCTTGATCTGAAAGATGTTGACGCGATCTTTTCCAAAACCCGTAAAGGGGGCGCTGCCGCAGATATTTCTGCCTGGGGACAAGCGGGGCTGAAGGGCGAATGGGCCCGCAAGCCAATCAGCCTCTACGGCCGCAACAGTGCTTCCGGCACCTACGGTTACTTTAAGTCAAAAGCCCTGTTCAAGGGCGATTACAAAGATACCGTGAAAGAGCAGCCAGGTTCTGCGTCGGTCGTCCTCGGTGTCACCGAAGACCTCAGCGGTATTGGCTACTCCGGGATCGGCTACAGGACCTCGGGGGTCAAGGCCATCGCCCTGTCAAAAAAGGGCGGAAAAGCCTATGCCCCCACTTACGAGAACGTATTGAGCGGCAACTACCCGCTGGGGCGCCTGCTCTACATCTACGTTGCCAAAGAGCCGAACAAGCCGCTGCCGAAGCTGGTTAAAGAGTTCCTGACCTTCGTCCTTTCCAAAGAAGGCCAGGAGATCGTTGTTAAAGACGGCTACCTGCCGTTGACCGCCGCCGTTGCCGCCAGGCAACAGGCGCTGCTCGACTAAGTGGATGCGGCGACCTTGCCGCTGATCATTGGCTCAAACGCAGATTCCGTCGTCACCAGTCAGGGCGACGGAATCTGCCGTTTTAAACCGGGATATGCGTCATGAGTAAAAAATTCAGCCGCCGCGCCAGGCGCAACGACACCCTTGCCAAAGTGGTCATCTCCTGCGGCGGCATCCTGGTCATCTTCAGTGTCATCTTCATCCTCGCCCTGATCGCCGGCACGGCGCTCCCTCTCTTTCAATCTCCTCGCGCCGACATCGTCGCCAGCTTTCCCCTGCCGCAACAGCCACAGCAGGAGGTGCTGGAGCTCGGCGTTGACGATTATCTTGAATCCGGATTTTTCATCGATCGCGGTGGAGTCTTCAATTTTTTTGAAATTCGTCACGGCAAAGCGACTGACCAATACCCGGCACCGCAACCCGCTCCCGATTCAAAGCTGCATGCAATCGATCGTTATGGCCGGATGCAGTTCGGGCTGCTCTGGCAGGACGGCACGCTGACGCTCGAAAAGGTTATTTTTCAATCGTTCTTTGACGAGGCCAACGAAAATCAGCGTTCGATTGTGCACCGCGTCACCCGCGAAACGACGTTCCCCCCCGGTGATTTTGGCCTGCCGCTACGTTCCCTGGGACGACTCGGTGAAGACGGCCGCCGCACCCGGATCGACCTGCTGGAGAACGGCCAGCTGGTGGTAACGCAGTTCGCCGTGAGCGAGAATTTTCTCGGCGAGGTCGAAGCAGAGCGCTTCAGCGAAACCCTTGACACCGCCGAGCAGCAGATCACCGCCCTGACCGTTAACCGGCAAGGCACGGAACTGTACGCCGGTACCGCTACCGGGACACTGCTGCGCTGGTCGCTGGAAGAGCCTGGCGAAGCGGTCCTGCGCGACGAGTTGACGGCCTTTGACGATCAGCGTCCGATCACCGCGCTGGGGCTGGTCTTCGGCGACTACAGTCTGGCGGTGGGGGACGCACAGGGCGAGGTCAGCACCTGGTTTCCGGTGCGCATCGCCAAAAACAGCGCCCGCAAGGTGCTCAGGCGGATTCATGATCTGACCCCGCACGCGAATGCGATCACTGACATCCAACCCTCGCTGCGCGACAAGTCGCTCCTTACTCTGGGGCGCAACGGCATGCTGAACCTCGATCACATGACCAGCGAACGCCACCTGCTCAGCTTCGGCGAGCGCGCGCCGCTGACCCACTATACCATCAACACCCGCGGTGACGGCGTCGTCGGGCTCACCGCAAACAACACCACCTGGGTCTGGAAGCTTGACAATCCGCACCCCGAAGTGAGCTGGAAAACCCTCTTCGGCAAGGTCTGGTACGAGGGGTACGACGCCCCCGAATACGCCTGGCAATCGTCCTCGGCGAGTGACGATTTTGAGCCGAAATTGAGTCTGACGCCGCTGATCTTCGGTACGCTCAAGGGCACCTTCTACGCCATGATTTTCGCCATTCCGCTGGCGCTCTGCGGGGCGATTTACACCAGTCAGTTCTGTCGCCCGCGCCTGCGCCAGACGATCAAACCGGCGATTGAAATCATGGCGGCGATTCCGACCGTGATCATCGGTTTCCTTGCCGCCCTGTGGCTGGCGCCGCTGATCGAAAGTTCGCTCGGGGCGGTCTTTCTGTCGTTCCTTTTCGTCCCCGCCGGGCTGATGATCGCTATCATCATCTGGCAGCAGTTGCGCCGGCATAAACCACTCAAACAGATCGAAAACGGTTTCGAATTTCTGGCTATCGTACCGGTGCTGCTCCTCACCTTCGCGGTGGCAGCGACCCTCGGGCCGCTCGCCGAGAAGCTCCTGTTCGCCGGTGACCTGCGGCAGTGGCTGTTTCAGGAAATGGGCACCCGTTACGATCCGCGCAACTGTCTCGTCATCGCCTTCGGGATGGGGTTTGCGGTCATACCGATCATCTTCACCATTGCTGAAGATTCACTCTCCAACGTCCCGCCAGCGTTGAAAGCCGCCTCCCTTGCCTGCGGCGCGAGCCGCTGGCAGACGGTCTGGCGGGTGATCCTCCCCTCCGCCAGCCCCGGCATCTTCGCCGGGACCATGATCGGCTTCGGTCGCGCGGTCGGGGAAACGATGATTGTGCTGATGGCGACGGGGAACACGGCGATCATGGAGTTGAGTATCTTCAATGGCATGCGCCCGCTCTCCTCGAATATTGCCGTTGAAATCCCCGAAGCGCCGTTCGGCGGCACCCTCTATCGCACCCTCTTTCTGTCGGCGGTGATTCTGTTTCTGATGACCTTTGTGGTCAATACCGTGGCCGAGGTGATCCGCCAACGGCTGCGCAAAAAATACGGACGGTTTTAGGCTATGAGAAGAAACTACTGGAAAATCGGCGAACCGTGGGTGTGGGCAACCGGCGCCGCGCTGAGCGTCACCTTGCTGATCGCCGTTACCCTGATCGCCGTGATCATGGTCAACGGTCTTGGCGTTTTCTGGCCGGGGAAGCTGCAACAACTGGAGCTGAAGGACGGTAGCAAACTCCTCGGCGAGCTGATTCAAAGTGAACCGGTCCATCGCGGCGAGGGGTTGCGGCGGCAGTACAAGATCGCCAACCGTGATCTTTACGGCCTCGATTTCCGCTGGATCGACGAAACCGAGATACTCCGTGCCGACCATCCCGCTGCCGCCATCGTCCTCGAACGGGAGGAGAACGGCGACTTTTTCGGTTTCCTCGACGCCGTTCAGGCCAGCGGGCTGGAACTCCCCGCCGGAGCCGCCCCGTATGCACAACTGCACGCGGCGCTTGATCAGGTCAGCGTCATGAAAGCTGCCGGGCACGCTACCGATCAGCAACTCTCCACCGCCAGCTATCGCCTCGAACAGCTCCGCCGCGACCAGCTCAAGGCCGAGTATCAGGGGGTCGACCCGCGTTCCTCTTCCTATCAGGAGCTGCTCCACGAGCAGGAGCGCCTCAAGGTCGATTTTGAACACCTGATGAAGCAGCAGCGTAAGGAGCAGACGAACCTGCGCCAGTACCAGGCGACCTTCAGCGACGCCAACGGACGCACCAGTAACATCGTGCTGGCCGATATCGTACAGGCCTACCGACCGAATCAGCTGGCCTGGCACCAGCAGGTCATCTTCTACGCCGCCAAGCTCAAGGAACTGATCGTTGGCGAGCCGCGCGAATCGAACACCGAGGGCGGCCTTTTTCCGGCGATCTTCGGCACTATCATGCTGATCTTCACCATGAGCCTGTTCAGTTTCCCCCTCGGCGTCATCGCCGCGATCTACCTGCGTGAGTATGCCCGGGAGGGTGTCGTCGTGCGGGTGGTGCGCATCGCCGTCAACAACCTGGCCGGAATTCCCTCGATTGTCTACGGTATTTTCGGTCTCGGCTTCTTCGTCTATGGCATCGGCAGTAACATCGACAAGCTGTTCTTCCCTGAACTGCTCCCGACCCCGACCTTCGGCACCGGCGGCATCCTCTGGGCCAGCCTGACCCTGGCGCTGCTCACCGTGCCGGTTGTGATTGTCGCTACCGAAGAAGCCCTCGGCGCAATCCCGCGTGAGTTTCGCGAAGGTTCGCTGGCCCTCGGCGCGACCAGGTTCCAGACCCTGCTGCGGATCCTGCTGCCGATGGCCTCTCCCGGCATCATGACCGGGCTGATCCTGGCCATGGCCCGCGCCGCCGGCGAAGTCGCGCCGCTGATGATCACCGGCGTGGTCAAGCTGGCCCCGGCGCTGCCGATCGATGGCAACTTTCCGTTCTTCCACCTCGACCGGAAATTCATGCACCTTGGCTTTCATATTTTCGACATCGGTTTCCAGTCACCGAACGTCGAAGCCGCCAAGCCGATGGTCTTCGTCACCACACTGTTGCTGGTGCTGATCGTCCTGGCGATGAGCAGCCTCGCGATCCGGCTTCGCAACCGGATGAAAAAACGTTATACTTTTAGCACCTTCTGAACAGAGGATGATTAATATGCCGACCACCGCACCACAACCCACCGTCGCACCAATCATCGAGGTCGAAAATGTCGACTTCTTCTACGGTCCGACCCAGGCCATCCACGGGATCAACCTCAGCTTTCCGCGTAAACAGGTGACGGCCCTCATCGGTCCCTCCGGCTGTGGCAAGTCGACCTTGTTGCGCTGTTTCAATCGCATGAACGACCTGATCGACAACATCGATGTGCGCGGCAGGATCACCCTTAACGGTGACGATATCTACGCGCCGACCACCGATGTCATTGAACTGCGCCGCCGGGTCGGGATGGTCTTTCAAAAATCGAACCCGTTTCCGAAATCGATCTACGAGAACACCATCTACGGTTTGCGCATCGCCGGGGTGAAGGACAAGGCAGTGCTCGACGAAAGCGTCGAGCGCAGCCTCAAGGGGGCGGCGTTGTGGGATGAAGTCAAGGACCGGCTGCATACGTCGGCGCTCGGGCTTTCCGGCGGCCAGATGCAGCGCCTCTGCATCGCCCGGGCGATCGCGGTCAACCCCGAGGTGATCCTGATGGATGAGCCGTGCAGCGCCCTCGACCCCAAATCGACCGCCCGCGTCGAAGAGCTGATCGGTGAACTGCGCAAAGAGTTCACCATTATCATCGTCACCCACAATATGCAGCAGGCGGCGCGGGTTTCCGATTTTACCGCTTTCCTTTATGAAGGGTTTCTGATTGAATTCGGACAGACCGATAAAATGTTTATGAAACCGAAGAAAAAACAGACCGAAGACTACATCACCGGCCGTTTCGGCTAAAGGAGCCCCGCGAATGACCAGCCTGTTACACAAAGAACTCTCCGACCTGCAGAAACAGTTGCTGACCCTCACCGCGCTGGTCGAGGAAAACGTGCAGCTTTCGTTTAAGGCGTTGACCGAGCGGGATGTGCTGCTGGCGAATAGATTGATTGCCGCCGACGATACGATCAATCGTATGGAAGTTGAGCTCGAAGAAGAGTGCCTGAAAATTCTCGCCCTGCACCAGCCGGTGGCAAACGATCTGCGCACCATTGTGGCGATCCTCAAGATCAACAACAACCTGGAACGCATCGCTGACCAGGCGGTTAATATCTCCGAGCGGGCGGTGGCGGTGGCGGAAGCCGACCCGATCGAGTCTCCCCTGGTCCTCGCCGACATGGCGAAACGGGTCATTGCCATGCTTGGCAAGGCCCTTGATGCACTGGTCGATTCCGACCTGGAGCTGGCCAACACCGTCCTGAATCTGGATGACGAGGTCGATGCCCTGCATGGACGCAACTACAAGCTCTTTACCGGTTATGTGCGCAACAATCCGGAAAAGATCGATACAGTCCTCAACTACCTGACGGTGTCACGGCACCTCGAGCGGATCGCCGATCTGGCCACCAACATTGCCGAGGATGTCATCTATCTCAACGAGGGGACGATCGTACGCCACACAATTGCCTGATGCTACCGACGCGCCATCGACTCAAACGGTCCGGTGACCGGGAGATCCTCCATGAAAGCACGCAAAATCCTCATTATTGAAGACGAGGAAGATATTCTCGCTCTGATCCACTACAACCTGACGCGAGAGGGGTACCAGCCCACCGGCGCCATGACCGGCGAAGAAGGCCTCGCCGCCGCGCGGAACCAGCGCCCCGACCTGATCCTCCTCGACCTGATGCTGCCGGGGATCGACGGCATCGAGGTCTGTCGCCGTCTGCGTGCAGCACCAGAGACCGCTGATGTCCCGATCATCATGCTCACCGCCAAGGGGGAAGAAGCCGATATCATCCGCGGCCTCGAAGTGGGGGCCGATGACTACATGACCAAGCCGTTCGGTTCACACGTGCTCCTCGCCCGGATCAAGTCGGTTCTGCGCCGTGCCGGACGTTCGGTTGAAGGGGAGCAGGAAAAGCCCCTGGAGTTTACCGGGTTGATGATCCACCCCGGCCGCAACGAGGTGCTGGTTGACGGCGCCGCCACGGAACTGACCTTCTCCGAATTCAAACTCCTCTATTTTCTGGCCCGCCGCCCCGGCTGGGTTTTCACCCGCAGCCAGATTGTCGACGCGGTGCACGGCCAGGATTACCCGGTCACTGATCGTTCGGTCGATGTGCTGGTCGTCGGTCTGCGCAAAAAGCTCGGTAAACGTGGTCGCGTTATAGAAACGGTACGCGGCATCGGTTACCGCTTCAGTGACTCATGATGAAACCGCAACGCCTCCTCTGGCATCTCTATGGCACGTTTCTGCTCCTGACCCTCGGTGCGATCATCACCGTCACCTGGTATATTTCGGGCACGCTGCACGATTTTCATATCACTCAGATCCGGCAAAACCTGGTCGTTCAGGCACATCTGGTGGTCGATCGCGTGACCGGTAAACTGGACGCAAAAAATTTCGCCGAACTTGATCTGCTCAGCAAACATCTCGGAGAGCTGACCGGCACCCGCATCACCCTGATCCTTCCTGACGGCAAGGTGATTGCCGACTCCGAAGAACTCATTTACCGGATGGACAATCATGCCGGGCGACCGGAGATCGCCGCCGCCCTGAACGGCGTCACCGGGGTCTCAACCCGCTTCAGCCAGACTTTGCAGCAGACCCTGATGTATGTGGCGGTGCCGGTTTACAGCGGCAAGAAGATTACCGGCAGTGTCCGCACCGCGCTGTCAATCGCCACCATTGAGGAGGCCCGCGCCGCCACCCATCGAAAAATTATCGTTGCCAGCGGGATTATCGCGATTATTGCCGCGCTCCTCAGTCTGTGGCTGGCCCGCCGAATCAGCCAACCGCTGGAAAGCATGCGGCGCGGAGCCGAACGCTTTGCCCTCGGCGAATTCGAGACCCACCTCACACTCAGCAGTGGCGTTGTCGAGCTCACCGCCCTCAGCGGGGCGTTGAACAATATGGCCGGGCAGCTTGAACAGCGGTTCCAGTCGATCAAAAATCAACGCAACGAGCTCGACGCGGTTCTCTCCAGCATGATTGAAGCGGTGATCGCGGTCGACCGTGACGAACATATCCTGCGTCTCAATCCCGCCGCCGCCCATCTGTTTGGTGTGCAACAGCACTCGGCCATCAACCGCCCGGTGCAGGAGGTGTTGCGCAAGGCGACCCTGCAACAGTTTATCCGTGAAACCCTGGCCGCCGAAGAACCGCTCGAACGCGACCTGACGCTGCTGGTTGACAGCGTCGAACGGCATCTTCAGACGCGTGGCACCGCCCTGAAAAACTCCCGCAACGAACGGATCGGGGCGCTGATTGTCATCAGTGACGTCACCCGCTTGCGGCGGCTGGAAAACCTGCGCCGCGATTTTGTCGCCAATGTCTCCCACGAACTGAAGACGCCGATCACCGCGATTCGTGGCTGGGCGGAGACGCTGCGTCATAATGACCCGGAGACGCATGAAAAGGCGATTGACGTCATCCTCCGTCAGTCCGACCGGCTGAACGACATTTTTAACGATCTGCTTGACCTGTCACGCCTCGAAGAGGAGCAGGAACGCTCGGCCATTACGCTACAGCTGGTGCTGCTGCCGACGATCTTTGAGAACGTCGTCACGGCGCGCTCGGTCGAACTGCGCGAGAAAGACCTGGTCGCCGTTGTGCAGTGCGATCCCCGCCTTAAAGTCAACTGCAACCCGTTGATGCTGGAGCAGGCAATCGCGAACCTGCTCGGCAACGCGATCAAGTACAGCCCGGCCGGGGGACGCATCATTCTCTCGGCCCGACGGTCAGCGGAGCAGATCGTGATCACGGTCGAGGATTTCGGCTGCGGCATTCCCAACGAGCACCTGCCGCGCCTCTTTGAACGCTTCTACCGCGTCGACCCCGCCCGCAGTCGCGCCCTCGGCGGCACCGGCCTCGGCCTGGCGATCGTCAAGCACATCGCACAGATCCATGGCGGCAGTGTCGAAGCGCGGAGTATTGTCGAAGAGGGAAGTACTTTTTCAATCATTTTGCCCACTGTCTAGAGTTTGAGGGCGCGGCGGTTTGGGTTTTCATACAGCAGATAGAACCGAAACTCAGAGTGTTATACTAACCACCCCAGATACCGTTCAAACAATCGAAATCGGTATCGAAATCGGTATCGAAAAAAATGTCCCATTGACCCGAGAATCCTGACGTCGAGCGTCTTTCAATCGACTACGTTGCCTGGAGAGACGGGGCTCAAGTGGTTTACGGCAACAGCAAATACGATCCCGATCCCGATCCCGATCCCGATCCCGATCCCGATCCCGATCCCGATCCCGATCCCGATCCCGATCCCGATAGCGA
>JARGFI010000066.1 GCA_029210745.1 Desulfuromonadales bacterium
TGTAAGCTCCTTGAAAGAGTGGGGTCCCGGTGTACCCTTGAATGGCCATTTACACAATCTTTTTTACACCCTCGAAATCGCAGAGGGTTACTTCTTCTTGACGTCTTTCTTCTTGACGTCTTTCTTCTTGACGTCTTTCTTCTTGACGTCTTTTTTCTTGACGTCTTTTTTCTTGACGTCTTTTTTCTTGACGTCTTTTTTCTTGACGTCTTTTTTCATAGACTTCTCCTTTTTGGTCGACTTGTTTTTAGCAGGTTTCTTTACCGCCGCACTCTTTTGCAAGGGTTCTGTGGCAAATGCAGCGGGAGCACCTTCAACCACCGCCTTAGCCGCAGCGATCACTCGGTTGGCACGAATCTCACTAAATTTTGGCACAGCCATGATGGTTGCCAGACTGGCAGCGGCCAGATCTTCCGCAGATTTTATGCCATGTTCAGTGAGCAGGGATTCTGCTGCAGGGCCAATGCCGCTGACTTCGAGAAGCGATGTAGACATGTCAGACTCCTTAATCTTGAAAGGCTAGTGCAAAGCGGCAAATCTTGTCTGCCGCAACTCCTGGCGTTGCGTATGAATTGATATGGACAACCGGTTGACCGTCGGCAACCTTGCCGTGAATTTTAACCTTCGATAAGTGTTTGTCAACGGATCACTCTTCGGCGCCAGGATACTCGTAGAACAGCAGCCGTCCGCCATTGAACTGGATATCCCGCCATGAGTCGACGCGGAAAGCCAATTTCACAAGACCGCAGGTGACTATATTGTCAATTTTGCAGGGCGCAAACGCGTTCACCAGGTCGGTCAGACCGGGATTGTGCCCCACAAGCATGACATTTTGCCAGTCATCATCAAGCTGGTTCACGATCTCAATGAGGGTTCCGAGCACCGCCTCGTAGATGCGTGGCTCATAACGAATCGCCAAGGGCTGGCAAGGCAAGGCAGCCGCGACCAGGTCAGCGGTGTTGCGGGCCCGTCTGGCCGGGCTGGAGATGATGACCTCGGGCACTTCACCAAGCATGGCCAAGCGCCCGCCGATGAGCGGCGCATCCTGCCGACCGCGCTTGTTTAGTGACCGGTCGAAATCATCACAGCCAGGATCCTTCCAACTGGACTTGGCATGACGCAGTAAGGTGAGGTATTTCACGGCAGACTTTCGGCGGGCCAGGTTGTCAGCGGGTACTCAGCAAGACTGGCGTTATAAAACCGACTGTCATCGGTGACTTCCTTTCCAACCCAGGCGGGTAACTCGACCGCCTGATTTGCATACTCAATCTCGATTTCAGCCAGCACCAGACCGGCATTGTCGCCCAGGAACTCGTCGACATCCCAAACCATGCCGGCGTGGGGAACTCGATAGCGAATCTTTTCGATCAATGGCTTGCGACAGAGCTGTTCGAGCATCTGCATGGCATCATTGGCAGGGATTGGATATTCGAATTCCAGCCGGGAGGCGCCTGTCGAAGCCCCTTTGATGGTCAGGTACCCCTTCTCTCCGGCCAGCCGGACCCGCACGGTGCGTTCCGGGTCGCTAGTCAGGTAACCCTGACGATACCCGATGCCGGACAGGCCCGTTTTCCACTCTGTGCTGAAAACTAAAAATTTGCGTTCGATCTCTACTCCCATGCCACCCGCCCTTCGATGCGGGCCCGCACTTCCAGCCAGAGCGCGGCATAAGCCTGAGCGGCGCGGCAGCCAGCCGCATAGCTGCCGAGGGGAGCACGGTGAACGCCCATTCGTTCGACGTCACTGGCATAGGGGATCTCGGTGGTCAGCATGTGCGGATATTGCTGCAGCAGGTCGGTGACGATCTCCTGGTGCAGCTTTTTGCGCCGATCCACCATCGAGAAGAACGGCAGGATGTGCAACTTATCGAACCCGCGCTCGGCGCGGAAGGTTATCAGCTGTTGCAGGGTTCGCAGTGACAACGTCGTCGGGATGATCGGCACCAGCAGGGCATCTGCTGCCTGGAAAACAGCTTCGGACACCAGCGAGATGCTCGGAGGACAATCGAGGATGATGCAGCCATACTCGGCGCCAAGAGGGGTGAGCAGCTTGCGCAGTTGCCGGGTTGGGTTTTTCTTTTCGTCGAGGAGCAGATCCAGATGCCGGTAGGAGAAATCCGCCGGAAGCAGGTCGAGGTTTTCGAAGTCGGTCCCTTTGATCAGCTCATCGAGGTCGTGTTTGCCGCGCAACAGCCCCTTGCCGCCGCCACGAACTTTCGGCTTGACCCGGAAATAGAAGGTGGCCGCTGCCTGGGGGTCGAGATCCCAGACCAGGGTAGGAATGCCGTCACGAGCAGCCATCCAGGCCAGGTTCACCGCCGAGGCAGTCTTGCCGACTCCCCCTTTGATGTTGTAGGTCGCAAGTATTTTCACGGAGTCTCCTTGTTGGGGGCCGACGGTTTGAACAGTTCATGGCAGATCTTCCGGTTGGCGGGTCGCGCGAAGCGCGCAAAACGTCCGGAAAAATTCTGCCGTTCAATAGCCTGGCGCTTATACAGGGAATCGATCAGTACGCCCATGGCCATGAAGACTTCTCCCGGCAGGTCGGGCAGTTCGGCCTGCATGTCACGACCAAAATCCCTCAGGGCGTCGGCCTGCACCTCCAGGTCATGGAAATCCCCCAGGACATCCTGCAGCCCCTTGAGGGTCTTGATCTGTGTGCTGACCAGCTCCGCCGGATGGAGACTCTGGAAAAACTCCATCAGATAACGCAGCTTTTTACAACGGATACGCAACTCATGCAAGGCCGCCGCCGGGGAATTCTCACTAATTAACAAGCCTTCATCGAGAACCAGGCGGTAGGTTTTCCAGCTCTTGCGATTGGCGACTTCGAGAATCGGCCGCACGGCTTTTTCAGGCCAGCTGTGCTTATCTGGCGGACCCGTCAGGAACCTTCGCCACTCATCCAGCAGGCGCCGGCAGCGTACCGAAGCAAGCTGACGGGCCAGCTTGCGCTGTTCCAGCTGCTGATGCCTGACCAGGTAATCCTGCAGCGGCTGCAGATCCTCCTGCATCGAGTCCGGCAGCCCCGCCCGGTAGCCGGGCAGCTTGAGCAGATAGACATCGAGGTCACGGGTTGCCCCGGTAATCTGGCCAAGCCATTTGAACTCGGCCGCGAAGTGACTGGCCACGGCAGGCGGTATGACCCCCTTGACCTGACTGAGCAAACTGCGGGTACGGCGCACCGCCACGCGGAAATCGTGCAGGAATTCGGAATCCAGATCCTGCCGGGTACCCGCGAGATTACGTTCCATGGTGATAAGCAAATGATGCAGCAGGATGCGCAATGCTTCTCCCGCCGGCATAGCGGGCTGCAGTTCGACCTCCAACTTGCTGCTGTAATCCTGCGGTTTACGGCCGGCCAGGGCAAGCACTTCTTCGAGCTGCGGTCCGGCAGGTTCGAGTTTAAGCTGCTCCTGCACCAGCACAAGGGCTTTGGCGTAGGGCTTGGGATACCCCTTGACCTGTTCGAGGCACAACCGTGACGGCAGGGCCCGGTCGGCAGAATTTTCGGTATCAACTGTCTTGCCCGCCTCGACAGTGCAGCGCAGAACAGTCTTACCCTGCTTGTTGAGCAAGGTGGCACGATCGACCCGTAGCTCTAGCCGGGCCACGGGCAGCAGCGTGCGCATGTCGGTCAACTTTGCCAGGGCGTCCCGCAAAGGTCCGGGAGGCCGTTGCGCCGGATAACGCGGTGCGGC
The DNA here is from genome assembly GCA_029210745.1 of Desulfuromonadales bacterium. Classification (GTDB taxonomy): domain Bacteria; phylum Desulfobacterota; class Desulfuromonadia; order Desulfuromonadales; family JAHYIW01; genus JAHYIW01. The sequence continues at coordinate 3,701 of JARGFI010000066.1, forward strand.
GGCAATCATCTGGCCGAGCAACTGGTGGTCGACAATGCGCCGCCAGCAGGTGCGGATCTGCTGATTTTGCTGTTCTTCGAGCAGATAGCCACCCGCCGCGTGCAGACGCCAGTCAAAGGTGTCATAATAGCTGCGCAACAGGTTTTCGGGCGGCAAAACGCGGAGGTTTCCCAGACTGTCCAGGGCAGCCAGCAGCTGCTTGGAAGTCATGTCATCAGGCAGATAGAAAGAGTGTGGCGCCAGTGTCATCAATCAACTCGCAGGTTGCGGCCGTTGAACCCCCTGGACTTGCGCTTGCGTAGCCGCGTAGCGTCGTGACTGCGCTGCTCGGCCAAACCGATCTGGACGGTCTGGCTGCTGTATGCGTCAGCAGGGTTGTCGGCAGTACGTTGCACATAAGTCCCATCAGGCTGCATCTCCCAGCCACTGCGCTGATCGCGCAACTGGAGTTCCAGAACCTGGCGAAGCTCTTCTTTGTGCTGTGGCAGATTCACCGGCACAACGACTTCGACCCGGTGCTCCAGGTTACGACGCATAGCGTCGGCCGAACCGAGGTAAAACTCTTCGGCGCCAGCGTTGCGGAAATAATATATGCGGGCATGCTCCAGAAAACGGCCGACCAGTGAAACAACCCGCATCGTCTCGGAGAGCCCGGCAAGCCCGGGCCTGACCCGGCAGCTGTCACGTATGATCAGCTCGATCTTAACCCCGGCCTGCGCTGCCACATAGAGGGCGCGGGCGATATCGGGGTCCTCGAGGGCGTTCATCTTGAAGATGATATGCCCCGGTTGATCAGCACAGTGCAGGTCGATCTCGCGACGGATTTTCTCAAGCAGCGCATACTTGAGGTGCTTCGGCGCCGACAGAAGTTTATGATACTTGCGCTTGGGCGTGTAGCCGGTGGTCAGATAGTTAAACAGTTCGGTGACGTCCTGGCCGATATCTTTATCGTAAATAAACACGCCGAGGTCACTGTACAGACGGGCCGTCACCGGGTGATAATTACCGGTACCGATATGCACGTAGCGTCGCAGCCCTTTGTAATCCTGACGCACCACCAGGATGACCTTGCAGTGGGTCTTCAGGCCAACCACCCCAAAGGTCACGTGGATGCCGGCTTCTTCCATGCGATTGGCCAGGCGAATGTTGGTCTCTTCGTCGAAGCGGGCCGTTAGCTCAACCACGACGGCCACCTGCTTGCCGTTGTTGGCAGCACGGATCAGGGTGTCAATGATCGGGCTGTTCGGCGATGTCCGGTAAAGGGTCATCTTGATACCGCGGACCTTGGGATCGGTCGCAGCCTCAGCGAGAAAGCGTTCCACGGAAGAGGAGAAGGAGTCATAGGGGTGCTGCAGCAGGATTTCTTTGGCCTCGCGGATGATATGGAAAATGTTGCGCAAGTTCTGCAGAGCCGGGTGATCAATCGGGATATGCACAGTATCCTTGAGCTTGGGCAGGTCGAGCCTGACCAACTGCCAGAGGTCGCGCATCCCCATCATGCCACGAACTTCAAAGACGTCGGCAGCCTCATCCAGGCCAAGCTCCGCAGCCAGGCGCCCACGATGCAAGGCGCTCATCTCCGGTTCGACCTGGAGGCGGACGATCGGTGCAAACTTGCGATCCTGCAAGGTCGATTCGATCTGGGCCATCAGGTCATCAGCATGCTCTTCGTTGCGACTGGTGTTGGCATTACGGGTCACCCGAAAAAGCTCACACCCCAACACCTCCATCTCCGGGAAAAGCAGGTCGAGATTGTTGGCCATAACATCTTCCAACAAGACGAAGCGCTGCTGGGCACCGACCTGAATAAAGCGCGGTGCGCCGGCGCTGATCGGCACCTTGACGCGGGCCAGTGTGGTACTGTTCTCCTGTGAGTAGCGCAGGTTAACCAGCAGGTTGATCGACAGATTGGAAATGAAGGGGAAAGGATGCGCCGGATCAATTGACTGGGGTGTCACCAGGGGGAAAATGTTGTTGTAATAGTCCTCACGGACCAGATCCTGTTCTCCTGTGTTCAGATCAGCGTAGTTCACCACCTCGATTCCGGCTGATATCAGCTCCTGCCAGAGGATCGTGAGCAGTTTTTCCCGTTCCTCGTGGTGACTGCGGACGAAGTCATAGCAAAGGTCAATCTGTTGCCGTGGCGAGCGTCCATCGAGAGACTCCACCTGGACACCGGCTCCGACCTGCTGCTTGAGGCCGCCGATGCGTTTCATGAAGAACTCGTCGAGGTTGGAACCGGCGATTGCAGCGAACTTGACGCGCTCGAGCAGCGGCGTGCGTGCATCTATCGCCTCGCTGAGGACGCGTTGATTGAACTGCAACCAGGTCAACTCACGATTCAGGTATAAGTGTGGATCGTCGAGATTGATTTCCTTGGGCAGCGAGTTGGCGGCAAGCTCTTTCATTCGGGGTTTGTGCGGCTTCTCAACAAGTGTTGATCTATTTTTTGCCATGAATTTCTCCGGCAGGCGTAAAAATCGAGCATTGATTGGACGACGATTATAAGGGTAACATCTCAGACTGAATATTTAAAAAAAGTTAGTTTTTTGTTAGCAATCCAGCCGCAGCCAGCGATTTAAAAATTGATTCCGACGTATAAAAATCCAAACGCTAATACAATCCTAACTTGTTACAGCGACAATATAATGTCAGTGTGAAGTAAAACAATTCATTGTACAGGGAGTGCCCGATGCAATTCCATAACAAACTTCTCGAAATAGCTGGTATTGATGAGGCATGCGCCGACCGGCTCATCGCAAAGGGTGTCGACACTTTTGAAAAGCTGGCCGACGCAAAGAGTGAAAAGCTGATCGAAGTTACCGGCCTTCCCAAAAAGGCGATCGACAAAATCCATCAGCAGGCAAGAAAAAAGATTGCCGGGGTGGAGCACGAAGTGGAGGAATCTCTGGTCGAACTGACTGAAGATGCCAAATGTCTGAAGGTCGAGGTTGAGCAGCTGGTTTTGAATATCCGCGAGCGCTTCAGTGACAATGATATCCCCAAAGAGCAGCTCAGGGAGCTGCGCAAGGAAACCGCACGAACCCTGGCTTCTCTCGAGAGGGTCGAAGCCGCTCTCTCTAGTCAGCTGCGGCGACTCGGTAAAGGGCTGACCAGAGCCGACCGAGAGATTTCAGAGGTCGCCGGGCTGGGTGTCGACGAAGTGGTGTCCGGACTTAAAAAGGCCCGCAAAAAAATCGACAAGACGTTCGATTAGCAGGTGAGATGGCGAGCCAGTTAACACGGCAACGCCCTGCCAGGCTTGACTCATTTTTTTTCCTTGATTTCTTTCGGCTTGCAAAGATGGGTTTTCTTGTCTGTTTTGGCACCACACTTTTTACAGGCGAAGGTGGCATCTTTTTTTTTGACCTCTGATTCTCCCTTTAGACATTTGCTCATGATTTCCTCATTTTATTTTTCTTCGGCTCATCTGTAGTCACGGTTTTACGTTACACTGTAATTTGACATAAGAATCATAAATTGCAAGAGGCAAACGACACCCTTGAACAGGAAACCGGAGACCATCATGGCACAACGGCGCCTTGCCGCCATCGACATCGGCACCAACTCGATCCGTTGCATCATCGTTGAAGTGGATGAAAAGACCGGTTTCCGTGTTCTCGACGATGAAAAGTCGACCGTGCGCCTGGGGGAGGGGCTGACAGAAACCGGGCTGATCTCTGTGGCGGCCTGGGAACGGGCCCGCGAGGCGCTGCTGCGCATGCGTAAGATCACCGATGGGCTCGGAGTCTCGTTCATTGAATCCGTCGCCACCAGCGCGGTGCGCAAGGCAGATAACGGCCCAGCCTTTGTTGCGGCCATGAAAGAAGATACCGGGGTCGATATCCGGGTCATCGATGGCGAGGAAGAGGCGGAGCTGGCAGCCTTGAGCGCCCGCCATCATTTTGACATGGCCAATACCCGCTTCGGGCTGGTCGATATCGGTGGCGGCAGCGTCGAGATCATCACGGCGACCGGCATCCATATCGAAGAAGTCTTTTCTCTTGAGCTGGGCGCGGTCTTCCTTACTGAGAATTTTCTGAACAGCGACCCGATCAGCGGCAAACAGATGGCCGCCTTGCGTAAACATTTGCGCAAAACCCTGCGTCGTGAACTAGATGGCCAGGAATTCGCCCTGCAGTGCTTGATCGGCTCCGGCGGCACCATCACCAACATCGGCAATATGGTGATGGCCCGCCGCAATGAACAGTATGACAGCGTCCACGGCTATGAAGTATTGCACTCCGAGATTGTTCATCTGCTGGCTGTGCTGGAGCGCAAATCGTGTAAGGAGCGACGTGACATTGCGGGACTAAGCCCGGAACGGGCTGACATCATCGTCGCTGGCGTAGCGGCGGTCGATGCTCTGATGCACGCGCTGGGCACGAACCTGTTGAAGATCAACGAACGTGGCCTTCGTGAGGGGCTGATCATCCGCAGTCTTATGAAGCACGATCTCTGGACGATTGGCGATGAACTTAGGGAATGGCGCTCGTCTCTGCGGGATTTTGCCCGTTCCTGCCATAGCGACGAGCACCACAGTGAACAGGTGCGCCGCCTCAGTGTTACAATCTTTGCGGCTCTCGAACCAGGCTATGCCATGGGAGAACGTGCCTGCCAATTGCTCGAAGCAGCAGCGTTACTGCATGATGTTGGATATTTCATCAGTTACAGCAAACATCACAAACACTCCTATCATCTGATCCGCCATGCCCGCCTTTTTGACTTCTCCCCCAGGGAAATCGAAATCATCGCTAACATTGCCCGCTACCATCGCAAGTCCCTGCCGAAATCGCATCACGACAACTATCGTCGGCTCAGCCCTCAGGATCAGGAGCTGGTGATGAAACTCGGCGGCATTTTGCGCCTCGCCGATGGCCTCGACCGACGCCGCAGTCAGCTGGTTGATCAGATCAAATGCCGGCTCAGCAAGCAGCGCATTACAATTGACCTGGTCGGAGATGAAGAACTCTCCGTCGAGATCTATGGCGGCTATGCCAAGGGGGACATGATCGAAACCGCCTTTTCACGCAAGCTGGTGATCCGGCACAACCCCACCCACTCCTGATCTTGTTTTGCCTGACCCCTATTTGATGCTCTCGCAAAAAAGGTTTACGCCGCCAGCGTCCCGACGTAAACGATTCGGTAAATACCGGCGTTGCACACCTTGATGAACTCTCGCAAGTCTCCCCGCAGGCGTTTATCGTGCTCTTTGACAAGTTCAATTGGGGCAAAATCCCACATTAGGGGGTGGATTGACCCCTCATTTTCGTTTTTCGGCCCTCTGCGGCGATCGTTGGAGTCCGTTGCGCGCAGGATATTCAATCCGGTCACTTTCAGAACAGCTGCAAGGCGAACTTGCTGCATTCCCCTGACCCGTCCTTGATGGCTGGCAGCAAAGCGTTCGCATCGCTCTTGTGGGCCGCCTCAACCTCGACGTGGGTGATCAGGTTTGGTTGACTCTTGTCCGGTGAACAGGTCTCCATCACCTGCACCTGATAGCCCTTCCCTTTGTGTCCGCAGTACCCGGCATCCGGATCGGAAGGGTTCTGGAGCGAAGCGGAAGGAACTTCCTTGTTCGGTTTGATGCCCACCTGAGTCGCACTGTCAACGGTCTTCTCCAGCACGCTCTGTTCATGGAAAAGCCGCACCAAAAGCTTATAGCTGGCCATGGCGGCAACCTCGTTCTGGTCTTTGAAGCGCTCCACCAGCGCAAAGCAGTCGTCGCCGACCTGTTGGAGGGGGCGGGCCGACTCGCTTGGCTTAACGGCAAACTGTCCGTCGTGCTTCTCCTCATAGCGGCTGGCAAGATCACCGAGCGTCTGGTGCAACTCCCCATGATGCCGCTTGAGGTTGACCAAGAACTTGCG
>JARGFI010000067.1 GCA_029210745.1 Desulfuromonadales bacterium
CGCGATCAGGTAATGCCGGCATATTCAAGGAACGTTACCGGCGGGCGATAGATCTTCTGTTTGGACAACAGCTCATGGATTTGTTCCGTATTGAAATAACGTGCCTCAAGGGCCTTGCCCTGCTCCATCCAGAACCCGAATTGCGGCACGAATGAATTGTGCCGCACCGAATGGTCGATGGTCAGCCCCGCCAGGACGAAGATATTGCGGTGACTGCCATCAAAATAGTCGGTAATATACGACGCCATGCGATGAAACTGTCGCCAGGTATTGATATCGCAGATGCGCCGGTGGGGCTGGTTGGACGAAACGATTTCGGGAAAGAAATCGAAGACCGAGGCTTCGAGCATACTGAGCGGCTCAAGACTGTCGTGATCAAGGTTTTTTCTGAAGCTGAACGTGTCCGGCGTCAGGCGCTTGCCGATCGGTTGCGGCGTTTCAGTCAATTCTCCCAGGGCGGGATGATCGGTGATCAGCGCGTGATTCATCGGGAAGATTTTCCCCAGCGAACCCTCACCGGTCGATTCCCCCCCGACCAGGCGATTCAGCCTGATCTGAATCCGTGCCGTGCTGCTGCGTGGTTTACTGAACAGATACTTGTACGGAATTTCAATCCTGGCGGTGCCCCCGGCCCGAAAGATCTTGATTAATTGCGTGGCGCGTTGATAAAGCTGCAGATACTCGCCGAGAACCCGCGTGAGCTTGCCACAACAGGGAGCAACATCGCCGTGGATGCGCTCGATATAGCCGATGCCGTCTTCCTGCTGCGCACCGAGGTGGCTGCCGCCGATAATCACCAGATCGTTGCCATGATGCGCCGCTGTTGCCAGGCGGGTCGGGTCAAGCAGGGCACCGACCCGCCCAAGATTAAACGAAGGACAGTTGAAAACGTAGCCGAAAAGGGCTTTTTTGATCGACTGGCTTTCATCTGAACATTGCCAGATCGCCGGAAGCGTGCCGGAAAAACCGGCTTTATCGGTCAAGTAACGGATTCTACCAAAAAGCTCCATCAGTTCAATCGAGGGAAGATCGAGGAGTTTTTCGTCAGGTGGCGAAATCGGCATGGTCGTCTCCAGAAGCGAGCAAAGGATCTGTTCAAAGTATCATATAACATTGTTTTAGTTTGATTTGTGGAAATATTTCTGATTGTTATCAAAAGACCGGCTTCATCGTTGGGCACATTTTGTTCCAAAGATGGTAGAATCACCGGGAAAAAGGACGGATCAAAGAGTGATGTCCCCGTAAACGAAAGTGAGGAGAACACATGAACGACATGAATACCGATGCCGGAATGCCGATTGCCATCACCCTGGAACCGGGGATCTACTTCCGCTGTAGATGCGGAAAATCAAGCACCTTGCCATTTTGTGACGGGGGGCACTCCGGGGACGACGTGCTGCCCTTGCGTTTTGAGCTGACCGAACGACAGAAGGTCTATCTTTGTAGCTGCGGCAAGACCGGGAAGGCTCCCTTTTGCGATGGACAGTGCGGTGTCGCGCTGCCGAAATAATGAATCACCCCGCGCAAAAGGAGTGAAACATGCGCGTGATGCCAGAAGAGGGTTGCAGTTCAACCGCTCCTTGGCTATATTTGCCGTCCATCCCGTTTAAGGAGCGAAACCATGATTACCGCCATCAGCCCGATTGACGGCCGTTACGCCGCAAAAGTTGCCCCACTCACTGAGTGTTTTTCTGAATATGCCCTGCTCAAGAACCGGGTCAAGGTCGAGATACTGTGGCTCCTCGCCCTCTGCCGCGAGGATGGCATCCCCGAATGTCGCGCCGTGACCGCCCCGGAAGAAGCGCGACTGCGATCGATTATTGTCGAGTTCACCCCCGCTGAAGCTGAAAAGATCAAGCAGATTGAAGCGGTGACCAACCATGATGTCAAGGCGGTTGAATATTACCTGAAAGAACAGCTTGCCGGTTCGCCACTCGCAGAGCTTGCCGAGTTCCTGCACTTTGCCTGTACCTCGGAGGACATCAACAATCTGTCACACGCGTTGATGCTCAAGGACGGTCTCGCCGTCCTCCAGCCGTTGCAGGAACAGATCATTGCCACCCTCAAAAAACTGGCGCATGAATACAAGGATATCCCGATGCTGGCTCGAACCCATGGCCAGACCGCTTCGCCAACCACCATCGGCAAGGAGCTGGCGGTTTTCACCGCGCGACTGCAAAAACAGAGTGCCGGGATCACGGCGGTCGAACTGCTCGGCAAACTGAATGGCGCAGTCGGAAACTTCAACGCCCATCTTGCTGGCTATCCGCACGTTAACTGGGCAAGGTTGGCCAAAACGGTCATCGTGAACGAACTGCACCTGACGCAGAACCTCTTCACGACCCAGATTGAGCCGCACGACTACATGGCTGAACTGTTCGATGCCATGTCGCGCTGGAATACCATCCTCACCGACCTCAATCGTGATCTCTGGGCCTACATCTCAATGGGATATTTCGGGCAAAAAACGGTTCAGGGAGAGATCGGCTCGTCAACCATGCCGCACAAGGTCAACCCGATCGATTTCGAAAATTCGGAAGGTAACTGCGGTCTGGCCAACGCCATGTTCGGCCATCTTTCCGCCAAGCTGCCGATCTCGCGACTGCAACGCGACCTGACTGATTCAACGGTGTTGCGTAACATGGGGGTCGGTTTTGGCTACAGCATGATCGCCTGCCATGCGACCCTCAAGGGGCTCGGCAAGCTGCAACTTAACCGGCAAAACCTGGCCGCTGATCTCGATCAGGCCTGGGAGGTGCTGGCAGAACCGATCCAGACGGTGATGCGCAAGGCGGGGGTTGAAAAACCGTACGAGAAGCTCAAGGAATTGACGCGAGGACAGAAGATTGATCGCGAAATAATCCGCCGGTTTGTCGCAAAACTCGACATAGCAGACGAGGATAAAGAGCGTCTACTGCAAATGAGCCCGGCGAGCTATGTCGGCATGGCAGCCGGGATTGTTGAGCTGCTTGATTAAGCTCCGTAATTTACCCTGGCGTCTCCGGCGGGGGTACAAACCATATCGACATGGGGGGGCAGGAACATTCTTGATGCTCTCACAAGTCTCCCCGCAAGCGTTTATAGTGCTCTTTTACAAGTTCAATTGGGGCAAAACCCCACATTAGGGGGTGGTGTCTCATTTTCGGGATTCCGGGGGATTCCGGAAACAGTTTATAGAATTGAAATGCGAGGGTTGCGTATACTGTCCCCGGAACGTCTGAGAGGACTTGAAAAACGCTGCTTGTTATATATGCTAATTACGACCATAGAAAAATAACAAGCAGCGTCCTCCAGTTTGCGTCTTTAACGAGGTGCAGCGGCGAATTCTACCTGCCGGGCGATAATTCGATTGAGGTTATTCGCTGGTCTTCGACCGTTCGCTGGCCGAATTTTCCCCGGCGTCGGTCTGTTTGCGTTTTTCCCAGCTTTCGAGTTTCTGCCAGCGAGTCAGGGCATAAGATTCGAGAGAAGCGGCAACCCCGAAGGAAAAGACGCTGACCACTAATCCCAGGCCGCTGATGCTGAGCAGGTCACCCAAAAAGACCTTGAGTCCGCCAATAATTGTTATCAGAATTGCAACGTTGCGCAGTTCCTTGTTGCGCCAGGCCAGGGCCAGGCTCATGATGACCATTGCCACACCGTTGATCACAACAGATTGAATCGCGGTAAATGCAACCTCAATCTGGGCGTCGGGATAGAGGAGCAGCCCCTGATAAACCAGCACCATGGTCATGAAGAAACCGTTGGTCAGACCAGCGAGCAAAATTGAAATGGCACTCTGATCTTCGCTGTCAAATTGACTGAAGAGTTGCGATTCTTCCGCTGGCGGGTTCTTACGACAGTAGCGATAGTGATAGATGCTTAAAAGACCGCAGATAGCGCTGACCACCAGACCATCAATTAAGTGATCGGCGACGCCATCTTCCACCAGCACCCAGATGATTCCGATGGTAACCACCACCTGCAGTAGATAGGCGGTCAGGCGCATGCCGCCGCTGTGCCAGCGATCGGCAAAATAATTAACTGTCAGTGCCACCAGCGAAAGCAGCGGCAACGCGTAAAGAATGTTGCCAAACAGATCGGGCAGGGCCAAGCACAGCAGGATCGCGCCCGCCATGGTGAAAGCGTTGGTGCCTGGGGCACGCAACAGCTTGCGCTGCGCCAGCTTCCAGGCAATACCGAAATGAAAAAAAGCGACCAGCGTAGACAATGCACCAATCACTTCAATATTTTGTACCTGATAGCGCAGAAACAGATGCGCCCAGACCACATTGATGAGAGGCAAGGTCAAATCGAACTTGGAAATGCGCTCTCCCCCGCTACGTACAATGCCGAATAGAGCCATGGCCAGCAGGGTGCCCGAAAGCAGGAAGGTGATGGGATAAACCCAGCCCGGCGCTAGAATCGCGGGGATATCGTCAATTCGAACGTTGGTGTATTTTTCAAGTTTCAGCCACCAGACCGTCATCACATGCAGGGTTGCGACCAGGGTGAAAATGCGCAGCCATGAACAACGCTTGAGCCGGGTAGCAAAGCAGGACATGAGAATCGACAGCCAGAGCACCAGCAGCAGGTAGGGGAAGAAGGGCAGCGGCCAGTCGATTGCCACGCTCGAAAGGCACATTCCCAGAGCGCCGAGCAAAATGGGCAGGCGGACCTGATTTTGGTAACTGGTAACGGACAGGGCCATGCCGGTTAGAGCCAGAATCAAATAGGCCAGTTCCGAAGAGATGGAAGCAAAGCGGGCGTGGGATTCGTGCACGATACTGAACATGAGCAGGCCGCCACTGATGGAAAAAACCGGCGCCAGAGGGTCATTTTTGCGATATTGCAACCAGCCGATAAACATGAGGACGGCGGCGTAGACCATGCCGATAACCGAGCCGATCTGGGCATCGAGGATGCCGGAATCGGTCAGGGTGCGCAGGACCAGAGCAATCACCAGCAAAAAACACAGGGTGGCAATCCGGGGCAGCAGCGAGCTCCCCCCGAGCATATTCAGCACCCGGTTGGGGGCTTCTTCCGGGGCAGGTGCTGTCGCGGCTTTCACCGGAGTTGTCCCGGCTCGAACCGAGGCGGTCAAGGGACGGTCGGCCAGGGTTTCTTCAAGGTGCGCGACGCGTTGGGTCAGGGTCTCGATCTGCTGATCAATATCCCTGAATCTGGATTCAAACTGAGAGTGTGATGACATGGTGCGCCTCCTGCCTTTGAATAACAATAAAACAGTATTTTGAAAATAATTCAAGACAGAAATTCTAACTTAAGTTGTTTTATATAAAAAAATATTTTAATAATAACTGAAGATCCAAGAGAATTTCAGTTCCCAGCGTCTTAGTTTTGAATAAACGGTTGACAGCAATATTGCCCTTGCTCAATAATCAAAAAAACGTTGTTTTACTGGCTTGACACAGTGACGGGAGGATCTCGTGAAAAAACATGTATGGCGACCACTTTTCGTGGTGATCGCGCTTGTCGTTGGCATTCTGCTGTTTCGGGCGTTTTATGTCCCGGCAGATTTTGGTGTTCAGGAGCGTGGCTACACCTTTGGTTATCATCGCCTGGGGAATGAGCAGGAATGGAAAAATTTCCCGGATAAATACAAAGGCAGCGATTATTGCGCTGACTGCCACGAGGAAAACAGTGCCAGCCTGGCCAACTCGGGACATGGCATTATCCCTTGTGAAGACTGTCACGGAGCTGCATTCAACCACCCCGAAAGCCCGGAAAAACTGGTGATTGATCGCAGTCGCAATCTGTGCATGCGTTGTCATGTCCAGCTCACCATGCCTTCAAGCCAGCGTAATGATCTGCCTGGTATTGATCCGCAACAGCATAATGTTGGAATGGAGTGTGCCGATTGCCATAATCCGCACAACCCGAGTCTGGAGGATATGTAGGTATGAAACGACGCGAATTTATGAAGAGTGCGGCGGTGTTTGTTTCAGGGGTGGCCGTATCGATCTCGGCATTGGAGCTGCTTGACCCACAGGAAGTCCTCGCCAAAAATCCCGACCTGCGCTGGGGGTTCTTAGTCGACACCTACAAGTGTGTGGGGTGTGGCATGTGTGTCAAAGCCTGTAAAATTGAGAACGACATCCCCCTTGAAGCCAATGTCACCCGGACCTGGGTCGAGCGCTATGTCATGACCAAGCAGGGCGAAGTTCTCAAAGACTCTCCTGACGGAGCCCAGCATGGCTATACCAGCAAGCTGATTGATCAGAACGCGTCAGGGATGAAAAAAGTTGCCGACGAGGATATTACCCAGGCCTTCTTTGTTCCCAAACTATGCAACCACTGTGAACTGGCGGCCTGCGTTCAAGTGTGCCCCGTCGGGGCAACCTACAGCACCGCCGACGGCGTGGTGCTGGTCGATCGTAAGTGGTGTATCGGCTGTGGTTACTGCATTATGGGCTGCCCCTATGGCGTGCGTTTCTTTCACCCGGTTGAACATACCGCCGACAAGTGCACCCTCTGTTATCATCGCATCAGCAAGGGTGGCGACACCGCCTGCGCCCAGGCCTGCCCCTTCGGGGCGCGCAAACTTGGTAATCTGCGTGACCCGAATGACCCGGTTGCAAAAATTATCCTGACCCAGCGGGTGGGGGTGTTACGCCCGGAATACGGCACCAAACCACAATGCTATTACATTGGCCTGAATGAGGAGGTACGCTGATCATGGTTGAACAAGCTGCCCAAGCTGCCCAAATGTTGGTTCATGGCGAAGCCTGGACCATTAAAGATTTGTTTGTCTTGCCCAATGAATATGTTTATTGGTCAATCCAGATCGTCCTCTACCCCTACATGACCGGCCTGGTTGCCGGGGCTTTCGTCCTTTCGTCCCTTTACCATGTTTTCGGCGTTGAAAAACTCAAGGAAATCGCGCGCTTTGCTCTGGTCTTTTCTTTTGCGCTGCTGCCGGTCGCCATGCTGCCGTTGCTGTTGCACTTGCAGCAGCCCCTGCGCGGCATTCATGTCATGGTGACGCCGCATTTTACCTCAGCCATTTCCGCCTTTGGTATTGTCTTTATGACTTATGCGGTGATTGTCGCTTCGGAAATCTGGTTTGTATACCGCAAATTCATTATCGAAAGCATCCACCGCCTTGAAAATAAACAACGCACCGGCATCGACGGTCTCTTGCTGCTGATTTACCGAATTATCAGCCTGGGGGCCACGGACCTCAGCCCGGCAGCAATTCGCGCTGACCACAAAGCCACTAAAATCCTGGCGGGAATCGGCATTCCGGTTGCCTGTTTTCTGCACGGTTATGCCGGTTTCATCTTCGGTTCGGTCAAAGCCAATGCCCTGTGGATGACGCCCTTGATGCCGGTTATCTTCATCATGTCCGCCGTGGTTTCAGGTATTGCCCTGTGTCTTATCTGTTACGCTATCTTTATGTGGTTGCGGCGCTGGGCCCTGCCACGGGGCAAGAACTTCTTCCTGCCGGATCAACTTGCCGGCACCATGAATCTTAACGAGTCCGATCTGCGCGAGATGCAGGAACATGAGACAACCTTAACCGCTAAATACCTGCGAATTTTCATGATTCTGGCCATCACCCTGGAGCTGCTCGATATTATTTTCCGAGGCTACACGGCAGTCAAATCCTGGGATATTCTGCGCCAGGTTATTTATGAGCACGATTTTGTCAAGATCTTCGTCTTGCAGTACGGTATCGGTAATGCCTTGCCCTTTATACTGCTGCTGCTTCCGGGCCTGACGACGCGCCGCGCCTGTGTGGCAAGTGTGCTGGTGCTGTTCGGCGTGTTCATGATGCGCTGGAACGTGGTTATTGGTGGGCAGGCATTTTCTCTAACCTTCGATGGTTTCATGGAATACGCACTGCCGATCATTCCCCACGACATAGAAACCTTCAAAGAAGGCCTGGGTGGGATGCTGCTGGTCTTTTCGGCCCCCTTTGTGATTTTCTACTTTCTCAATATGATCTTTCCGGCGTTTTACAACAGCGACGACGAAGCACACTGATTTTCACCGCTCTCTCTGATGCAAAGGGCTGCCCTTTATGGGGCAGCCCTTTTTTTCTGACGTTGACATATCAGCTCGGCGATTTGTTAGCCTCCAAGGACTCGCTCCCCGGTGGCTGGCCAGCCTTCCGGGACGCGATTCGCACCCGCTAGGAGCCTGTCGGACTGGGGAAATCCAAGCGAAAATTTGGCTGAATGAGTGCAGATTTTGTCGATTTTGAAGGTCAATAGTCGTTCTATTGGCCAAGAAAGCGGCGAAATATGAACCGTTCAGACGGATTTGCAGCGGATTTATTCCAAGTCCGACAGGCTCCTAGATTACGCGACCTTGCCCGGCCGCACTTGAGACCTGATAACCCCTACGACTCCATGGATTTAAATCAAAATCTTTCGCGGCTGAAAGCCTCTCCCACAGGGGCTGCGCAGCAATGATGATATTTTTTGTGGGAGCGACATCCTGTCGCGAAGCCTTTGGTGGAAGGTAGAGTGCACGAGGAGGGTCCCGTCTCAACCTCTGACAGAGTCTTCATTATTTTGTCAAGAATTGTGACCCACCTGTCCATTTATAATGTACCCCCTGCCCCCTCTCGACCTGCTCTTGGTTTGAAGTGGGAATGTCACTTGAAAATGGCAAGTTAACCAGCTTAACAACGTCCCTCTATTGTTTTGGCTTCTCGACTCTGGAACGCTGGTACTACCAGGTCAGGGATGCCGCCGATCCGGTCGCGGCACTCGGCCGCAAAATCCGCCGTGATGCCGGCAAACGTCAGGCTCTTTCAGGGGCACTTGTTGATTCCCACATTATTCGGACTTACCTTTCCTGATTATTTGGCACCATTTGCGATATCGTCACCTTATTCGGA
>JARGFI010000068.1 GCA_029210745.1 Desulfuromonadales bacterium
TCATTTCGTTCGCCCAACGAATTCGCGGTGCCCCCTGGAATTTGAAAAATTCACCTAATTGGGACAGGCTCTATCTATCAGGAGATTTTCTTACATGATGGTTGATTGGGTCTGAAAGATTATTTTGATTCAATGCTCCGCGCCATCTGCATAAACTTGCTGGCGTAGCTGTTGCGACCGGCTTTTGAAAAACTCTGCGCGATGTCACGCAGCGACCGGGCGATGATCTGGTTCGTGGCGCCCAGATTGCCAAGGGGCAAGGAGACACTCTCCATGTGTTCGAGCAAGGCGTTAATGTTGGTCATTTGCAGTTTGCCGGTAGCGGCCAGATAAAGGGTGTCTTTGGCGGAGAATTCCAGAACGGGAAGGTTGTCGGTATTGATTTGCCGTGTTGTGGAGGTAAATGATCTTAACGATTCTGCAGAGCAGAGGAAATATCTGGCGAGCAGATCGCCCGGTGAGGTGACATCGATCAGCCCCAGCGTCGCGGCGATGCGTCGATTTTCCAGGCGTTTTTTGATCGACAGGTAATCGAAGGAAATGCTGCTGGTGGCGCCGACCAGAATCAGATCGGTGCCGGAGCGGAAAGCCAGGGTGTGGCCGAAGGTGTCGAGGAAGGTGTTCAACGCAATCTTCAGATTTGTCGGTGTGATGTCGTAAAGTCCGATCCACTGGCAGAAAATTCCGCCGGGGTTCAGTCGGGTCGCGGCAAGGCGATAAAAATCGGCGGTAAACAGGTTGGCGTTGCCGGTTTGCCACGGGTTGGATGGCTGTGAGGTGATGACATCAAAAGTGCGTTCGGAAACCATCAGGCGTTCGCGGCCATCGACAACGTCCAGGGTGATCTTGGGGTTTTTAAGCGCAGTATTATTCTGCTCACGGAAATATTTTTCTGCCGCAACCACCTCCGGCGAGATCTCGGCGCAGTAGATGGCGCGGGTCGGGTGGTCACTCATCCCGCGCAAGGTGATGCCGGTGCCGAGGCCGATGACCATCACCTGGGTCGGATCGGGATGCAGCAGCAGTGGCAGTTGACCAACCAGTAGCTGGGTCGCGATATCACGCCCGGTGCCACCGTCGGTCTTGCCGTTAACCGTAAAAAAACGGTGCTCCTGATCGAGACTCTCAAAGACCGCGACCGTGGTTTCGACCCCTTCGATCACATCGAGCAATCGCTCCTGCGCCAGCACGTGGTCGATCCCCCCCTCCCTGGCGTAGCGATGGGCATAGACATAAACCCCCGCGTTCATCAGTTTTTGATCCCACTTGAGCGGCACCGAAACGACAACAACCAGGGTAACAACAATTATCGGGTAAAGGATGCCACGGCGATCATCCGCCGAATATTTAATCAGCAAAAAAAAGGTCAGCGCAATGTTAAGCAAGGCCAGCAAACGAAAACTGTTGAGCAGACCGAGCGCGGGAACCATGACAAAGCCTGCCGCAATACTCCCCGCTACCGCCCCCAGCGTATTGCACAGCACAACCAGCCCCACCCCCGAACCGATGCGCAGTTTGCCAGGGTCGATAATCGCCACGGCGGCAGGGAACAACGCGCCCGAAATCATTGTGGGGATGAACATGACCGTGAAAACGATCAGCAACGAGAGCAGGGTTAGAATCGTCCAGTTCTCCCCCGAGAAGGTGTGAGCCCACTGGAAGGCATAGGCCAGATAGTCATAACCGGGGGTGGTTGCCAGGATCACCAGTCCCATCAGGCCGCTGAGCCGGACAAAGATTTTTCTTTCGTTCATGTCGCGATGAACGTGGTGGGCGTAGAGTGCGCCGCCCAGCGCAATGCCAATCAGAAAAGTACACAGAATCAGGGAAAAAGCGTAGGTCGTGTTGCCCAGATAGAGCAGGAAAACCCGCGTCCAGAGAATCTCGTAAGCCAGTGAAAAAAAGCCGATCATCGCCGTGGCAAACAGAATCAGCCGATGATTTTTAAATTCAAGTTGAGAAACTGCGGGCGGCTCGGCTTCAATGGGGAGAATCCCGTCGCGACCACGGGCGAGGACAAAGGCACCGACCGCGACACTCAGGTTACCGGCCATCGCAATCCCCCCGGTCAGGTTCATGCCCAGCTGCGGGATCAGCACATATCCCGCCAGAAAAGTTCCGGCAACGGCTCCCAGGGTGTTCATGGCGTAAAGTCGACCAATTTGCCCGCCACATTTTTCGCGCGCAAAAAGTCGGCACATCAGTGGAAAAGTACCCCCGATCAAAATTGTCGGAGGGGCCAGCAGGGCCGCACAAAAGAACAAGCGACTGATGTGGATCAGCAGCTGGTAGTCGGGAATAAAAAACTCAAAAGCGACATGCAGCTCACCAGCCAGGTCGATGGCATAAGGGAGCAAAAACGCCATTGCCGCGATGCCGACTTCAATCGCCGCGTAGATCTTCAGCAGGTTGGCTTTGCGGTCGGCATAGCGCCCGATCAGGTAGCCGCCAAGCGCCAGTCCACCCATAAATGATGCGGCGACGATGCTGACCGCGTAGATCGTGGTGCCGAACAGGAGCGACAGGTGCCTGGTCCACAGAATCTCGTAAATCAGGGCGCAGCCGCCAGAAAGAGAAAAAAGAAGGTAAAGGAAATAGCGCTGTCCACGGGTAAAACGCATAAGCCGAGCCGTCTCTGGTTATATGAAAATAACTGGAAATTATTATCGAAAGATAATGAATTAAATTCATTTACAGCGACAAATAAAACACAAAAAGTACCATGATTGCAAGTGTCTATAAGGGATGGCTGAAAAAAACAGAGGTGGATAGGGCGAGTGCATACAGATAAAACTGGGCGGAGTACGCCGGCAGAGCATTAAAAAAACGGCAGCGTCGCAAACGGAAGGATCAGAAGATATTTTTCGAGTAGAAAATTTCCGTCATTTCACGGCGCAGCGATTCGCGCACCCGCCGTTCCCCTTCCGCAGAAAAATTCTCCGGCGTGGCGGCAAAAAGGTAGGTGGAAAAATCAAAATCACGCAACAACATCTTGGTATGAAAAAGATTCTCCTGATAAATGTTGATATCAACACACTGGTACAGCTCCAGCGTTGACTTTTTGATGTATTGCTGAATCGAGTGGATGCGGTGGTCGATATAATGCTTGCGCCCCTTGGTGTCGCGGGTAAAGCCACGCACCTTGTAATCGAGCAGAACAATATCCGACTCAAACGATTCGATCAGGTGGTTGAGCGCTTTCAGCGGGCTGATCTTGCCGCAGGTCGAGACATCGACATCCACCCGAAAAGTCGAAATCCCCGAACGCGAATCACTCTCCGGATAAGTGTGAATGCACAAATGACTCTTGTCCAGATGCGCCAGCGCCTGCTCCGGTTTCGGCTCAACCGGTTCCTCGGCGATCAGCATGGTGACGCTCGCCCCCATCGGATCATAATCCTGACTGGAGAGGTTGAGGACGTTGGCGCCGATAATATCGGCCACCTCATTAAGGATCCGCACCAGCCGCTCCGAATTATACTCTTCGTCGATATACTCCAGATACTCCTTGCGCGCTTGCGGCGTGGGAGCATAGCAAATATCGTAAATATTGAAAGAGAGGGTTTTGGTCAGGTTGTTAAAGCCGCGCAATTTGATCTTGCGGCGCTTGGGGCGATTGCTTTTGGCACTTTTTGCAGATTTTTTGATATGCATATATCCCTCCCAGGGAGGTGAGATATCTGGCAAAGCCAAGACGGGGAATTTAAACATGAGCGGCAGTTGGATACAAGGCTATTTTGAAAAAGGGGTTTTTTCAATTATGCCGATATCATATCCTTGTGCGCAAAAACTGAACCCACTGTGCGCTGAAAACATTGTCCGGATCAATTTCCCGGGCTTTATGAAAGAAGGACAAAGCCCTTGCATCGTCGCCCTTGACATAATATAGCTGACCCACGGTCTGTAAAAAATCGATATTTTCTGGTGACTGTGCCAATTTCGACAAGTAGTTGATTAATAGCGTATCGACAAATGCAGATTTTTTTTGCAGGGCCAGCGGTAGCACATTGTGCATTTTTCTGAATACCACGGCATAGTCGTCAACGTAGCTCAAATCCCACGAGTCATCTTTGATCAGAGAGTAAAAAATAGAGGGCATCTGTTTGGCTGAAGGGGGAATCAGGTAGAAAACAACCGTATTGATATCGTATTTTGCGAATACCGTTGATTTTCTCCCCTGGGCAGCTGCCCGGTAATCATGAAAAACGTTGGCGTCGAGCGCCCGGGCATCCATGAAAAAACGGTATCTGGGATAAAATTTCCAAATCAGGTAGCCTCCCCATTCGTAAGGATTGAAAATATTTTCCTGAACATCATTTTCTTCCAAATATTTGACGACACCATCGATCGTTGTTGTCGCCGTTACGTTATCACGCAACACGGTGCGTGCCGCAGACTGCTGCGCGAAAAACAGGATGAACAGGCCGGCCATGACGACAGCACCTCTCCTGCACCGAGGGGAAGAAAAAAATGCAACGGCGGCAAGTTTTTCGGCAATAAGAAGCGGCACCAGGAACGCGAAAATCGGTGCATAGCGAAACGAGGAAAAACCGATAAACAGCGAGATTAAAAAAAGCAGCAGATGAAAGGTGTCATGCCGCCGCCAGCGTACCAGCAGTACCAACGCCCCGAATGCGGCAATGCCGACCAGCAGCGCGAGCAGAAAAATTTCGTCGCGTGCAACCAGAACACTCCATGTCATTCCGTATTCTTCATTATTGCCAACCATTTCGGCGATGTCACCGGCTCCCCACAGTCCGACATTAAACATCACCCGGTAGACCTCCAGGTTTACTGGATTGGCCAGCGCGGCCAGCAGCGATGCGATGTACAACAGAAAAAATCGCAGCGTTCGCAAAGTATCGAGGCGAACAGTAAACCAGACAAAATAGAGCGTCAGGAAGGCAACTCCCATAATAACCGCCTGGTGCAACTGACCCCAAATAAGGAAGATAATCGGGACACACATCAGCTGGCTGCGGATTATGGTCGTACCGCGTAAAACCTGGTCAAATCCGCGCTCAAGTACCGTAATCAGAAAGACGATACCCAGAAAAGAAAAAACCTGCGGGCGCAGTTCGGCGTAGGGCTGTGCCAGCACAACCAATGGTGCAATTAACGCTAACGCTAATCCTGCATCGACTTTTTTTGCCAGTAAATGGTGTCGGATTATAAAAAAGATTAAAGTAAGCGAGAGTGCCTTGAACAAAAGAGCCCCGGTAAAACCGGTATAGCTGACAAGGTAATAATAAAAAGCCTGCGCCAGCCAGTAGCCTTTGTAGATGACGTCCTTTCTGGGATCAAAAAATTCATTCGTCGATGAAAAAAGAAAAGGATCAAAATCTAGCAGTTGTTGATTTAAAACGATCCATTGGCCGGTTGCCAGATGCCACCAGAAATCACTGACAAGCCAAACAGGCTGAGTAAAAAAAATAAAAACAGCGCAAAAGAACAGCAGCGAAATAATTTTTTCGTAAAATGTCAGTGAAAAAAAACGGGAAGACATAGCGTATCAATTCCGGTTCAGTCGGCCAAGGAGCATGTTGTAATCACGTTTAAGACGGACCAAGGCAGGTTCGTCAGGTGATAAAAGACGAATCTGTTCAATCTGCTCGCGTGCTTGTTCAAGGTTGCCCAGATAAAGCGACATTCCGGCATGGGCAATTTTGTAGCCGACCTCACCCGGAGACTGCCGGATCAGATAGTTGAACAGTAGTGACATGCGCAGTTTAAACTCGTTCTTTTCGATGCGATAGCGTTCGATTGTCGCCGCATTTTTATCGGTCTGACGGCACAGCACATACACCAGATTATCCTGGTAAATCGGCACCCATTCGTCACGCTGGAGTAATTCCGTCATTAACGGCTGAATACTTCCATCCCCCTGGTAAACTTGCTGAACGACAAAATCGACCTGATATTTACTCAAAAGAGAATCAAACTCAGGGCGACCGTCAATGCGGGTTTGTGACGCGCTTTTTATTTTTCTGTAGTCAGCAAAGACATCTTCCCCGAGTCCCCGGCCATCGATAAACACCTTGATACGCGGTGCCAGCCGCCACAGCAGATAACCACCATATTCATAATCATTGAACATGTGCCCCTGCAACTCACTGTTCTCAAGAAAACTGATCACCTGTTCAGGGTAAACCTGCCTGACTGCGCCCTGGTCAATGCGGCGTTCGACGAACCCGGTGGTTATCCACACTAAAAACCCGGCACCGGTAAGCAACGCCAGACTGCGCAACACATAACTGTGCCTGGGGGGAAGCCAGTTGCTAAACGCACGCTGCATCACACTGCCGATCACCGGCAGCATGGCCGGGACAAACAGCCCGATATTGCGCATGTGCATGAATGAGAACCAGCTCAAAAAAATAGCGACCAGGAATTCCGGCCAATAGACCCGGCGGGACAGTAACACTCCGGCAAAATACAGGGCAATCAACACCCACAGAATGGTAACACTATATCCTCCAGCTTCGAACCCCTGCAGGGTACTTTGGTATTCAATAACGTTCTGCAGGAGGCTGGAGTTGTAATGCTTGAAAGAGATAAACGCCAGCCAGCCGGTCGGGCTGAGCAACGAGGCAGCAACGCCGGTCATTGTCCACAGCAGAACGTGCTTCACGGTTGCAATCTGCCGGCGATACTGAATGACAGCGCCACCCGCAAAAAGGACCAGCACAATGTCTCCGACCAGAAAACCGCCATGAAAATTCGCCCAGAGCATCATCAGCAGCGGTAGTTTCCAGTCAAGCCGCTCATTTTGTTCAAAGCGTGTCAGCAACGCCAGCAGCAAGGCGATAAACACAAATGAAATTGTCTGCGGGCGCTCAAGCTGGAAGCTATGAGTCAACAGTAAAAAACCGCCGCAGATCAGGAGTACCGCAATCAACGGATCAATTTTTTGGCGTTGAAACCGATAATAAACCGGCAGACCAAGAAGCGCCGCCACCATCAGATTGAACAGTGAAACCCCGTTAAATCCCAGCAGGTTATAAAGTCCTGCGGCAGTAATTTGCCACAGCCAGTAGCCCTTTAAAATAAACGTTGTGCGTGCAGTGGTGTCCCCCCCATGAGCAAAGGCAAAAGGGTCCTGCTGTAGCAACCCCTTTTGTTCAATCATCGTCTGTCCCGCCTTCAGGTGCCACCAGAAATCGGGGTCAAAAAGTGGTAAAAAGGCATAGCTGCACAGCAAAGCGGCAAAACTCACCCAGAACATCAAGATGACAAGGCGATACCACCGGGGCGGGTGGGGAAGAGGGGATAGTGTTGTGTGCATAATCGTCTCTACTCTCGGTATGTGTGTTGATTATTTTTCGGAGATAAAACCCCTGGCGCGCTGTGCAAAACGCCCTTGAGGTGCCAGTTGTAAATATTTCTCAAATAAACCGAGCGCCTGCTGGTGACGATTTTGCCCGCGCAGGGCGAGCGCCAGGCCAAAAATCGCATCGGCATCTTTGGCGTCATTTTTCAGCAACTGATCAAACACCGCTGCTGCCTGCTCAAAAGTACGCAGTTCAAGATAAACAAAGCCGAGATTCAGAGCTCCCGTTCGCGAAAAATTCAATTGCTGCGCGCGCTCCAGGGGTGCTTTCGCCGCCAGCGCGTTCCCTTGCCGCAACAGTAGCAAACCGAGGTTATTCAGCAGGGCGTCATGATCCGGGTTGCTGTCAAGTGCAGCGGTGAGTAGTGAAACTTTACCTTGTTCATCAAGGCCGACGTGGTCCCCCGAGACGCCTTCAACTAAAATCAGACAGAAACGGGGGTCTTCGTTGAACTGTAGATAATTTGCAACTTCCCGTAAAAATTCCCGCGCAAATTGCGGGGTACGCGAATATCTCCTCGCCTGATCCAAACTCATCAGCGGATTAAAATAGCGGATAGCATACTTTTCAATAATCCGTCGATCGGTTTGGCGTGGGTCAACCAGCACCATCACCGCCGGGTCATGGTACACCCGGACCCAACCTTTATTTTCAAACATTTTTACTTCAAGCGGCTTGGCAACGATCGCGTAAGAATGTTCCCATTTGTCACGTGCACCGGGGTTATGCAGATATTCATAGATATCCCGGAACAGCAGCGGGTGGTTGTAATGGAAAATCCGGCGTTCAGGATAAAGATAAAAAGACAGCAAACCGCCGAACCGATCGGTGTTGAACATATTCCCTTGCAGATTGGCGGTCTTGATGTATTCGGTGACCCCAATCGGCAAAAACGCGCGGTTGATCCCCAGCCCGGTACGGACTCCGGAGGGATCAAGATGCGTTCCTTTTTCAGGCAGTTTGATATACACCGTCCAGCAGAGTGCTGCTGTGATAGCGAGCAGAAAGCACAATTTAATGGCTTTGCTCTGGAGGCCTGGGCGTTGGAACAGTTGCTGAAGTGAACACACGCACAACGGGGCGATAACAATTGCACATACGGCGACACCACGGTTATAGCGTAGTCCCAGATAGACAAAGGGGAGCAGCAGAAACAGATGCGTCACATCAACCCGGCGCCAGTTGATCAGCATCGCGGCCACCGTAAAGCCGAGCAGCACCCAAAAAGGAATGAAAGCTGCTTCCCAGCTCGTCGGTAAAAACTCGCCGGTAATGCCGTAAATAAAATCAGTGTTGCCAATGGTGGCAAAAACTGAGCGATGGAGTTCCAACCCCCCGGGCTTGATCAATCCTGCACCTAACGCAACACCGAACCAAAGCCAAAGTAAAGTGACTTTTCTCGTGGTCGGGTTGAATGGCTCCTGCCATTGCTGCAGCTTGCCCTTGAAGAG
>JARGFI010000069.1 GCA_029210745.1 Desulfuromonadales bacterium
TGACCATCTCCGATCCAGTGGAGAGCGCGACCCTCGGTGGACTCTATACCGTCTACGGCCAGGTTGGTGTCGAAACAGCTCCACTGACCATGGGAACGGTTGAATTTTCCCTCAACGGCGGCGCCTGGACTGCCGCGACTGGCAATAACGGCACCGATGCCTTCACTATTTCATGGGATACCACCCTGGTGACCGATGGCCCAGCGACTGTGCAGGTGCGCGGCTTTGATCCCGATTGCGGTGGCACCAACCTGATCACCTCCGCCGTGCGTAATGTCACCATCGACAATTCCGGCCCATCCAACACGCTCGCCGACTGCGCCGGATGTCATAACTACCCGCCGGTCGATGCGGCTTCCCGCGATGCGGCCACTGGCAACTTTATTGGTGACCACGACAAGCACAGTGCCTATACCTGCGCCACCTGCCATGTGAGCCCGGCGACGGAAACCTTTGTTGACTTTGCGCACCGTACCGGCAACCTCGATATCGACAGCGGCAACATCGGGGTCGGCGCGGATACCGGCACTTATTCTAAAGGTGCGACATTTGCCCAGAGCAACAGCCCCACCGGCGGCACTTGCTCGAACGTCGATTGTCACAACAATGCCGTCACCCCGCAGTGGGGGGTTGGTACCACCGCGTGCAACAGCTGCCACACCCTGCCACCGGCCACCAACGCCCATGCCGCGCATTACACTGCCAAGGGGTGGGCAGCGGATAACACCAACTGCACAGTTTGCCATCCGGACAACACCGTCGGTCATAGCGATGTCACCGACGCCAGCGTGACCGTCAATGCGGGTCTTGGACCGGTCGGCACCTCACCGGCTATCACCTGCGCGACGACCGGCATCGGCTGCCACAACGAGAAAACCACCCCGGCCTGGAACACCACCAATATTGCCTGTACCTCCTGTCACACCGCTGGCGGCGCAGCCGCGGGCGATCCGACCACTGGACTGCATGCGACCACTAACCTGACCGATCACGATGGTACCCTGACCGGTGGGACGGGGCTGGCTTGTGAGAAGTGCCACACCGCCTCCCCCTCGAACCTCCACTTTAACGGCACGGTCAACAACGGCGGCACGGCGACCTTTGCCTGGAATACCTCGAATATCCCGGCCAGCTATGACCGCACCAACGATTTCTGCGCGGCGGTCTGTCACACCGATAGTGGCACCTGGAATCGTGCGTGGAGCGGGGTAACGGATGCTGCCTGGGCCTACGCCAATGATGCCACGACCACGGCGGTTTGCGGCAACTGCCACGGCTCGTTCCTCACGGGTTGGAATATTATTGGTGCGACCAGTCACGACAACCCCGATGTTGATAACGATCCTGACACACTGGCGACCTCCAAGGGCTCGCACAGCGAGTGCTCGGCCTGTCATGCCTGGGGACACACCAACTACACCACCGGGACGATGCATGAGAACACCACACTGGAAACAAACTCGACCCTTGGCTACGACAACGCCAACCCCGATGCAATATGTTCGACCAACTGCCATAGCGGGATGACGCTGACCATGAAGTCTGTTTCCGGCTGGACGGATGCATCCGTTGCTGGTGACGGGGTGACCTGCGGTGGCTGCCATACCGGCGGGGTCACTCC
This sequence comes from Desulfuromonadales bacterium, assembly GCA_029210745.1. Taxonomy (GTDB): domain Bacteria; phylum Desulfobacterota; class Desulfuromonadia; order Desulfuromonadales; family JAHYIW01; genus JAHYIW01. The sequence goes on from JARGFI010000069.1 coordinate 1,622, forward strand.
TGGTTCCGCGTCCGGAGCCCATACCGTTCACGGCGCGACGGCTGCCAGTGTCGCCGCTAACCCGGCATCTGTGGCGTTGTGCATCGAGTGCCACGGCAACGACGGCACCGGTGCCAGCCACAATAACGGCACGGTTAATTTCGTCGGTGCTACCTATTCGACGGCGACTCGCAACGATCTGACCGGGACCTGCTCGACCACCAGTTGCCATAACAAGGGGACCGATCAGTCGACGGCCTGGAACACCACCGCGCTGGCCTGTAACGACTGCCACTATTTCGAAGCGTCACCGACGGCGGCCAATAACACGGCTCACGCCAGCGCGCTGTCGACCAGTCATGGTGATCACTTCTCCGCCGGCAAGACCTGCGCCCAGTGCCACGGCACCGATCCGGTTGCCGGAGACACCAGCCATATCAACGGCGGCACCACCGCCAACTCCGACAAGGCGACCGCCTTGCAGGATGAAGCTACCCTGGCTTGGACCGATGCCAGCGCGGTGACCGACTATACCTTCGATGACACCGGCAACACCTGCTACTCGGCAACCAACAACGGTCTCGGTTGCCATGCCACGGCTGGCGCCGCTGGCGCTGCCGACGCAACCCGTCCGGACTGGGATGTGGCCTTTGCCTCAACCGCCTGTACCAACTGCCACACCAACACCACCAACACGCTGGTCAACCCGACCTCGGGTTTACATGGCGTGGTGCCGAGTGTTTCCGCTGAGCAGCATGATGACAACTTCGCCGGCGGCGCCGGCAGCTGTGCCAGCTGCCATACTTCGATACCGGTTTACACGACACATAAGGACGGTACCTTCGCTGGCGGCAACGGTCAGACCAGCACTATGGGGCTGGCGGCGTTCTACACCCAGACCGCCAACGACACCGGCACCTGTGCGACGACCACCTGTCACCTTGGTAACTCCGATGCCTGGGCGCACAGGTGGATGGCGACGGCCAACTACAGCAACGCCACGGCATCCTGTACCGGTTGTCACGGCAATCTTTCTTCTGGCTGGAACGCCGGTGTCGATCACCTGACCGGCGAGATCGCCACTGATCATGCCGACGATGCCACAGCCAGTAACTACGGTTGCGAAGCATGCCATGCCTTGCAGGCATCGACCGGTGTCTATCCCTTTACCTTCGGCACTGCCGATTGGCTACCGCTCAATGCTGGTAACAAACACGGCAACAACCTGATCACCATGAACGATGATGGTGGCGGGACGATCAGCAACTGGCAGCGCGGCACCGGTGGCAACAGTGCCAAGTCGATGTGTTTGAAGTGTCATACCAACTGGACCGACTCGGCACCGCAGCACTGGTTCGTCAACACTACCTGGACACCTGAAGAGATCGTCGGTGATGGCATCAGCGCCGGTCACGGCGTGGGAGCGGCCTGCGTCAGCTGTCACGACGGCTTTACCCAAGGGACGCGCCGCGATGTTGGTCTGGAATTCAACCTGACCCGCCAGCATGGCACCAATGCGCCGACCAGTGCCGATTGCGAGAAGTGCCATGATGAGTCGAGTGGCCCTGCCGGAGATGTCGTGCTCAAGGTCTGGGACGCGGCTGGTACCGGATTTACCACGGTGACTTATGTCAGCACTGATCTGGCTTCGGTTAACACTCACTGTGTTTCCTGTCATGATACGACCCGCAATGTGACGGTCGGCGGACTCTCGCCACCAGCGCGGTCGATGGCCAACTTTACCTCGACGCAGACCTATAACAACCACAACTTTACAACCGCCACGGGTGCGGTGGTGCCGCAGAAAGCCAAGGCAATCTCGCCCCATGGCAATCCGAACGGCAACCAGCTCAAAGAGACCGAATCGATTGTGACCACGGCCATGGGCTGCCTGCACTGCCACCCGTCGCACGGCTCTGGGACCGCATCGAAGACGGCGACCGCTGATGCCAACGGTACCGCAGTCTCCGCCCGCATGCTCGGTGGCAAACCTTCTGAACTGGCCAGTGTCGGTTATGACTACCCCAGCGAGGGTGCGCTAAGCGATCCGGCCCTCTGCTGGGACTGTCATGACAATAAAGGTGTGGCCGACTACTACGGTGATACCACTACTGGCCACTGGGACGGCGGTACTTGGAAGAGTCCGACCTTCGCCTACAAGACCGGCAAGGGCGGGGTCTCGGTCCTGCACATCGCCGACAAGGTCGATGGCGGCACGGCGAGCGACGCTGCTGCCAGCATCGTCTGCACCACCTGTCACGACGTTCACGGCTCGCCGACGGTGGCGCAGTTCTACTCACCCGCCCTCAAGGGTCAGTGGCTGACTTCGCCGTACTACGAGGACCGCGCACCGCCGAGTAAGGCAAGCGGACCGGTTGGCCTCTACGCATGGGCAGATGCCGATTCTACCGCTCGGTCGGCGAATGATGCCTTCGCCCCCCGCGCCGCTATCGAAACCGGCACGGTATGGGCTCCGAAGGAAATCGGTGGGGGTTACGGTATCGTCGGTACTCAGGACGGTGCCTGGGGATGGTTTATTGACGGCAATACCTTCGGCATGTCCGCATACCAGCCATACACGTCAGGTGCCGTCACACAGAAATACATGAGCACACTCGATACGACGGCAGGTGCAATCGGTACCTTCGGCGGACTCTGTATGACTTCGTGCCACAGCGCAGCCAACATTGAGGCCAACACGGCCTGGACCGGTCATAACCCGGTCGTTCCCGGCTTCGGTGGAGGCGACACCGCCACCGACCTCTTCAACGTCAACGGCACTACCAATCCGGCCACGGCGGCCAAAGTCCGTAACCAGATGGTCGGCCAGGGCTGGTACAACAATGCCGACTACGGCCAACGCCTTTTTGCTACCGGCTTGGGTGGCGAGCGTCAAGGTGGCGATAATGATGCCTTGGATGCGAGGACCTACTCCCACAGTAAAGCCTTCTCCTACGGGGTCAACCCGGTCTCGGCAGGGGCACAGGCGAACTTCCATCAGTTCCCCTGTTCTAAGTGCCATAACCCGCATGCCTCCGAGTTGCCGGCGTTGATGCGCACCAACTGTCTGAATACGGCGAAGGCGGGGATGGAGTGGCGGATGGCGGCCGAGTCCAATAACTGTCACCGTGTCGAAACCACCGGGGGCTACATCGGGGCAGGCGACCCCTATCCGGGAACCGGCTACCCGGCCACGCATGGTGGAGCGACCAACGGTGGCTGGAACGCCGTGACTCCCTGGTAACGTAGCTGCTACATCTTTGTAAACTGAAGGGCCGGGAGCAATCCCGCCCCTTGTTTCATCTGGCAAAAGCAAACCGCAAACCTTTTGCGCAGCGACACAGCCAGGGAGAAGGTGTTTGTTTATATGATGTTAGTTTATCCCAAATTATGCTGCCATCTTCTTGTCATCGCTGTTGCGGTTTGGTTTTTAACCGCTTGCCAGCGTCAGGAAGCCCAACCCCCTAACGACACGCCCTCAACGACCACATCGCAAAGACTCTCGACTGCTCCTGCCCCGCTGCCTCAGCCAACGGTTCCTGCAGCAGCGCTGGACAGCGCAACCGTGAGGCTGACGATGGTCGAAGAGCAGGCCCGTGCTCTGCCGCTCTGGCGCACTTTTGCCGCGCAGAAACCGACCCTGCTGTTGCTTTCCACCAAGCGGCTCAGGTCATTGCCCGCGGTCTTGCGTCAGGATGTTGTGCGACTTTTGTCACAGTCCGGGGTGGATGATCAGGAGTTGCTGCGCCGTACGGCACAGCCGGTGGCTGATCAATTGATTGCTGCCGACCTGGGTGTGGCGGTCGCCATGGAAGAGGGGTGGTTTTCCAAGGTGATTTGGTTGGTGCCGCTGGCCGATGGTGAGGAGCTGCTGCCGCTGGAGGCGTTCAAACAGGGACTGCGGAGTCCACCCTCCGGCTGGAGGGACGACGTTGACACTTTCACGGCAACCGGAGTTGGGACCTACGCCGGGGTTCTTGCCGACGTTCCGGTAGAAGTGGCGAGTATGGCACAGTTGCCGACTATCCGTGGCCCGGTTCTGGCGCACATTGACACCGGGTTCTTCGCCGCGCTCTACCGTAACGAAGTCAAAACGCCGCTCTACTCGTTGCTGTCCGAACAGCTCAGTCGACTTGTTGCAAACGACGTGAAGCTGCTGGGTGTCAGCGTGTCCCGTGACAACCAGAGTTTTGAGGTGCCGTTGTCCCTGCGCAGTATTGGCGACGATATCGCCGCCCTGCTGACGTACCCCGAACGCCGCAGAAAACCGACCAAAGCCATGCAGTTGCACGCCGAAATCAGGTATCTGGACAATTTTTATCAGCCGGATACGATCGAAAAGAAAGCTCGCGCTCTGCTCCAGTTCGACCCGCAGGATGCCGATCACCACTATGCCCTGTACCGGGCGCTGCGTCAGTCACGCCAACTCGATCGGGGGCTGGCCGCACTGGAAAAAGCGATTGCCCTTGACCCGGTCTATGCCAATGAATACGTCGAACTGGTCAATCACGCCCTGCAGCAACAGCAGTATCCTGCCGCCCTCGCTATGCTCGACAGCGCCATTCGCGCCTTGCCAAACAACCCTCTCATCCGGCTGCGCAAAGCTCAAGTTCTGACAGAGATGGGGAGGGGAGGGGAGGCGATCGCGCTGCTACGGGAGTTGCAGAAACTCCCCTGGTCGGAGTTCTATTACCCGCGCATCCGCGAGGATATCGAAGTATTACTCAAGTAGCTGTGGGAACACTGTGTGCCCCCTTTCTTCATGGCTCCATCAGCACCCGAAAGCCGAGTTCGTGCCGCTTGTCTTCTGCGGCATCCCAGCAGCGGCGAAAGACCATCATCTCCACCGGTGGCTGGAACCAGGATCCGCCACGGTTGGCGTGGAACTTACGGCCACGGCGATCCTTGAAACCGCCGGATGTCCAAGCCGTTCCGTTGGCCGGATGCTTCTTGTAGCTTTCGTGCTGAGTATCGAGACACCACTCGTAGACGTTGCCAATCATATCGTGCAGACCATAGGGGTTCGATGAAAACGAGCCAACAGCGGCGGTCTGCTGGCCGTCCCAGGGGGTGCCGCAGCCGTCGCAATTGGCGTTGCTGCGACCGAAATCGTCGCCCCAGGGATAGTGGGTGGTCGTGCCGCCGCGGGCCGCGAACTCCCATTCAGACTCGGAAGGGAGGCGGAACGTCTTGCCACTCTTCTTCGACAGTCATTTGGTGAAGGCAACCGTATCGTGCCAGGTGACGTTGATCACCGGTCGGATGCCGCGCCCCCAGCCCATGTCATTCGGCAGTTCCCGTTTGGTCTCGCGAGCAAACTGATCATATTCGGCAAAGGTGACCTCGTACTTCCCCAGATAAAACGGTTTAACCGTCACTTCGTGGGCCGGAACGGCGAAAGGGTCTTTCCCGGTAGGGTCGCCCATGATAAACGAGCCGCCGGGGATCGAAATAAATTGCATACCGGTGGTAGGGTCTGTATAAGTTTCCAGCGGTTGCGCTTTCGCGGCAGATGCGGTGGAGGTCAGGCAGATACACACAAAGAGAAAAATCAGAGTAGAGCGATGAATTGTCCAGAACATTGCAGAACCTCCAAGGGAAAATGTCGTCAATTATACACTAATTCAATAGCGCGTTGCATGTTTGTGTGACAATCCTTCGAGCGCACGTGTTATTTGGGCGTGTCCGCGGTTAGAGTAACGAAATGTTCGCTGTTCTGCTGAATCGTTGACTTTGATCCGTCCGGACACCCTCCGGTTACTTGCGATACGCCTTGTCGTGCTGTTCATGCAAGCTGACGAGCAACAGTGTTGGCCCCGTGAGCAGGCAGGCGACTGCGCGGGTACTGCCAGTGACGCGCAGGGAATAAAGTTGTTGTCCGGTGGCGGGTTCTATCATCCCGTGGAGTTTTTCAAAATTGAGGCCGGGGTATTTCCGCACGTCAGGTAGCTCGAAGGATTGCAGCAGTTTCAGCATTTTGGCGACAGCCTTACGCACGGGCAGTTCTGCGGCCATGACTGATTCGTCAAAAGCGGGACGAATTTCAATCTTCACCGACCCACCTCTTTGCAATCGCATCAGCTTCGGTTTCGGTGTCAACGACCGTTGAAGGGCGAGGGTCGGTCAGTGCTGCACTGATAATTTGCTTATTCTCGATTGTCCAGGCCCACAACTGATGGCGGGGAATGGCTTCGACCGGAATGAGTTTAATGCACCCGTCTTCAAGGATTTCGATATCCACCGTGTCGCCGGGCTTGATGCCGCTAGAGGAGGGGAGCGTAATCCGTCGGCGTGAATCGGTTTGTATCAGCATGGTTTTGTGACCTCCTGCACTGCACTATAGCAGAAGAAGGGTTTGTGGGCAATACCCTTTTGTCACCCCAGATCCACCAGCACATTTTTTAGAGAACCAACAGAACCAAGAGGAGAACCAAGAGGGACGCTGCTTGCTATTTTTCTATTTCAGCCATTAACTGCCTCAACATGGCTGTCTCAAC
>JARGFI010000006.1 GCA_029210745.1 Desulfuromonadales bacterium
CTACAGCGTCATTCCTGCATGATTTTAGCCGGAATCCAGATTTTCAGGGTTGAAAGTCTGGATCCCCGACAGGATCACTCGGGGATGACGACCCTTGGACGGGTAGCTGAATAGTTACGAATCATAAAGGTCAGGCTGCGGCGATACGGGTGCACAACGCTTCGGCGGAGGCCCCGGCCAGCAGCTCGGTGCAGCAACGGTTCGTTTCGATCAACTGCTTCAGTTTGCTTGCCAGGCCGGTGTCGCCAATCAAAATAGCACCGACCAGCCGGGTGTCGCGAAAGACCAGATAACGATAGCTCCCATCACTTTTGCCGAGACTCTCAAAGGTGTGATAACTGCCGTCGTCGGGATGCACCTGGCCGATACTGAAGAGATTAACATCAAGCACTTTAAGGATATTCGAGCGCGGAATCCCGGCGAAATCGAGCGCCGCCCCGGCAGCATTCATCCCGCCGATCGTCCCCTGAAACTGAGCCGGTGCCCAGGTGCCGTAAGTGACACCCTGATGCTCGGCCACATCGCCGACCGCGAAAATATCGGGATCAGAGGTGCGCAGACGGTTATCGACCACCACGCCGTTGTTCACCTCCAGCCCCGCCATTCGAGCCAGATAGCTGTTGCCGCGTACCCCGGCGGCAATCACTACCAGTTCGGCGGGGTATAATTCCCCCGTTTCCAGCCGCACGCCGCAGACCTGTTGATCCCCGTCAAACTGTTTGATGCGGGCGTTACAGAAAAGTTCGATTCCCAGTTCGCGTACCGTTGCCGCCAGCAGCTCCCCCGCGGCGCGGTTCAGTTGGCGCGGCAACAACCAGCCAAACCCTTCCAGCACCTGGACTTTAGCCCCGCGTCGCGACAGTGCAGCGGCGGTTTCGAGGCCGAGAACCCCGCCGCCGACCACCACACAGCGGGTCCCCGTTGTGCAACGCGCGAGAATCGCTGCGCAGTCGCGGCGCGTGCGCAGAGCGATAATATTTTCCCGCGTCGCCCCTTCAATCGCCGGAACAATCGGGTGTGCTCCCAGTGCAAGGATCAACTTATCGTAACTCAGGCTATTACCATCTTTAAGATGCAGCTGGTGTGCGGCGCGGTCAATCTGCTGCAGTTCCGTGTCGCGCAGCACGTCGATGCGCTGCTCGGAGTACCAGCTTTCCGGGTGAATCGGCAGGGTCTCGGCAGGAATTTCTCCGGCCAGATAACGGGTCAGATTGAGGCGGTAGTAGGGAAGATCGGGTTCGCGGGTAATGAGGGTAATCGACGCCTCGGGAGCCTGCTGACGAGCGGCGGCGGCGGCAGACACTCCGGCGATTCCGGCTCCGGCAATCACGATGGTCGCGGGAGCGGAAGTCTTTTCTCCGGTTCGAATCGATTCAGCATGGGGAGTGAAGCGATCGGCATCAACGCCACATACCGGACATGCTGGCGGTGGCGCATCGCCGCTGGCGATGTCGTCACAATTGAGACAGCGCCAGGCGTGCGCAACAGGTGCGGAGGGGGCGGTCGATGGTCTGCTGTGGGGCGTGAACAGTTCAGCCCCCGCGTCGCAGATCGGACAAGAAGCAAGGCCCCCATCACCATGATGAATGTAGCCACAAACCGTGCAAAGCCAGCTCTGAGCGATCATGAAGCGATCCTTTGTCGTGCGGGCGAGAGGACATTCTGCCGGGTGCTCGGCATCTGGATTGCGGCACGCCGGCCAGGTTGCGAAGACTGATCTCGTAGCGAGGTCGATCTACCAGCTGTAGGTTAAGGGATCGATATTCCCCTGCTGCATCAACCACAATGAAAACTGCAACGAATTATCCTCAAAAATATGAACCTTCTCGCCTCCGAAAACCTGCGGGTTTTTCATTGCTGCAGCAGTGATCAATCTTTGTTTTTCGAGCGGTACGGAGGTCGATGCTGTCAATATGTTGTCGGGATTTCCCTGTTTGGAAAATCGCGGGATATCGTAGGCGGTCAGCCCCGCAAAGCGGGCCTTGTTGGCTTCCCACCACCAGTTTTTGACCACGGCGGCCCGGGCCTTCCCCGCATTGACGGCAGCACATGCCGCGCCATGGTTTGCGCTACCGATGGCGGCCTTGCCACCGGTGGCCGCTTTGGCGGTCGATTCACCGGAGGAGGCGCCAATAGCATAGGCGATTTCAGCGGGGAAGTCGCGCAGGATTTTTTGCGGATCCTGTCCCTCGGGGTAGATGAGGATGCCGCTGTAGCGTTCCTTGCCGTTATCAACCTGCACCAGTTGCTTCCCCAGCTGACGTGCCTTGATGATCGACTGGACAAAGGACCCGACGTAGACCAGATTTTTGTCCTTAGTTGCGAAGGCAGAAAGGATTTCCGGGTAATTTTTGGCGATGCGCGCTTGAATGTCGAACCCTGTTTCGTGCGACAATGCGGCGGTGATTTGTTGCGCCTGCCCGGTTTTGCTTCCCCAGGCGGGGGGGAACCAGCAGGTAATCCGGTCCGCCGCAACCGCTTGTGACAGCGGGAGTATCAGTAGCGTCAGAATGGCCCCGATCATCAAGAATTTTTTCATGTCTATTGCTCCTTTTGATTAATTTTGGGATGATAGCATGGTTTGTTGAAAAATACAAAACCGGGTTCGTAAAGTTGCTGGACGCAGAGCGCCGCGACAGCTATGATGACCGTTCATCATGAGCGATCCATTGGCACCGATCTGGTGCATGCAAAGAAGAAGGAGAAGTGCAAAGATGGCGAACCGAACCAGCCCGATTCATCGGGCCGTCGCAGATGCTGTGGCCCGCGACACGGCATTGACTTTGCGGGATATTCGTCTGCTCCGTGAGAAGAGTGAACGACTTCTTTTGTTTTTTAAAGGAAATATCTGGGCGGCAATCGCCGTGCTCAACCTCGTGGTCTGGGTTGATTTGCCCCTTTCCACCGCGCAAGCGTTTCTTGTCGGTGTGCTGGCGGTTGTTTATGCCTTCACTTTTCCCATCATCATGATCCGCAGACATCAGCGTTATCTGCCCCTGCTGGAAAAAGTTTCAGCCGGTCCCAAAAAACGTCGCCTTGACGCAGCGGGACAACGCTACGTGGAGGCCGTCAAGGAGCAGGGGCGCTCATTTATTGTGGCCGAGGTGGAGATGCTTGAAATGTAGATCAGGGCACCCGCGAGGGGTGCCCCTACGATGAACGGCCAACCGGTTGCAAATTGGTTTGCAGGGATACCCCTTGCGGGTGTCCAGGGTTTTGCAGGGCACCCGCGAGAATCAACTTTATCGGGAAACGGTTTTTTCCTGCTCAATGATCTGCATCGCTTCCATTTTTATGGCTGCCAACTGTTTGTTTTCACGGATCACACCGAGCAGCTTTTGCACGCTTCGGCTCTATCCATCAAAACGGTCGAACAATGTCTTGTTGACTCCCTGACGCTTGCTTTGCTTATTAGAAAAGGGTGTAGGCTTGTGATGCCCCGTAGCTTGCTGCGGGGTTAATTTATGGGAAAATGCTTGTAAATAAATCAAGTTTCAAGTTTGTCTTGTCGGACGATAGTGAAGTTTCTATACTGGCAAGATTTAAGCGAATGACTGATCAGTCTCCCCACCGGGGTATCGAGGTTGCCGGAGTTTTGGATATGTTCTTCCTGGTTGTGCGTAAATCACTTTTCTTGCTCCTGCTGTTGATGGCGCTGGTGGCCTGTGGCGAGAAGGGGCCGGTTGATAACGGGGCGGCAGCGGCTGCGCTGCCGGAACGGACGACCAATGTCAAGGTGCAGGGTGTGACCCTTGGCGATGTGCAAGACACGATCTTGCTCCCCGGTACGGTTGAGGCATGGGAGGATATTCTGCTCTCCGCCGAGCTGGCCGGGCCGGTGCGCTGGATTGGCCCGGCTGAAGGGGACTCAGTGGTTGCCGGTGAAGCCATTTTGCGCATCGACCCCGACACGCAGCGCGCCAACTACGAGCGGAGTGTTGCCGAAGTTGAATTGCAGCGTAAAAAATTCGAGCGCTACGAGGTCATGATTGCGCAGCAGCTGATCAGTCAGCAGGAATACGACAATGTCGTGTATGATTACCGGCGGGCGCAGGCTGATCTTGAAGTCGAACGCCTGAATCTCGCGAAGAGCACCTTGAAAAGCCCGGTCAGTGGTGTTCTCGACCGGCTCCTGGTCGACCGTGGCGAATATGTTTCCCCCGGCACTGCGCTGGCGACAGTCGTCCAGATTGATCGTCTCAAGGTGCTGGTTGCGGTGCCGGAAAGAAATGTCCGTTTTTTTAAAGCGGGAGACCGGGTCACGGTTCGCTATGCGTCGATCGATGGTGAGGACGGTCCGTCCCGTGAAGGGAAGATCGAGCATCTGGCGTATCAGGCCGATGCCCTGACCCGCACTTACCGTGCGGAAATTGCGCTTGACAATCCGCACCGGCAGTTACGACCGGGGATGATCGTGAGGGTGGAATTCTTTCGCCGGACACTGACCCAGGTGGTGACGGTCCCCCTCTATGCCGTCGTTGAACGCGATGGTGTCACCTATGTCTACATCGAGAACAACGGTATGGCCCACCAGCGGAAGGTGACCACCGGTCTGGTCGTTGACGATCAGGTGGTGATCCTTGACGGGATATCCAGGGGGGAGCGATTGATCGTCAAGGGGCAGCAACTGATCAGTGACGGCGATCGTGTCGTGGTAACGGACGATTAAGATGCTGATCACGAATATCTCTATTCGTCAGCGCAGCACCGTTTTTGCTCTGATGCTGATCGCGGTGATCGTCGGCACCTACAGTTATCTGGTGCTGCCGCGCGAATCGAACCCCGATGTGACCATTCCTTATGTTTTTGTCGTCACCACCTATGAAGGGGTGGCCTCGGCGGATATCGAAACGCTGATCACCGATCACATTGAACGCAAGTTGAAAGGGCTCAAAGAGGTCGAGGAGATCCGCTCGATCAGCGCCGAGGGCTCGTCGATGATCACCATCGAGTTCAACACCGAGGTTGATATCGATGATGCGTTACAGTGGGTGCGTGACAAGGTCGATCAGGCCAAAGGGGACCTCCCCGCCGACCTGGAGAACGATCCGTCGATCATTGAAGTCAATATGGCCGAATTCCCGATTCTGACCGTGGCGGTTTCCGGCGCGGTTGATGAGCTGATCCTGAAAGCGGTGGCCGAAGAGCTGGAAGATCGGATCGAGGAAGTGTCCGGCGTTCTCGATGTGGTGCTGACCGGTGGCCGCGAGCGGGAAGTGCGGGTCGAATTTGACCCTGAACGGCTTGCCGCCTACCGGATTTCGTTCGCGGAAATTGTCGCCGCGATTCAGCGCGAAAACGTCAACACCCCCGGTGGCAGTCTCGACATCGGCAAGGGGAAATATCTGCTGCGCATTCCCGGCGAATTCACGCAACCGGAACAGATTGACAACCTGGTGATGATCACCCGCGACGGTCGGCCCGTCTATTACAAGGATGTCGCCGCGATCGACTTTACCTTTAAAGACCGGATCAGTCACGCACGGCTCAACGGTGCTGAAAGCGTGACCCTGGCCGTTAAAAAGCGTGCCGGTGAAAACATTATCAACGTCACTGATCGGGTCTTCGCCCTGCTGGACGTAGCTAGAAGCCAGCTGCCCACAGGGGTATCGCTGGCGGTCACGCTCAATCAGTCGAAAGATATCCGCCGCATGGTGGGCGAACTGGAGAACAATATCCTCTCCGGGCTGATTCTGGTGGTGGCTGTCCTCTTCTTTTTTCTTGGGTTGCGCAACTCGATCTTTGTCGCTCTGGCTATCCCTTTTTCGATGCTGATTTCATTCGTGGTGCTCAATGCTTTAAGTATCACACTCAACATGGTCGTCCTGTTCAGTCTGATTCTGGCGTTGGGGATGCTGGTCGATAACGCGATTGTGATCGTCGAAAATATCTATCGCCATATGCAGGAGGGGGCCGGGCGTGCCGCCGCCGCGTGCGCCGCTGCTGCCGAGGTCGGCTGGCCGGTGATCAGTTCAACGCTGACAACGCTCTGCGCGTTTTTGCCGATGGCGTTCTGGCCCGATCTGATTGGCGAGTTCATGAAATTTCTGCCGATCACCCTGATCATCACCTTAAGCGCGTCGCTCTTTGTCGCGCTGGTGATTACCCCGGTACTTTGCGCCACCTTCATGCATGTAGCGCCCCAGGAGGTGCAACCGGATATCGAACGTACGCGGATGATTCGCTTCTATCGACGCTTCCTCGACGGCGCACTCCGCTGGCGCGGAACAACGATCCTTGCGGCCACTGTTACCATGATCGCCGCCGTAATGCTCTTTACACTCTTCAGTGCCGGGGTCGAATTTTTCCCCGACGGCGAACCGAATCGGGCTTTTGTCGAATTGAAGTCACCTGAGGGGACAGGGCTTGAAACCTCCAACGAGCTGGCACGGCGGGTTGAAGCGATTGCCCGTCAGGAAGCGGACATCCGCTTTGTCACCGGTGAAGCCGGGGTGCCGCCGAGTGGTGAGGCGGCGAGCAGTGGCGTCGGTCAGTCACACATGAGCAAGGTTTCCCTCGAATTTGTTGAACGGGCGCAGCGCAAGGAGAGCAGCGACCGGGTGCTGGCGCGAATCAGGGGAGCGATGGCCGATTTTTCAGGGGCGGAAATCAAGGTCGAAAAGGCCAAGAACGGCCCCCCCACCGGTCCGCCGGTGAGTGTTGAGATCAGCGGTGAAAACGTGGCCATTCTGGAGTCAGTGCTTTCCAGTGCACGCAAACAGATCAAGGATGTTCCCGGTCTGGTCGATCTGAAAGATGATCTGTCCCGCGCCAAACCGGAAATCCGCGTGATCGTTGATCGCGAAAAAGCGGCGTTGCTCGGTCTGTCCACCGCAGAAATTTCCGGCATGGTCAAAGCCGCGATATCGGGCACCAAAGTCGGAACGTATCGCGATGGCCAGGACGAGTATGACATCGTCGCCCGCCTCCCGGAACGGCGGCGGCAGGCACTGGCCGATATCGAAAATCTGCTGATTCCGACCGCGACCGGAGCTCCGGTGCCGCTGCTGAGCGTCGCCAGCCTCGAGATCGGTTCCGGCTTCGGGGCGATTCGGCATATCGATCAGGACCGCGTGGTGACCCTGACCGCCAACACGCTGGGGCGCAACAGTAACGCTGTGCTCAAGGATGTTCAGGCCCGTCTGGCCACGCTCGAACTGCCTGCCGGCTATCGCATTAACTTTTCCGGAGAGCAGGAAGAGCAGCAAAAAGCGGCGGACTTTTTGAGCAAGGCATTTCTGGTCGCCCTGTTTCTGATCTCGCTGATACTCATTACTCAATTCAATTCACTGGCCAAGACCTTGATCGTCATGAGTTCGGTGATGCTGTCGTTGACCGGTGTTTTTATCGGCCTGACCGTGACGCAGATGCCGTTCGGCGTCATCATGACCGGGATCGGAATCGTCTCGCTGGCGGGGGTGGTGGTCAATAACGCCATCGTGCTCATCGACTATATCAATCAACTACGTCAGCAAGGGATGGCGCTGCACGATGCCCTGCTCCGGGCCGGGACGGTGCGCTTTCGGCCCGTGATGCTGACCGCGATCACGACGATTCTCGGTCTGTTGCCGATGGCGGTCGGGGTCAGCTTCGATTTTCATACCTTCGCCTGGGAAATCGGCGGCGAGTCGGCGCAGTGGTGGGGGCCGATGGCGGTCGCGGTGATCTTCGGGCTGGCGTTTGCCACCCTGCTGACCCTGGTGGTGGTTCCGGTCTTGTATTCATTGTCGGAAACACTGCCGGGAACCTTTTCGCGGCTGGGAAGCCGCTCCCACAGGGGAACACTGCTCCCACAGGGGGGCCTCAGGGGGAAGATGTGACACCCGTCGTGCTGATTCGGTTATAATAACATTCCTCACACAGGAGGCACACCATGCACCATTTTGCCCTGACCATCGTCGGTCGTGACCGTCCCGGCATCGTTGCCCAGGCTACCGAAATTTTGTTTAAACTCGGGTGCAATATCGCTGATTCAAGCTGCACCATCCTGGGTGGCCAGTTCGCGATGATCCTCATCATCTCCCATCTTGATTATCGTGAAAGTGCCGATTTTGGCGATGCGTTTGCACCGCTGCAAGATGTTGATCTGTCGGTGATGATCCGTACCCTCAAGCCGGGCGGAGAAAAACATCCGTATTTTGAGGGGGAGCTATGTATGATTTCGGTTTACGGCGCGGATCAGCCGGGGATCGTTTACCACGTTGCCAGGGCACTGGCCGAGCGCAAAATCAATGTCACCGATCTCAACACCAAACTGATCGGCACCGAAGTGCGTCCGGTTTACGTGATGATGATTGAGGCCGTTTTGCCGTCGGGGCTGGAGCTGGGAGAACTGGAATCGGCGCTCGATAACATTCGCCAGGAAATGCAGGTCGATATTTCAGTCCGGGCGATTGAAACGGTGGAGTTATAGCCGATGGCGATCCGCGAAATTCTGCTCTATCCTGACGTACGCCTGAAAACAAAGTGTGAACCGGTGGCGATCCTCGATGCCGGGGTGGATGCGCTGATTCAGGACCTGATCGATACGATGGTGGCGGCGGGGCACTCGGTGGGGGTCGCCGCCCCGCAGATCGGTGATACCCGGCGGGTGGTGGTGGTCGATGTGGCGAAGAGCAAGCTCGGGCGCGACAACAACCACGGACTGCTGACGCTGGTGAATCCGGAAATCATGTCGCGTGAAGGGAAAAAAGTGCTGCGCGAAGGGTGCATGAGCGTCCCCGACTACACCGGCAACGTTGTCCGCGCCGAAGAAATCGTGGTGCAGTTCACCGACCGCGACGGCAGTGAGCGGGTGGTGCGGTCGAGCGGTTTTGAAGCCGTTGCGATCCAGCACGAGCTCGATCACCTTGACGGCCTGCTCTTTCTCGATCGGGTGTCCAACCTTAAAACCGATATATTCCGGCGCAAGGGGGGCTAAAGCTCTGGAAAAATCCCCAGATATTCTGCCGTCACTTCGTGCCATCCGGTCTCCTTGGCCAGCCCCGCCACCAGACCGTTCACGTCCCTTTCACGTTCCGCTGCGTAGCTGATCTCCACCAGACCCTGATGCCGGTCCAGGGTGCGTAAAAACACCAGCCCTTCATAGCTTTCGACAATAAAACGCAGGTGACCGATCTCGGCACGCGCCACCGAAAAGATCCGTTTTTTAAATGGAGGGTGCATGATTATTCCCCTTAAGCGTTCGTTTATCTTGTCATATTATCCGCTTTTGTAGTATCTTTCTCAGGTTAATATGTCAAGAATTTGCTGCTTTACCCAAGGAGTCTGCATGACCAAGCAAGAGCCTGAATTTATCCCCAAATGGATCGCCTGGGAATCGACCCAGCGCTGTAATCTCAACTGCGTGCATTGCCGCTGCTCCTCCGATATGGATGCGGCGATTGGCGATTTCAATACCGCCGAAGCCTTTAAATTGATCGACGATATTTGCGAGGTGTCCACGCCGGTGATGGTCCTTTCCGGTGGTGAGCCGTTGCTGCGCGCCGATATCTTCGAGATTGCCGAGTATGGTACCAGCAAGGGGCTGCGGATGTGCATGGCGACCAACGGCACGCTGATCACCGACGAAATCTGCGCCAACATGAAGGCCGCCGATATCAAGATGGTCTCGCTGTCCCTCGATGGTTCGACCGCCGAGATTCACGACAACTTCCGTTCCTGTCCGGGAGCGTTTGAAGGGGTGATTCGCGGTGCCGAGACGCTCAAGCGCAACGGCATCAAATTTTTGATCAACTCCTCCTTCACCAAGCGCAACCAGCACGACATCGGCGACACCTTCCATCTCGCCAAAAGTCTCGGTGCCACCGCCTGGTACATGTTCATGATTGTCCCCACCGGCCGTGGCGAAGAGATCATGAACGAGCTGATCTCCAAGGAAGATTACGAGGAGATTCTGACCTGGCACTACGAGCAGGAAAAAGGCGAGGACGAGATCCTGATGCGCCCGACCTGCGCACCGCACTACTACCGGGTGGTGCCGCAGATGGCCAAGGCCGAAGGGGTCGATTTTAAACGCCGCTCTCTGACCTTTTCCACCGGCGGCGGCAAGGGGTGCATCGCCGCGCAGACGATCTGCCTGATCGACTGTTTCGGTAACCTCAAGCCGTGTTCCTATTTCCACTCATCGGTCGGCAATGTCAAACAGATCCCGTTCAAGGAGCTGTGGTTCAACTCCAAAACCTTCAACGAACTGCGCGATTTCAAGAGCTACAAGGGCAAGTGTGGCGAATGCGAGTTCATCAACGTCTGCGGTGGCTGCCGCGCCCGTGCCGATGCGGTCTACGGCGACTATATGGCGGAAGAGCCGTTCTGTACCTACTTTCCGAAACGGACGCTGAAACGGATGGAAGAAGAATCGAAAAAGCTGGCACCGGAAAAATAGATCGAATTCCCCTTTTCCCCATTGCGAAAGCGGGCTGACCTTCGTGCTTGTCTGTCTCAGGGGCCATGCGTTAGGAGATAAGAGATGATTGAACTTCATCCTCAATATCTGATTGACGAAAAAAACCAGCGTCAAGCTGTTGTGCTGCCTTGTGATGAGTGGGAACATATTCTCGAAGCTCTGGAAGAGCTTGATGATGTGAAGGCATTTGATCGGGCGAAGAGCGGTGCAGGGGAAGCTTTACCGTTTGAGCAGGCAGTTCGCGAAATCGAGCAGGATTACAAGGCGTGAGCTATGCCCTCGAAATTTTGCGCAGTGCGCAAAAACAACTGGCACATATCGACCGACACGATCAGCTGCGGATTATAACAGCGATTCGCTCCCTTGCCGATGAACCTCATCCAGCAGGGAGCAAAAAACTGTCTGGACGTGACGCTTGGCGTATACGTGTTGGTACATACCGCATCATCTATGAAATTCAGCATGACCGGCTACTCGTTCTGGTTGTCTCAATCGGTCATCGCAGGGAAGTCTATCGTTAGACGTTAATTAAAATAGCAATATTCATATTACTCAGGAGAAAAATCAAAATGTCCAAAGAATACACCTTTATCAAAGCCTGCTGGGGCCAACCGACCGAATATGTGCCCGTCTGGCTGATGCGTCAGGCCGGTCGTTATCTCCAGTGCTACAAAGATGTGCGCGCCCAGGGGGGCGGCACCTTTCTCGACCTGTGCAAAGATCCGGCGCGGGCCGCCGAAGTCACCATTCAGCCGATCGATATTCTCAATGTTGACGCGGCGATCATGTTCTCCGACATCCTCACCCCCATCGAGCCGATGGGGATGGAGCTCGACTTCACCCCCGGCCCGGTTTTCGCCAAGCCGATTCGCACCGCCGCCGACGTGGACGCCCTGATTGTTCCCGCCGATATGGCCCAGGCGGTTCCTTACGTGCCGGCGATCATCAAGCGCCTGCGCACCGCCTTTACCGGCCGTGTGCCGCTGATCGGTTTCGGTGGCGCACCCTTCACCCTCGCCTGCTACATGGTCGAAGGGAAGGGGAGCAAGGATTTTGCAGCGCTCAAGCAGATGATGTACGGCGATTTTCCTTTGTATGATGCACTGATGAAAAAGATCACCGCGATGGACACCGCCTATCTCAACATGCAGATCGATGCCGGTGCCCAGGCGATCCAGATCTTCGACACCTGGGGCGGCCTGCTGGCGCCGCACGATTTTGAGCGCTACATCCTCCCCTACGTCCAGCAGTTGATCGGTGGACTCAAGCGTGACGGTATCCCGGTCATTTACTTCGTCAAAAACGGCGGCACTATGCTCGATCTGGTCAAGGAAGCGGGCGCCGATGTGCTCGGTCTCGACTGGCACGTCAACCTCGGCAAGGCGCGTGACATCATCGGTCCCGACATCGCCGTGCAGGGCAACCTCGACCCGACCGTGCTCTACGCGCCGCAGGATTACATTGAAAAGGAAGTCCAGCGCATCCTCGACGAAAACGCCGGGCGCCCCGGCTTTATCTTCAACCTCGGCCACGGCATCCTGCCGACGGTGCCGCCGGAGAACGCCATTCACATGGTCGAATGCGTGCATCGGTTGAGCGGGAAGTAAGGAGCGGCTGATGGGGGAGAGTCAACTCCCCCACCGGCGCTGCGCATCGTTGATTGCGGGGCCTTAGCATCCCCAAGGATGTTCTGGTGCGGACCCGCGCCGAAGCGGACAAATACCGGGCGGTGACGGCATCCCTCGAACATCTGATCTTCGAAAAGGGGCGGGTGCTGTATGAGCGACACTAAGGGGGAGATAGTTGCTCACTGGCTGTTGAAGGCCAAACGGGATATGCAATCTCGCTATCCGGGGGACTTTTTTGAGCCGGATCAAGCCGAGTTCGACGAAGCGTATGAGGCTGCGGATTTGATCTGTAGAACAATCATGGCAAATCTTCCGGAATAATTTTGTAGGGGTGCCCCTTGCGGGTACCCTGGTTCTGGTTGGTGAACACCGTAGCCCTTAAAATCAGGGCGCCCGCAAGGGGCGCCCCTACGATTCACTGTTGCGCAGGGTGGGCGTAGGTTGGGTTGAATGAAATGAAACCCAACATTGCTGGCGCACCACCGACGGGTTTTTTATGAGAGCATGTGTTGGGTTTCGCTTTGCTCTACCCAACCTACGTCAAAAGTTGACAGTGGAGGAGACCAATGACCGAACATGAAGCCCTTGATGAGATTGTCCGGCGGTTGGTGGCCGCCGCGCAACCCGAGCGTATTGTCTTGTTCGGCTCCAGGGCAAGGGAAGAGGCCGGGGCCGATTCTGACTTCGATCTGTTGGTGATTGAACGGGAACCGTTCGATGCCAAGCGTAGCCGCCTGGTCGAAATTGGTCGGCTCGAAGCCGCCCTTGGCCGATTGCCCTATGCCACCGACCTGCTGGTTTACAGCAGTGCTGAAGTCGCTCGACGGGGCATCTCGCCGCACCATGTGGTTGCGCGAGCCTTGCGTGAGGGGACGGTGGTCTATGCCCGACATTGACGGGGCAAGGCGGCTGCTGGCCGCAGCGCAGCGCGATGCCCTGGCCTTGTCAAACATGCACAACCCGTAACGCCGGAGGGCGGACTTTTTGCGACGCCATCAACATTGACCCTGAGTTGTCCCCGACGGCAGGAGTACATAATGGATAAATTCATTGAGGAACATCGAGAAACCATCAAACGTGTGGCGGCCCTGCGTGGGGCGACAAGGGTCAGGCTGTTTGGGTCTCTGGCCCGCAACGATGGCGGGGCGCAAAGCGATGTTGACCTGCTGGTTGATCTTGAGGAGGGACGCTCCGCACTGGCCCTGGGCGGTTTGCTGATGGATCTTGAAGAATGCCTCGGACGGCGGGTCGATCTGGTCACCCCGATGTCCCTGCATCCGCGCATCCGGGAAAATGTTCTGAAACAGGCCGTCGACCTGTGACTGCGACGGAACGGGATCAGCTGCTGATCGAGCATATGCTGGAGTGCATCGGTCGCATTGAGAAGTATGCCGGTGGCGATCGTGAGTCGTTTTTCGCCTCCGAGCTGATTCAGGATGCGGTGGTCAGGAATCTTCAGACGATGGCGGAATCAAGTCAACGGTTGAGTGCCGGGGGCAAAGAGAGTCGACCCGAGATAGACTGGCGAGCGATTTCCGGATTTCGCAACATCCTGGTTCATGATTACCTCGGGCTCGACCTCAAGCTGATCTGGTTGGTGGTTGAAAAGGAACTCCCTGCGGTGAGACGCGCGCTTGAAGCACTGCGCGACGCGTAGTTTGGGTGAAACCCGATATGGTTAGCTGATTGTTCTGGAGGACTGTTTATGTCAAGAAACCTCATCGTACTGTTCACCTGTGTCCTCTTTTCCGCCCAACCCGCCCTGGCCGGGTTCATCTCCGGCTTTGAGCCGGTGTGGGATTACGGCCGCAAGCCGGTTGCTGCCGGTGTCACCGGCGGCAAAAGTTTCACCGACCCGACCACCGGCATGGCGTTTGTTCTGGTCAAGGGGGGGTGTTTTCAGATGGGTTCGAATGATGGGGCCTCCAACGAGAAGCCGGTGCATGAAGTGTGTGTGGATGATTTTTATATGGGCAAATATGAGGTGACCAACGGGCAATACCGCCGCTATAAGAGCGGCCACAACAGCAGGGACTACGGCGGCAATAGTTTGAACGGTGACAAACAACCGGCGGTCAACGTCAGCTGGGACGACGCTGTCAGCTATGCACAGTGGCTCGCCGGAAAGAGTGGCAAGAGTGTGCGGCTGCCGACCGAGGCCGAATGGGAATATGCCGCTCGCGGCGGAACGACCACCGTGCGCTGGTGGGGCGACAGTGCCGATCAGGCTTGCCGCAACGCCAACGTCCACGACCGGACCTCGAAGCGGGTCAACACCACATTTACCTGGGAGGCTCACAATTGCGACGACGGCTATGCCGTGACCGCCCCGGTCGGCAGCTTTACGCCGAACCGCTTCGGTTTGTATGACATGCTCGGCAATGTCTGGGAGTGGACCGGTGACTGGTACGGCTCTGGTTATTACGGCAAGAGTCCCAGGCAGAATCCGTCCGGTCCATCAGGTGGCTCGGACCGCGTGGGCCGCGGTGGTGGCTGGACCAACGAAGCGAGGGGCGTGCGTGCGTCGGACCGGAGCAGGAGCACTCCGGGCGGCCGTGGCGACTACCTTGGCTTTCGCCTTGCATTTCCCGCCAGGTAGCGGAAACGCGACGGGAAGCGCAAAGACAAGGCGGAGCCGCAGGCCAGGCGCTGTACGTGCGTTGGAGCGCAGGTCTTCGACTAGCAATGCTAGTGTGGGAGGGGCCGGGGGAGGGTGATATGCAGCAATGCCTGTGTGGGAGCGGCTTTCAGCCGCGAAGATTGTGGTGGCAGATGGAAGACGCAGGGATACCCCTTGCGGGTATCCAGGTGTTGGTTGGTGACCACCACAGGCCCTTAAAATCAGGGCACCCGCAAGGGGCGCCCCTACGATTCACTGTGGGTAGGGTATCCAAAAAACCAACGACAATTGCGGAATATCAGCGCGGGAGGGTTAAAAGATGGACACAGAGATGCAGCAACTCGCGGTAGAAATCGGCAATCAGATCGCCGCACGGATCGGCGACCAGCTCAGTGTATTTTACGAGGCAATGATGCCCAGGCTTGACTCCCTCATTGAGGGGCAACAAACACTTGCGAATAAGTCTGATCGGACGCTGACAGGATCGTTGCTTCGGGATTGAGTTCAGACCCCGATTATTCAGAGGGAGGCGAATGTATGAATAAGTTAGCCATCGTATTGCTCTTGACCGCCTTCGCCATCCCGGCGCTGGCCGCCGACACCTGCGACCTCGCCGCGACGCTGGCCGAAAAAGGGGCGAAAACCTTTGCGACCAACAAGGCCGAAGGGTTGAAGTTGCTGATCAAGGCGAAGGAACTCTGCTCCTCTGATCCCGCTTACAGTTACAACCTCGGTGTGGCCTACTACCACTACGGGCGCGGGGCGGATGCGTTGCCGTTGCTGGAAGCGGCGGTGGCCAAAAATGGCAGCAAGGCGACCTGGCTGAACAATCTGGCGGTGGTGCGACTGGAGCAGGGCTTGCCCGCTGACGGGGTGCGTACGCTGGCGGAGAAAGCGGCCAAGCTGGACTCCGCTGACCCCGCGATCAAGGAAACGCTGGCGCAGGCGCGTTTTGCTGACGGTCGCTTGGTTGAGGCGTTGCAAGGGTTGGCAAAAGAAACGGAGAGTACGCTGGTTAAAACCCGCGCTGCACTCCTTGATCGCTATCTTGCGGCACAGTTGCAAACATTGCAGCACGGGGAAGAAAAACCGGCACTGAGCGCGTTGCAGCAGGTGGCTTTCTTGCCGGACGGTGCCCGCACCCATGCCCTGGTGCTGGCGCGGCTCGGTCGCGGCGAAGAAGCACTGCAGGCGATCGGTGCGGCGCAAAAGAACTTCCCTCGTGACCGCTCGATTGATGATGCGGCGGACGAGGTGGGCGAGCAGGTCGCGGCCGCGCTGTACCGCGATTATCAGAGCGGCAAAGCCGCGCAGGCGGTGCAGGATGTCAAGCAGCTGGCGGAAACCTATCCACAGGTGGCGGCGCTGAAAACCGCTTACGACAACATGCTGAGCGCGTTTCTCGCCGATGCGACCACCATCGCGGTTCCCGAGGCGGGCAAACGGCGCGTACAAGCGGCTCCTTCCGGTTCGTCCGCCGCGCTCCTTGCCGGGATCGGCGGGGTAGCTCCGACCGGCGGTGCGGTGAACTTGCGCGTTGATGTGGACGAGAATATTCCGACCGGCAAGCAAGCCGGACGCGACGATGTGGCGGTGGTGATCGGCAATCGCAGCTACGGCGTGGCGGGTACGCCGAATGTTGATTACGCCCTGCGTGACGCGGCGGTGATGCGCGAGTATCTGGTCAAGACCCTTGGTTTTGACGCGAAGAATATCCTCTATGTCGAGAATGCCACCTATGCCGGTTTCGCCCAGTTGTTCGGGCGCGAGGGGGATCATCGCGGCAAGTTGAACAACTATGTGGTGCCGGGCAAATCGGACGTTTTTGTCTATTATGTCGGCCATGGCGCGCCTGACCCCGAGAGCGGCGACGCCTACTTTGTGCCGGTCGATGCCGACCCGCAGTACCTGCGCACCGGCGGGTATCGTTTGCAGACCTTTTACGACAATCTGGCCAAACTCCCGGCCAAATCGATCACCGTGGTGCTTGATTCCTGCTTTTCCGGCAACTCGGCGGGCGGGCTCCTTTTCAAGGGGGTCAGCTC
The DNA here is from genome assembly GCA_029210745.1 of Desulfuromonadales bacterium. GTDB lineage: Bacteria > Desulfobacterota > Desulfuromonadia > Desulfuromonadales > JAHYIW01 > JAHYIW01. The sequence goes on from JARGFI010000006.1 coordinate 16,699, forward strand.
CATCAGCCTGCGCGCCAAAACGGTGGTGGCTCCGGCCCGCTTGACGGTTTTCGCCAGCTCACGCGATGATCAGATGTCCAACTGGTATGACGAGAAACGCCACAGCCTCTTTACCTATTATTTCCTCAAGGGGCTCGGCGGCGAGGCCGATGGCGACAATAACCGCCAGGTGACGGTGGCGGAGCTGGCGACCTACCTTGATGCCGAAGTGCCACGCATGGCCCGGCGCCTCAAGGGGGCAGCGCAGGCCCCGCAGATTTCCGGCGACCGCAGCGCAGTGCTGGCCGATTTGCGGTAGCTTTTTATTTACAGGTGTAAAGGGGGAGACCCTGAAAGATAAAGGCGTTTTGGGTTAGATTTTAAATCCGCCTTTTCAGCGTTAATCAGCGTCCAAAGATCAAAGGCTGTTAGGACGCTGATTTTCATGATGAACGCTGATCAAGACTAAAGTAAAACCAATTGTAACTGTTCAGCTCTTATGTAGGAGCGGCTTTAGCCGCGAACCATCACGCCTGAAGCCGCTCCTACAGTGTCATTCCGGCATGATTTTAGCCGGAATCCAGATTTTTCAGGGTTGAAAGTCTGGATCCCCGACAGGATCACTCGGGGATGACGACCCTTGAACGGGTAGGTGAATAGTTACAACCAATTCATTAGTTTTTTGTTCCGCAAAATAATGACGATTGGTGACATAGAAGAGGTGCTTTGCAGATATGACATCCCCGCATAAAACCGGCCTGGTCCTGCTCAACATGGGCGGCCCCGACTCGCTGGAGGCGGTCGAACCGTTTCTCTACAATCTTTTTTCCGACCGCGAACTGATTCAGTTGCCCGCCGGGGCGCTGTTGCAGAAGCCGTTTGCGAAACTCATTTCCCATTTTCGCGCCAAAAAAGTCCGCTGGAACTATCAGGCGATCGGCGGCAAGTCACCGTTGCTGGAATGGACGACCAGGCAGGCGGTCGGCACTGCTGAGTTGTTGGGTGAAGACTGGAAACCGTATGTCGTGATGCGCTACTGGCAGCCGCGGGCCGCAGAGGTGTTGCGGCAGATGGTGGCGGACGGCGTGGAAGAGGCGGTGGTGGTGTCGATGTATCCCCATTACACCGGGGCAACGACCGGCAGCAGCGTGAACGATTTTCGGGCGGCGGCACGGCGGATTCATCCGCAACTGAACTTCAGTGTGATTGAAGAATGGCACGACTGGCCCGCTTATCTCGATGCGCTGGCAGAACAGATTCGCCTCGGGCTGGAGCAGTTTCATGAGCTGCGTCGCGATGAGGTGCCGATCCTTTTTTCCGCCCACGCCCTGCCACAGAAATTCATCGATCGTGGCGACCCCTATCTGGAGCATGTGCTGGCGACCGCGCGCGGCACCATGGACCGGGTCGGCGGACATCCCTGGCACATCGGTTTTCAAAGTCGCAGCGGCCCGGTCAAATGGATGGAACCGGGGACCCTCGACGTGATCGACCGACTCGCCGCCGAGGGGCATAAAGCGCTGCTCATCGTGCCGATTTCGTTTGTTTCCGACCATATTGAAACGTTGCAGGAAATCGATATGGAGTTTGTCGAACATGCGTACAAGGCGGGGATCGTGCAGCTCAAGCGTGCCCCGTCACTCAACGCTACCCCGGTTTTTCTGAACGCCATGGCGACACTGGTGCAACATCATCTGGGGTTGCGATGAAAACCTGTTCGTTGTGTCAGGCAAGGTTTGATCCGGCGGTGCGCACCGCCGATCCGGCAACCGAGGCGGGGCTGTTTCTGGCGCGGGAGCTTTATGATGATGCGGATGACGTGTGCCCTCGTTGTCTGGCCAATCGAGGGACTCTGGGGATGATGTATTGTCGCGAATTTGACTGATTCTCTACAACCCGCTGTCGCGCAACTTCGTCAACAGTTCCTGCTGCCCATCGGTCAACTCTTTCGGGACCGCAATTCTGATCACCGCGTAAAGATCCCCTTTCGTTTTTTTCTGCACACCAAACCCCTTGAGCCGAATTTTGCCGCCGGTCTGCATCCCCGCCGGGATTTTGACCCGTTTGTGGCCGTCGAGTGTTGGTACGTCAATCGTGGTGCCGAGGCAGGCGCCGCTGAACGGCACCAGCACGGTGACGTTCAGGTCGTTGCCGTCGCGGCTAAAGAGCGGATCGGGATCGATACCGATTTCCAGAAAAAGATTGCCCGGTGTGCCGCCGCCCGGAGCCGGAGCGCCTTTGCCGGAAACGCGCAGTTTCTGCCCCGGCTCAAGCCCCGCCGGGATGCGCACGTTGAGCTGTTCGCTGCCGTGGTCGGTACGAAAATCAATTCGCCGTTCGCCACCGGTGACCGCCAGCCGGAAGGGGATGGTGATACGCATTGAATAGTCCTGCCCTCTAACCGGGCGGTGCCCGCGTCCTCCGCCGTGACGCCGACCGCCGCCTAAGAACTGGCTGAAGATATCCTCACCGCCAAATCCACCACCATTGCCGAAGCCGAATTCCCGAAAAATATCGCCGAGATCGGCGTTGCGGAAGATATCTTCCTGGCTGAAGCGCTGATGAAAATCGGTGTCGCCGAACTGATCGTACTGCTGGCGTTTCTGGGTGTCGGAGAGCACCGCGTAGGCCTCGGTGATTTCCTTGAAACGCTCTTCAGCGGCCTCGTCGCCGGGGTTTTTGTCGGGATGATATTTCAGTGCCAGTTTGCGGTAGGCTTTTTTGATCTCTTTGTCGTCGGCGGTTTTGCTGACGCCGAGGGTTGCGTAATAATCTTTGGCCATAGGTCAGTGCCTCGCAGCTTTTGGTAAGTTGTCGGTAATATAGCCATTAACGCACCGCTCCGCAAGGACGGCGGGGAAAATGAATTTTGCGTGAAAAACAGTGGAGGTTAGCGGGCCTTGATCTCCCCCGTACCCGGAGGTTCTTCAAAACTGATCCGTCCCAGCTTGCCGCCGCGCATCTCGTGCAACAACAGCTCTGCGGCGCGAACCGGATCAACCTCGCCCCCGCTGATCAAGCAGCCGCGCCGTCGGCCGATGGCTTCAAGCAGTTCGTCCCCGGCGAGCGGCAGTGCTGTCAATTTGTAGCGTTCCTGAAGCCGCTGCGGATAGCGGGAGCAGAGAAACTCGGCACTGAAGCGTGCCACCTCGATCGTATCCAGGGCGTTGTCGCCGATGGCGCCGCTGGCGGCGAGACACTGACTGCCGTGGTGGTCTTGCAGGTTCGGCCAGAGCAGCCCCGGACTGTCGAAGAGGCGGATACCGTTGCGCAGGTCGACTTGCTGCGGGCAGGTAGTGATCGCCGGTTTGTCGCCGACGCGGGCAATTTTTCGACCGATCAGGGTGTTGATCAGGGTCGATTTGCCGACATTTGGAATGCCGACGACCAGAGCCCGGATATCCCGCCCTTTACTGCCACGTTTCGGTACCAGTTTGCGACAGAGTTTTTGAATCCGATCCACTTCGCCGCGCTGTTTTGCCTCGATCGGCAGGGCACGTACTCCCTGCTGTTGTTCAAAACAGGTTACCCAGGCGGCAGTCGTCTGCGGATCAGCCAGGTCACTCTTGTTCAGCAGCTTGATGCATGGGCGCTGGCCGCGCAACTCCTGCAACAGCGGATTGGAGCTTGCCTGTGGCAGGCGGGCATCGAGAACTTCAATCACCACATCGACCTTCGGCATCATGTCGAGCAGCTCACGCTGCGATTTACGCATATGTCCGGGGAACCAGTTGATCTTCATCTGTTCATTATCCTCTCTGGTGGTCGGACTCTACACCATAAATTGCGGGGGGACAAGGTCAGTCGTCTTTGGTGATGCGGCGGTGGCGGGTGACCGAACAAAATATCCCCGCCAGGCAAAGAAGGCTGAAGGCGACCAGCGCGACGCGCATGCTGAAGAGAAAGGCCGGGGCGGTATTCGGGGTGACTGCGTGACCACCCATCAGGATCGAAAAAATGATCGTAATGATCGTCATGCTGGTCATCATTCCCAGGGTGCGCATGGTCGCGGCCATTCCCGAGGCGACGCCGAGATAGCGCGGTGCGACGCTCCCCATGATGACACTCATGTTGGGGGAGGAAAAGAGGGCAAACCCGGTGCCGAGCAGGAGCAGGATGAGGACGATACCAAAGAGCGAGGTGGTCGCGGAGATGGTCGCGGCGACAGCCAGCCCGCCCGCACACAAAGCCATGCCGGCGGTCGCGACACGTTCTGCCGGCCAGCGGTCGGCCAGTCGCCCGCACAGTGGTGAAAGCAGGGTCTGGGCCACCGGCTGAATAATCAGGATCAGCCCCGCCGTGCGTGGCGACAGCCCTTTGACATATTGCAGGTAGAGGCTGAGAAAAAAAGTGACGCCAAAGGTCGCGGCATAGTTGAGCAATGCGGCCAGATTGCTCAGGGCAAAGGAGCGGTTGTCGCGCAGCAGGGCGATATTCAACAGGGGGAATGCGGTGCGCGCTTCGACCGCGATGAAGGTCCCCACTCCCGCCACTCCCGCTGCGGCCAACCCCCAAGCCCAGAGGCCGCGCTCCAGTTGTGACGCGCCGCTGATCAGCAGCAAAATTGCCGTGGCGTAGATCAGCGCGCCGCGCCAGTCGAACGGTTCACCGGCGGCGTCGGCCCATTCACCGCGCAATTTTAACAGCAGGGTCACAAATACGATCAGCCCGAGCGGGACACTCAGATAGAAAATTGAGCGCCAACCGAAGGTCATGGTCAGGCTGCCGCCGATAAAAGGCCCGCACGAGAGCCCGGCATAGACGCTGGCCACGGCGATGCCGAGTGCACGTCCACGTTCCTCGGCCGGAAAGACCGATACCAGAATCGCGGTGCTGGTCGCCATGATCATCGCCCCCCCCATCCCCTGGAGCAGCCGAAAGGCGATCAGTGCTTCTACCGACCAGGCCTGCGACAGTAATCCGCAGGAAAAAGTAAAGAGCAAAATGCCGTATTTGAAGACCCGGCGCCGACCGTGAATATCACCCAGACGCCCCATCGCCAGCAGGAAAATCGACGCCGCAAGAACATAGCTGGTTTCGATCAACCCCAGTTGTTTGGCGCTGGCGGCAAATTCCCGCCCGATTGTCGGCAGGGCGATGCCGACCGCAGACATCATGAACGGCATGAGAAAGAAGGCCACGCAAACGGCGAAAAGAGTGGCGGATTGTGAAATTTTGTTATCCATAGAGTTGAGTGCTACCCATTTATGAAAACGTTGACGTCGGAAATTTGTCTGCATTATTGTATAGCGCATGCGGAAAAATATGGCCAGACCTTAGCGGGATTCCCACCTGAAGATTCACCTAAAGACTTCCCCTGCCGCTGGCTACGTGCTATAAAAACCTTTTCAGCAGCAATTTATTTGCTCCTTGTTTCTCCCCTGTCAGGCGCACGCCGCGCCGAAGGAAGATCGTAGAATGGCAACGCAACTTGGTGATTATCTTCTGCAAAAAGGCTTTATTACCAACGAAGATCTGGAGGAAGCGCTTCAATATCAGGTGATTTACGGTGGGAAGCTCGGGACCAACCTGCTGGAGATGGGGCTGATCGACGAAGAGGAATTGACCACGGCGCTGACGAAGGTGTTGGGGACCCCCGCTGTCGATCCGAAAGATTTGCAGAACATCTCCCCCGAGGTCCTCAAGCTGATCCCCGAGGCGACGGCCAGTGCGTTTCGCTGCCTGCCGGTCAAGGTGGAGGGGCGCAGACTCTTGCTGGTGATGGAGGACCCTAATAATCTGCAAGCAATCGACGAAATTTCCTTTAAAACCGGATTGATTGTCAAGCCGCTGATTACTCCTGAAGTCCGCTTTATTGCCGCGACGGAACGTTACTACAACATCAGTCGGCAATTGCGCTATGTCGATACCGGACACAGCTTTGTGCAGAAAAAACGGGTTCGCAATCGTAAAAAGGCGGAACCGGAACTCAAATCCGCGCCGCCGCCGCCGTCGGCCGCCGAGTTTGAAATTCCGCTGGCGGAGCATTCTCTGGATGAAAGTGTTCCTGAGGATTCTCCTGCAGTTGTCGTTGCTCCCGCTAAAGTCGCTCCGCTGGAGATTGATTTTGAAGATGCCGTTGCTATCGGGGCGGAACAGGAGGCCGGCGGTGCGGTTGCCACTCCTCCGGTTGCGGCTCCTCTTCGCCCCGCTGCCGACGCGGTTGAAGAGCCGGAGGAACTCGACGAGCTGGAGGAACTGGAAGAGTTGCAGGAGGAGAGCTTTCTTCCTGCGACGCTTGAAGAATATACTTTTGAAAAAGTCTCGGAATTACTGGCCATGGCCGAGGATCGGGAAGAAATTGCCGAGTTGATGATCGGCTATCTGGCGAATCGCTACGACCGTTGTGCCCTCTTTTTGATCCGTGGCGGACAGGCCAATGGCTGGCGAGCGATGTTTGCCCGCGAAGAGGTTGCTGCGTTCACCGAGCTTGAAATTCCACTTGACGAGCCCTCGGTGCTGAAGACGGTCGCCGAAACGCGCAGTTTCTATCTTGGTCAGATCGGGCGTTCGCCGTTCAATTCGATGATCTTTCAGGCCCTTGGCGGCCAGTTGCCCGACTCCGCGCTGCTGGTGCCGCTGGTGATGATGGGGCGCGTGGTCAGTGTGGCCTACGTTGATTCGAAAGGGGTTGATCTGAGTCAACAGGTGGCTGATCTTCAGCAGATCACCAACAAGGCGTCGATGGCGTTTGAAATTCTGGTGCTGAAAAACAAAATCCGCATGATGTAACTTCCGGGACACCCTTTCGTTGAACTATCTGGTCCCTCTTTATCTTGCCTGCCCGACCGCGGCTGATCGATTGGGATCGTTGCTGGGGGATTATGTCAAGGGACCACTTGGTGGGCGTTATTCGCCCGAGATTACCGCCGGGATTGTGCGCCATCGGGGCGCGAATGACATGAAACCGGTTGGCGGAGGGGCTGCACGCATGACACACATATTACACTGAACTGCGCGCCGATTTCGGCATCTTTCTGGCTGCCGCGCGCGATTTTCTTGCTAAGGATGACCAATGAAGCTCAACGGACAGGAAGGTATCATGAGTAACGACGGGATCGGCTGGGACACGCCGCCGCAGTGGCAGGAGCTTGATCAGCGGCAGTTGATCGGCAGCCTGCGTTTTGTTTCCGGTGAGCCGCACGGTGATCGGCTGCGGCTGCGTTATTATCTGGTTGATGACGCGCACACGCTGGCCGCCAGGGTCTGGTTTGGTCCGGGGGCCGCTGGTCCGCCGGGGCACGCCCACGGCGGGAGCATCGCGGCGGTTTTTGACGAGGTATTGGGGCTGACCGCCTGGGTCAAGGAGTATCCGATTGTGGTGGCGAACCTTAACGTGAACTTTCGCACCGCCCTGCCGCTGGAGACAGTGACAACACTGATGACCCATGTCGAATCGTTTGTCGGGAGGAAGATCAGTGTCCGGGGGGAGTTGCGCGGTCCCGATGAGACCCTTTACGCCGATGCAAGCGCCTTGCTACTGGTGATCGACCCGGAAAAATTCGCGAAAAAAGCAGGAGTTTAGCAGCAATGTTATTTATCGCTGTCTTTTCCACTCCGGTGGGGCTGCTCTGTCTGTATCTGGCCTTCCTCTGCTATCGGCAGACCCGTTATCCCCAGGCGCTGGTCATGGCTCTGATTGCAGCGGTCATGCTGGTGATCACCGTCGCGGTGATTGGCATCGGGCTCTTTACCGGGCAGACGATTCAAGACGGATTAGCCCCGCTTACGCGTTGATCGGCCAGTCTTTTTCAAACCCTTCCGGAAAAAAATTTTCCCGCGTGCGATTGAAGTAGCCGTACTGAAGCTGCGGTGCCGCCGCCTTGAGCCGTCGCAACATCCGCATCATGCCGATCCCGCTCCCTTGCGGGTTGAGTGCCCGCCAGTAGAGCGCCGGATCGATGGCCAGATTACGTAGCTGGATCAGATCGACCCCGGCACTGCGCACCAGTTCGATCAGCGCCGTCACTTCATCTTCGCGGTCGGTCACGCCGGGGAAGACCAGATAGTTGAGCATGGTGAAAAGTCCGTTTTTTTTCGCCCGGTGGAGCGCTTCGACGACATCGGCAAAGCGGTAGCCACGGGGTCGATAATAGGCGTTGTAGAACGGTTCCTGTACCGAGTTGAGTGAGACGCGAAGCGAATCGATGCCGGCGGCGGCAAGTTGATCGATGGCGTCAGGGAGTGAGGCGTTGGAGTTAAAATTGATCGTGCCGCGCGATGTTTGCCGCCGCATCTCGCGCACTGCGGCACAAATCGTCTCGGCTTGCATGATCGGATCACCCTCGCACCCCTGACCGAAAGAAACGATGGCGTTCTCGGCCTGTTCGAGATGAGGGATGGCGACCTCGCACAATTCCGCCACCGTGGGGACGAAGCTCAGGCGCTCCTGACTCGACGGGCAACACTCCGCTTCCTGCAACGAAATACAGCCGACGCAACGTGAATTGCAGGTCGGTGAACTCGGCAGGGGTGCTTCCCAGCGGCCTAAAAAAAGGTTCTTGGCGGCAAAACAGTGATAATCGACCGCGCACCGCGCCAGTTGCTCGAAGAGCCGGTTGTTCGGGTAGGCGGCGAGCCGTGAGCGCACCAGCGGGTCGAGACGACGATCATCGAAATGTTCCGGTTCCCACTGGCGGTTGCGATCCACTGCCACCGCCGCGGTGTAGAAACGCTCTTCCTCAACACACCAGCCGACCGCCGTGTAGGACCAGAGGGGGAGTGGTTGCCGTTCCCCGAGCCAATCGACAGCGGGGAGCAGGGTGCGGGTGTAGCCGGGAGTCAGAAAAGCGGCGACGGCCTGAAGCGCTCCGCCCCCCCATTTGCGCGGCAGGCGCTCAGCGGTGACAATCTCTCCCCGCTGCCGTTCAAACCCGCGCGGTCGAGTGTCGGGGAGGGTAAACAGGCGGCTTCCTTCCGGCAGGGGGATCAGTTCGTCCCCTTCCGGAAGGCGCTCGTCGATGCCGTTACAGCCGGTCAGCAGCAACCAGGGATGTTCAAAGACTTCGCCCTGTGCATCGGCGACCAGCATGCGGATGGTTTTCGTAGTGTTCATGGGGAGCAGTCTAGCGGGAAGCGCGTTGCCGGTCAATATCGATGGCCGCAAAGAGTGATTTTTTCAATCGTTACGACAGGGAAGGGTCAATTTGACGCAGGTGAATTCTCCTTCACGACTGTCGACAGACAGTTCACCGCCATTCGCTTCAATCAATTGCCGACAGATGCTCAGACCGAGGCCGGTTCCATCGGTGGCCGGTTTGGTGGTGAAGAAGGGTTCGGTGACACGTGGCAGCAGTGCCGCCGGGATGCCGCTCCCGAAATCTGTGACTGAAAGTTGAACGTTACGGTCTGCACGGCTGCCCGCAATGACGATTTTTTTGTCAGCATGGCTTTCCGGAAATTTTTTATGCAGGGCGTGGCGGCTGTTGCTGATCAGGTTCAATAAAATTTGCAGCAGTTCCTGCGGATCGAAGATGATATCGGGTAAATGCTCTGCGCAGACGGTTTCGACATCGATGTTCATCCTTCTTAACTGCGCATTGGAAAGGAGCAGGGCTTCTTCAACCGTCGCGCAGATGTGCGTTCGATACTCGCCCCTCCCCGTTTTCCGCCGGGCAAAATTGAGCAGGGAACCAACGATTTTGGCGATCCGTTCCCCTTCATGAATGATGCGTTGACAAATATCTTGCGAGCGGACCGGTTCGAAGTCGCTGCGGGAGAGGATATCGGCATAGTTGATCACGCCATTGATCGGATTGTTGATTTCGTGGGCGACTCCGGCTGCCAGTTCACCGAGCAGTTCCAGCTTGCCGCTGTGCAGCCGTCTTTCCTGCTGTTCGGCTTCGGTGGAAATATCTCTGAAAATCAGCACCGCGTTGGTCAATTGCGTCTCGTCGTTCAACATCGGAAAGGCCTGTTGCTGGTAGAGTTTCTTGTTGATGCGGACGCGGCAGGTTGCGTTGATTCCTCCGCTGGTCGCCGCGTCATCGATGGCGTGAACATCTCTCAGCTTGACGATATCATAATACGATTTACCCGACAGGCTGTCTTTTGCGTCAGAAAAGAGTTCGGTGGCACTCTGGTTGGCCCAGACCACGGTGAGGTCTTGATCGAATAACAGAATAGGGTCACGAATGGCGTCGAAAAGTGCTTTGAACTGCCGGGTGAAGTTGCGGTAACTTTCCTCGCGGATGGCCAGCTCCTGCTGAGCTTTGCGGAGGTCCAGCAGCGCCTGCCATTGATGCAGGGCGCTGTCAATGATCTTTGGCAGTTTGCGCAGCGTGGTCGATGATTTGACGATGTAGTCGAGCGCGCCCAGTTTGAGGGCATTGACGGCCTCCTCCTCATTCCCTTCGCCGGTCAGGATGATGCAAGGGAAAGTTCTTTCCGTGTGCGAACCGGGGAGAAGTTCCGTGCCCTTGCCGTCGGGAAGAGACAGATCAATGATGGCCAGATCAGGACGTATCTGGCTCAGGAACGCTTTTGCTTCATTCAGGTTTGTCGCGGTGGTAACATGAAAACGCTGTTCGCAATTTGACAGCGACTCAAGTATTGTCTGGAGCTGGGTCGATGAATCTTCCACCAGCAAGAGATTAAACATAGTGAATTTAGACCTTTGTTGGAGTGTTGAAAGGTTTTATAATGTAGTTTTATGCTACCTGAAAGTAAAGAAATTTTTAACTTAAGCGCAGAGAGGCAAAAGAACAGATTTTATGCGCACGACGCTGACCACACTCCACAGTAAATACATTCATGCCAGCCTGGCGCTGCCTTATCTGGCGGCGTACTGCGCCGCGGATTGCACAGCGATCGAAATTCGCGAGTTTACCGTGCATGAGCCGAAAATCAACGTGCTGGCGGCGCTGCTGGCGACGGAACCGGATGTGGTTGCGTTCTCGGTCTATCTCTGGAACCGGCGCGAGACGCTGGAGCTGGTCGCTGCTTTGCACGCCGTGCGCCCAACGGTGCGCATCGTTCTCGGTGGCCCGGAGGTGTCGTTCGATGGGCCTGCACTCTTTGCGCAACACCCCGGCATTAGCGCGCTCGTGCGCGGCGAGGGAGAGTTGCCGTTGCGGGCGCTGCTGTCCGCCTGGGCGCGAGGTGTCGAGCCGGACGATTTGTCCCGCCTGACGGTGCGCCGTGACGGCGCGGTTGTTGTCGGCCCGGACGCCCCGCCGCTGGCTGATCTCGACACGCTGCCATCCCCCTTCACGGCGGGGCTGGTCGATGCGCAACGCGGCCTGGTTTATTATGAAACCAGCCGTGGGTGTCCCTATCGTTGCGCTTTCTGCATGAGCGCCCTTGATACCGGGGTGCGTTCCTTTTCACGCGCGCGGATCGAAAGCGACCTGGGCTGGCTGCTCGCACGACGGGTGCCGGTGATCAAGGTGGTTGACCGGACATTCAATTACAACGCCGTGCGGGCGCGGGAGATTCTCGCCTTTATTGTGCAGCACCATCGCGCCAGCCGGATTCATCTGGAGATCGGTGCCCAGCTCCTCGACGAGGAAACCCTGACGCTGCTCGAAAATGCTCCGGCGGGGATCTTCCAGTTTGAAATCGGTGTGCAGACAATCTTGCCGGAAACCCTTGCCACGGTTGGACGAACATTGTCGGCAGCATCTCTGGAAACGGTCGTGCGCCGCTTGCGCCGGACAAACAACATCCCTTTGCATCTCGACCTGCTCGCCGGCCTGCCGGGGGAAACGGAACACGATGTGCTTGCCGCGGTCGACCGGATGCTGGCGTTGCACCCCCATCATCTGCAACTGGAACCGGTCAAGCTGCTCCCCGGCTCACCGTTACGCGACCGCGCGGCAGCGCTTGGACTGGTCTACGATCCCCATCCCCCCTATACCGTGCTGACGACGCCGACGCTGTCGTTTGCCGCGCTGGAGCGGCTGCGTGATTTGAGCCGAATCCTCGATCTGACCTGGAATGACGGAAGCTTGATCCGTTTTCTCAACGGCCTGGCGGTTCTTCGCGGGTCATTGGCCGCCGCTCTCGCGGCGCTGGCGGACGACTGGCGGGGGCATGATTATTTTCGTCAGCCGGTGGCGCGGCGCGGAGTCTTTGAGCGGATCTGGCGATTTATCCGGGAACACTTCCGGGGTGATGATTTTGCCCGTTTGCGTGATCTGCTGGCGCGCGATTTGGCCTGTAGTGAACGGATTGTACCGGGGAAAGCGCCGGAACTATTTGACGATGCGTTGGGTGAGGAAGAAACGCGCGCGGCACAGAAGCTGGTGCGCAAGGAAGTGGACGCCGTACGTGGGCAGGGGGTAAAGGTGATGCATTTTGCTGCCCGCTTCAGTCACCTCCCCGATCAGCTGGAACCGGTCGTTGTCGTCTTTTTTTATCTGACCCGCAGCGGCGCGGGGATGACAGTGAAAGAAGTTGTTGTCGGTTCTGAGTGACTGGAGGGGGACGTGCTCTCCGGGTTTTTTCAGTGCTGCGATCAAACCGATCAAATCCTTGACCATCGCTCATTTTCCATGCTATTTTACTCCCTTTTAACAAGGCGATTTAATGATGTATTTTCCCACTCTTGAAGAATTTACCCGGCTTTGTGATGAGGGTAATCTGATTCCGGTCTGTCGCGAGATTCTGGCGGACATGGAAACGCCGGTGTCGGCGTTTAAGAAGATCGATGACGGACGCACATCTTTTCTCCTCGAAAGTATCGAAGGGGGCGAGAAGTGGGCCCGCTATTCATTTCTGGGCAGCGGGCCGGGGCGGGTCTTTCGCAGTCGTGATGACTATTACGAGATCGTCGCCGACGGCGCGGTCATCGACAGTGGTCGCGGGGTTAACCCGCTCGATGAGTTGCGCCGTTTCATGGCGCAGTATCAGCCGGTGCCGCTGGCTGAACTGCCTCGCTTTTGCGGTGGTGCCGTCGGCTATCTCGGTTACGACACGGTACGTTTTGTCGAAAGCTTGCCGGACCAAAATCCGCGCGAGATCGATGTCTGGGATAGCTGCTTTCTGCTCACCGAGAAACTGCTGATCTTCGACAATATGCGGCAAAAGGTCAAGGTGGTCTGCAACGTTCATCGGGGTGACGCTGAAACTCCTGTGGAAGCCTACCGCCGCGGGGTAACCGCAATTGATGCGATGATCGAACAATTACGGCAGCCGTTGCCGGTGGCGCACTGCAAGGCGGTGTCCGGCGACGTCGAGCTGACCCCGAATTTCAGCCGCGAGGAATTCAAGGCAGCGGTCGAACGGTGCAAGGAATATGTGCGGGCGGGAGATATTTTTCAGGTGGTTCTGTCGCAGCGCTTTAGCGGTGCGCTCGATTGCGATCCCTTCGATATTTACCGGGCGTTGCGGACGATCAACCCCTCTCCCTATATGTTTTTTCTGCGCTTCGATGACACGCTGGTTATCGGCGCTTCCCCTGAAGTGCTGGTGCGCAAGGAGGGGGATCAGGTCGAAGTGCGTCCGATCGCCGGAACCCGGCCGCGTGGCGCCACGCCCGAGGAAGACGGGTGCCTGGAGCAGGAGTTGCTGGCTGACGCAAAGGAACTGGCTGAGCATATCATGCTGGTCGATTTGGGGCGCAACGATCTCGGGCGGGTGTGCCGGACCGGCACGGTCGAAGTGGATGAACTGATGGTGGTCGAGCGCTATTCGCATGTCATGCACATCGTCTCGAATGTACGGGGCAAGCTGAAGGATGGTTGTGACGCGCTCGATGTTTTCGGTGCCGCTTTCCCGGCCGGAACCCTTTCCGGCGCGCCGAAAATCCGGGCGATGGAGATCATCGACGAGCTGGAACCGTGCCGCCGTGAAATTTACGGTGGCGCGGTCGGTTACCTATCTTTTTCCGGCAATATGGATATGGCGATCGCGATCCGCACGCTGATCGTCAATCATGGTCGCATCCATCTTCAGGCCGGTGCCGGGATTGTCGCCGATTCCGACCCCGAGAGCGAATATCAGGAGACGCTGAGCAAAGCGCGCGGCGCACTGAAGGCGATTGAAATGGCGCGACGGGGGCTCGACTGACATGGTGTTGATGATCGACAACTACGACTCCTTTACCTATAATCTGGTTCAATACCTGGGCGAGCTCGGTGCCGATGTCGTCGTCTACCGCAACGACAAGATCACGCTCGACGAAATTGCCGCGCTCAAGCCGCGCCAACTGGTGATTTCCCCCGGCCCCTGCACGCCGGGCGAGGCGGGGATTTCGGTGGCTGCCATCGAACGTTTTGCCGGTATGATTCCAATCTTCGGCGTGTGCCTCGGTCATCAGGCGATCGGTCAGGCGTTTGGCGGCAAGGTGGTGCGCGCCGCGACCCTGATGCACGGCAAAACGAGTCTGATTCATCACGCCGGGAGTGATATTTTTGCCGGACTCGATAACCCCTTGGTGGCGACACGCTATCATTCGCTGATCGTTGAACGGGACAGCCTGCCGGACACTTTACAGATCACCGCCTGGACCGAGGACGGCACCATCATGGGGCTGGCACATAAAGAGCTGCCGGTCTGGGGTGTTCAGTTTCATCCCGAATCGATCCTCACCGGGGCGGGGAAACAGTTGTTGCAGAATTTTCTCAATTTGACCTGATAGCGCGCGACTTAGTGCGGGCGCGGTCGATGGCGCCCGGTGGAGGATAAAATGATCAAGCTGGCGATTGCAAAGGTGGTGGAACGGCAGAATCTTTCCGAAGGGGAGATGGTCGAAGTGATGGACCAGATCATGTCCGGCGGAGCGACACCGGCACAAATTGGTGCGTTGATCACCGCGTTGCGCATGAAGGGGGAGACGGTGGCCGAGATCACCGGTGCGGCCAGGGTGATGCGCGAGCGGGCCACGCCGATCAGGGTCGGCCGTAATGTTCTCGATATCGACCGCGACGAGATCAACCTCGACCAGGAGACGATCCTCGATGTGGTCGGCACCGGTGGCGACGGTACCAACACCTTCAATATTTCCACCACCGTTTCCTTTGTTGTCTCCAGTTGCGGCGTCAAGGTCGCCAAGCACGGCAACCGCTCGGTGTCCTCGGCGTGCGGCAGTGCCGATGTGATCGAAGCGCTGGGTGTTAACCTTGACGTCACCCCCGAGGTGGTTGAACAGTGTATTAACGAGATCGGCATCGGGTTTCTCTTTGCCCCGGCCCTGCACGGGGCGATGAAATACGCGATCGGGCCGCGCAAGGAGATCGGTATTCGCACCATCTTCAATATCCTTGGTCCGTTGACCAACCCGGCCAAGGCCGATTGTCAGGTGATGGGAGTCTATCGCGAGGATCTGGTTGAACCGCTGGCGCAAGTGCTGCACAACCTCGGCTGTCGGCGCGGTTTCGTCGTCTGCGGTAGCGACGGTATGGATGAGATCACCCTGACCGGTCCGACCACGGTGGCGACCGTTACCGCCGACGGGGTCGGTGTCGACCGCATCACTCCGGAACAGTTCGGTTTTAGCCGCTGCACCATGGCTGATCTGCGTGGTGGCGATGCCTGCGGGAATGCGCTGATTGTGCGCGGCATCCTTGCCGGGGAGCAAGGGCCAAAACGCGATATCGTCCTGTTCAATGCGGCCTATGCGCTGCTGGCCTCCGGCAAAGTGACGTCAGTTCGTGCCGGGATGACCCTTGCGGCGGAGGCGATCGATTCCGGACGCGCTTTGGCGCAGGTCGAAAAACTGGCGCAGCTGACCAGCCAATGACCGCTTCCCCCGAAATTCTCAAGACGATTGTCGCCCATAAGCGCGACGAGGTGGCCGCCGCGCGCGCCACTCTGCCAGAGGGTGAACTGCGCGCGCAACTTGCCGACCTGGAGGATCAACCGCGCGGCTTCGTGCGCGCCCTGCGCGCGACTCACGCGTCCGGAAGGACGGCCATCATTGCCGAAATCAAGAAAGGGTCGCCGTCGCAGGGGGTGATCCGTCCCGATTTTGATCCACTGGCGATTGCCGAGATCTACGCGGCGGGCGGCGCCGCCTGTTTGTCGGTGTTGACGGATCATAAATTTTTCCTGGGGGAGCTGCGTTTTCTTCGTCTGATTCGAGAGCAGATCAATTTGCCCTTGTTGCGGAAAGATTTTATCTGTGACCCCTACCAGATTGTTGAGGCCCGCGTTGCTGGTGCCGATGCGATTTTGCTCATCGCCGCCATGCTTGACCTGGCGCAGTTGCGTGAGTTTTCCGCGCTGGCCACTGAATTGCACCTCGATGTGCTGCTCGAAGTTCATGACGAACGCGAGCTGGAGATCGCGTTGCAGACCGATTGTGAGCTGATCGGCATTAATAACCGCAATCTGCAAACCTTTGTCACTGCGCTGACGACAACCGAGCGCTTGCTGCCGTTGATTCCGGCAGAGCGCTGTGTGGTCACCGAGAGTGGCATCAGTCACCGGGCCGAGGTTGAGCGGTTGCAGCACGCCGGCGTGGGGGCCTTTCTGATCGGCGAAGCGCTGATGCGCGAGGCCGATATCGGTGCCAAGCTGAAAGAGTTGCTCGGGTAAAGGCAAAATTGTTTTCTTATGAACAGACAAAGGAGTCGACCAATGCAGACCAAGATCCTGCTCCCTGAAGATCATATCCCGAAACAGTGGTACAACGTTATTCCCGACCTGTCCAGCCCGTTGGCGCCGGTGGTTCACCCGGTGACGATGCAGCCGGTATCGCCGGACGATCTGCTGCCACTCTTTCCGATGGGACTGATCGAGCAGGAGGTATCGACGCAGCGCTGGATCGACATCCCCCGCGAAGTGCTCGACATCTATCAGCTCTGGCGACCGTCGCCGATGTATCGTGCCCATCGGCTCGAAAAAGCGCTCGGCACCGCATCGAAAATTTATTACAAATACGAAGGAGGCTCTCCGGCCGGGTCGCACAAACCGAACAGTGCCATCCCGCAGGCCTACTACAATAAAATTTTCGGCACCAAGCGCATCGCTACCGAGACCGGTGCCGGTCAATGGGGTTCGTCGATTTCGCTCGCCTGCCAGATGTTTGGCCTCGAATGCACGGTTTACATGGTCAAGGTGTCCTACAACCAGAAACCGTACCGCAAGAGCATGATGCAACTCTGGGGGGCGAATGTCATCCCCTCACCGTCGAACCAGACCAACGCGGGGCGGGCGATCCTCGCTGCGCATCCCGACAGCAATGGCTCGCTCGGTATCGCTATCAGCGAGGCGGTGGAGGATGCTGTTGGTCGCGAGGATACCCGCTATGCTCTGGGCAGTGTGCTCAACCATGTCTGCTTGCATCAGACCATCATCGGCCTGGAGGCGAAGGAGCAGATGGCGCTGGTTGGCGACTATCCCGACGTCGTCATCGGCTGTCACGGTGGCGGTTCCAACTTTGCCGGCATCGGTTTCCCCTTCGTCGCGGACAAGGCCAATGGCAAGAATGTGCGTGTCCTCGCCGTCGAGCCGGCCAGCTGCCCGACGCTGACCCGGGGGGTTTACGCCTTCGACTACGGTGACACCGCCAAGATGGCACCGGTGGCGAAGATGTACACCCTCGGTCACGATTTCATGCCGCCGGGGATTCATGCCGGTGGCCTGCGCTATCACGGTGCCTCGGCGCTGGTCTCACAGCTGGTGCACGAAGGGGTCGTCGAGGCGAAGTCGGTTCATCAACTCGCCTGTTTCGAGGCGGCGGTCCTCTTTGCCCGCAGCGAGGGGATCATCCCCGCCCCGGAATCGAGCCACGCCATTCGTGGCGCCATCGACGAGGCGTTGCAGGCCGATGAAGAAGGGCAAGAGAAGACGATCCTCTTCAATCTGTCCGGTCACGGCCATGTCGACATGCAGGCCTACGACGATTTCTTCGCCGGCAAGCTGACCGATTATGACTACCCGGAAGAAGCGATCAGAGAATCGTTGGCGCAGCTACCCAAGGTGGGGTAGTTTTGCAGCAGTCCACCCTGACGGGGTTTGCTTATGGTACGTGTTAAAATCTGCGGTATAACTAACCTTGAAGATGCCCGCCACGCTGTCGCCTGTGGTGCCGATGCCCTCGGTTTTGTGTTTTACCCCGGCAGCCCCCGCCATGTTTCGCCGGAGCGGGCGCGCACGATTATCGCGGCACTGCCGCCGTTGGTGACGCCGGTCGGTCTGTTTGTCAATGAGACCCCGGAACGGGTGCGGATGATCGCCAAAGTCTGCGGGATTGAGGTGATTCAGTTGCACGGTGACGAGCCGCCGACTGCGTGCGATTATGCGCCGTCGCGGGTGATCAAGGCGCTGCGGGTCGCGGCTGCCGCGAGTATCGTCGGGCATGAAAAATACCGCACCGCCGCGCTGCTGCTTGATGCCTGGTGCGCGGACAGTTATGGTGGTACCGGCAAAAGTTTCAATTGGGATCTGGCCGCCGAGGTTGCCCGCCAGCGCCCGGTGATCCTCGCCGGTGGCCTGACCCCTGAAAATGTCGCGGCGGCGATTCGTACCGTGCACCCCTACGCGGTCGATGTTTCCAGCGGCGTCGAGCGTTCGCCGGGGCAGAAAGATGCAGCGAAGGTGGCGGCGTTTATCGCCGCAGCCAGAGCAGTGCAGGCGTAGGTTGGGTTGAATGCAATGAAACCCGGCATATTTGTCCGTTGTCGCAAATCATTTGTGTCCGGTAACGTGATATTCAAGTAAAGGATTCAATTTATGTACAACTTCCCGGATGAACGCGGCCATTTTGGCGAATTCGGTGGCCGCTACGTCGCCGAGACGCTGATGCCAGCGCTGATCGAACTGGAAGCCGCCTATCGCGAGGCGCTGGACGACCCGCAATTCCACCGCGATTTTTCCTATTATCTCAAAGAATATGTCGGTCGGCCGAGTCCGCTCTATTTTGCGGAGCGGTTGACGACAAAGCTTGGCGGGGCGAAAATCTATCTCAAACGCGAAGATCTGAATCACACCGGCGCGCACAAGATCAACAATACCGTGGGCCAGGCGCTGCTGGCGCGGCGCATGGGGAAAAAAAAGGTGATCGCCGAAACCGGGGCCGGTCAGCACGGGGTGGCGACGGCGACGGTGGCGGCGCTCTTTGATCTGGAGTGTGAAGTTTTCATGGGGACGGAGGATATCCGGCGCCAGTCGTTGAACGTCTTTCGCATGAAGCTTTTGGGGGCGAAAGTCAACCCCGTCACCAGCGGCACCAACACCCTGAAAGACGCCATGAACGAGGCGTTGCGGCACTGGGTGACCCATGTGCGCGACACCTTTTATGTCATCGGCACGGTCGCCGGACCGCACCCCTATCCGCAACTGGTACGCGATTTTCAGGCGGTGATCGGCGAGGAAACAAAGCAGCAGATCCGTGCCGCTGAAGGGCGCTTGCCCGATGTCGCGCTGGCCTGTATCGGCGGTGGCTCGAACGCCATGGGGATGTTTTACCCCTTCATCAAAGATCAGGCGGTGCGGCTGATCGGGGTCGAGGCGGCCGGACTCGGTGTTGACACCGGCAAACATGCGGCCAGTATCGGTGCCGGTGCGGTCGGGGTGCTGCACGGCAACAAGACTTTCCTTTTGCAGGACGCTGACGGGCAGATCAATCACGCGCATTCGATTTCCGCCGGGCTCGATTACCCCGGAGTCGGGCCGGAACACGCCTGGCTGCACGAGTGCGGTCGCGCCGAATATGTATCGATTACCGACCAGGAGGCGCTTGATGCGTTCCAGCTGCTGACCCGGCTGGAAGGGATCATCCCCGCACTCGAAAGTGCCCACGCGATTGCGCACCTGATGAAACTGGCACCGACACTTGACCGCGACGCGATTATCGTCGTTTGTCTCTCCGGGCGCGGCGACAAGGATATTCACACCGTCGCCGACGCGATGAATTTTGAACTTTAACTGAAAGGATCGCGAATCAGCCTGTTTGCATAGCGGGGTGATTCTCCAGCACATGAAGTTTACCGAACTTGATTTACCTACTGAAGTATTGCAGGGCATCGCCCAGACCGGATTTACTGACCTGACCCCGGTGCAGGAAGAATCAATCCCGCTGGCGCTGCTCGGCAAGGATGTTGCCGCCCAGGCGCAGACCGGCACCGGCAAAACGGCGGCATTTCTGATTTCACTCTTCAGCCGCTTCCTCCAGCGGCCCAAGCCGACCGGGATCCACCCGCGCGCGTTGATTATGGCGCCGACCCGTGAACTGGTGGTGCAGATTTGCGACGATGCCGAGAAGCTTGGCGCGTTCTGCCCCTTTAAGGTGCAGCCGATTTTCGGTGGCGTCGATTACGATAAACAGCGACAGGCTCTCAAAGATGGCGTTGACGTGATCGTGGCCACGCCGGGGCGGCTGATCGATTATGCCAAACAGGGGGTCTTCTCCTTTAAAAATGTCGAGGCGGTGGTCATCGATGAGGCTGACCGGATGTTTGACATGGGGTTTATCAAGGACTTGCGTTACATTTTGCGCAAACTGCCCCCCTTCGATCAGCGCCAGACGATGCTTTTTTCCGCAACGTTGTCGGCACGGGTGATGGAGCTTGCCTACGAGTTCATGGACCTGGCCGAGAAGGTCAGTATCAAGCCGGAGCAGGTGACGGCGGAACGGGTTGAACAACTGCTCTATCACGCCTCCCGCCGTGAGAAATTTGCGCTGCTGATCGGGTTGATGAAGAAGGAAAACGGCCTGGAGCGCGTTTTACTCTTTGTCAATACCAAGAAAGAAGCGGAGTACCTGGTCGATCGTCTTAAAGTGAACGAGATCAAGGCGGCGGTCATTTCCGGCGACATCCCGCAACGCAAGCGGATGAAGATTCTCGATGATTTCAAAGAAAACCGGCTGCATTATCTGGTCGCCACCGACGTCGCCTCGCGCGGTCTGCACATCGATGGTGTGACCCACGTGGTCAACTATGACCTGCCGGAGAATGCCGATGATTATGTGCATCGCATCGGGCGGACCGCCCGCGCCGGAGCGTTCGGCAAGGCGATCAGCTTCGCCGATGAAGACACGGTTTATTATCTGCCGGAGATTGAAGAATACATTGGCCGCAAAATCCCCAGCTGCATGCCCACCGAAGAAGATCTTTGCTGGGATTACAAACGGACTCCACGACGCAAAACAGCTCCCCCTGAGCGTGGCGGTGCGCGCGGTCACAGTCGCGGCGGGCGGGGTGCTGTGGCAAAGCCGGCGGATAAGCCGCCGCGCAGACGGCGCGCGTCGCATAAAAAAACTGGCGGTACGCCCCCGCCGAAAAGTTAGTCGAGATGGATATTCGGCTGACCGGACTGGCCGGGTGCCGTGTTTGCACACGGCTCTGCGCTTATCTGGACAAGCTGCAAGCCAAACGGGGCTGGAGTCGCAGCGACTATGTGAACGGGCCGGTGCCCGGTTTCGGCGATTTCCGGGCGCGGGTGGGGCTGGTTGGTCTGGCCCCCGGTGCCCACGGTGCGAACCGCACGGGGCGCCCCTTTACCGGTGACGGCGCGGGTGATTTTATGTATCCGCTCCTGTACCAGGTCGGGTTTGCCAGCCAGCCGGAGGCGATTGCGGCCGACGACGGATTGCAATTGAACGACCTCTACATTACCAATGCGGTAAAATGTGCGCCGCCGGAGAATAAACCGGACGCCACCGAGTTCGCTGCCTGTCGATCATTTTTGAAAGCCGAATTCGACAGCATGCCGCAGTTGAAGGTGATTATTTTGCTGGGACAGGGGGCGTTCACCAGTTATTTGCGGATGCTCAAGGCTGACCGGGTGATTGATCGACTGACCGATTTCCCTTTTGCCCACGGTGCCGTTTATCGTCCGCGTTGCGGGCCGGTGCTGGTTGCGAGTTATCACACCAGCCGTTACAATGTCCAGACGGGGCGAATGACTGCTCCGCTTTTTCTCGCATTGCTGGCGCAGGTGCGGAAATTGCTCGACGAGGAAAGCGGCGCAGAGAAAACGGTTGAAAAGCCTCTGTCATTGAATTAGACTGACGAAATTTACTGGAAAATGGTCATACCATGAGTCGTATTGCGACAACATTTAATGAACTTCGCGCGCGGGGTGAAACGGCGCTGATTCCGTTTGTTACTGCCGGGGATCCGTGTCTGGCGATGACCGGCGAGCTGATTCACGTCCTGGTTGAGGCGGGGGCTGATCTGATCGAAATCGGGGTTCCGTTTTCCGATCCGATGGCCGATGGGCCGACGATTCAGGCGGCTTCGGAACGGGCACTGGCGGCGGGGACGACGCTGCCGAAAATTCTGGCGATGGTGCGGACAGCGCGGGAACACACCAATGTACCGATTATCCTGATGGGCTATTATAACCCCATCTTTCGCTATGGCGGCGAGTGCTTTGTCAAGGACGCTGTTGCCGCCGGGGTCGATGCGCTGCTGCTGGTCGATTTGCCCCCGGAGGAAGCGGCGGAGTTGCAGCCGCACATGCGGGCCGCCGGGCTTGAGCTGATCACCCTGCTGGCCCCGACAACCCCGCCGGAACGTCGGCTGAAACTTGCCTCTCGGGCCGAGGGGTTTATTTATTATGTATCGATGACCGGAGTGACCGGAGCACAGGCGGTCGATGCTGCCGCGATTGCCACTGAGGTGCAGGAGATCAAGGCCTCCTGTGCCACCCCGGTTGCTGTTGGTTTCGGTATTACGACGCCGGCGGAGGCCGCTGCGGTCGGGGCTTTTGCCGATGCGGTCGTCGTTGGCAGCGCGTTGGTCAAAATTATTGCCGCCGGGGGCGATACGGCGGCGGTGACGAAGCAAGTTGCCGATTTTATTCGCGGACTGAAAAGTGCCTTGCTGGTCTGAGCAGCTGAACCAGGTGCTGAACAAAGGCACTTTTTACTGGAATGTTCCGCTAACGGGGGTGTTATGAAGGTTCAGGTTCTGGGAAACTTCGGCTCCCGTTCGCCGGGGCATTATACGACGGCGTTGCTACTCAACGACACGTTTGCGGTTGATGCCGGAACGGTGGCGCTGATGTTGCCGATCGACCAGCAGGCCCGGGTTGATGATGTGCTGTTGACGCATGCCCATCTCGATCACGTTGCCGATCTACCCTTTCTGGTCGATAATGTTTTTGTTTCGCGTTCCACGCCGATTCGGGTTTGGGGACCCCCGCAGGTGCTGGATGTGGTGCATAAACATTTTTTCAATAATCAGGTCTATCCTGATTTTACCGTCATTCCGCCGGGCAAGCCTGCGATCAGGCTTTGTCCGCTGGTTGCGGGGGAGGTCGCGGAAATAGCCGGGCTGAAAATCGCCTGGGTGGAAATGAACCATACGGTCTACGCTGCCGGTTATTGTATTTCCGATGGGGATGCGACCATTCTGGTTTCTGGTGATACGACAACGACAGAGGCATTATGGCGGATGGGGCATACGGCGGTCAACCTGAAACTGGCCTTTGTGGAGACCTCGTTTCCCAATGACATGGCGGCATTGGCAACCCTGAGCGGTCACCTGACCCCGGCACTGCTCAAGGAAGAACTTGCCAAACTTGATCGACCCGAAGTGCCGGCTCTGATTTCACACATCAAGCCGCAGTTTCGTGAGCAGATTCACCGTGAACTGCACGAGCTTGGTCTACCGCAAGTCAGCATTCTCACTGGGGGAGAAGAGTTCAATTTATGAGCTCGGCCCTGATTTCGAAAATGAGGTAAGAGAATATGTCCTGGTTTCATATCAAGAAAGCGCCGATCGAGTCGGTTGAAGCAAAGAATGTCAAGATGCCCGAAGGGCTCTGGACGAAGTGCAAAAACTGCAATGAGATTATCTACAGCAAGGAAATTGAGCGCAATCTCAATGTCTGCCCGAAGTGCACCTATCATTTTCGCATCAGTGCGCGGGAGAGGATTGAATTGACGGTCGATGCAGGCTCGTTTGTCGAGATGGACGCCGCGATGGAATCGACCGATTTCCTCAATTTTAAAGATGCAAAAAAATACAAGGACCGGATCAAGGCGGCGGTTAAAAAAAGTGGCGGTGGCGATGCGGTGATCTGCGGCGAGGGGACGATTCACGGTGTCCCTGCGATCCTGGCTGTTTTTGACTTCGGTTTCATGGGGGGGAGCATGGGCGCGGTTGTTGGTGAAAAAATCACCCGCGCTATCGAACGGGGGCTGGAGAATCGCGCCCCGGTGCTGATCTTCTCTTCGTCCGGCGGGGCGCGGATGCAGGAGAGTATTCTGTCGCTGATGCAGATGGCCAAGACCAGTGCGGCGCTGGCCAAATTGAAGGCGGCCGGGATCCCGTTTCTGTCAATTCTGACCGATCCCACCACCGGTGGTGTCACCGCCAGCTTCGCCATGCTCGGGGATCTGAATATTGCCGAGCCCCGTGCGTTGATCGGTTTTGCCGGCCCGCGGGTGATCGAACAGACGATCCGCCAGAAACTCCCCGAAGGATTCCAGCGCAGCGAATATCTGCTCGAACACGGGATGGTCGACATGATCATTCCGCGGGCGGAAATGAAAGAGCGTCTCGCCCAGATTCTGCGTGTTTTTACAAAGAGCTGACCGGTGACCGGTCAGCGGAGTCTGGAGTATCTGTACGGGCTGCAGCGGTTCGGAATCAAGCTGGGGCTCGACAATATCCGGCAACTGCTGCTCCGGCTCGACCGCCCCGATTCTGCTTTTCCGATCGTCCATATCGCCGGGAGCAACGGCAAGGGCTCTGTTGCCGTGGCGCTGGCGACAATGCTGCGCCTGTCTGGCTACCGGGTCGGTCTCTATACCTCCCCCCACCTCCATCATTTCGGTGAACGCATTCGGGTCGACGGTGCGCCGTTGGCGGTAGACGATCTGGTGCGTCTGACCGATCGCTTGCGCTCGCTGGCCGGCGACCTTCCCGTCACCTTCTTTGAGTTGACCACCGCCATGGCGCTGACCCGCTTTCGCGATTGCAATGTCGATATTGCCATCCTCGAAGTCGGCATGGGGGGGCGACTTGACGCAACCAACGCGGTTACCCCGCTGTTGTGTGCGATTACGCCGATCTGCCTCGACCATGCGGCCTATCTCGGTAACGATCTGACCACGATTGCCGGGGAAAAAGGCGGGATTATCAAGCCCGAAATCCCCGTGGTTCTGGGGAAGCAACCGCCGCTTGCGGAACAACGACTCAGGGTGTTGGCAGCGCGGCAAGATGCCCCGCTGTTGAGTTACGGCGAGGATTATCGCGTGATCGACACGGGTGAAACCTTCACCTGGCAGGGGCCGGGGGGGACGCTGGCAGGGTTGACAGCGGGGCTGGCCGGAGCGCATCAGCGGGACAATCTGGCGCAGGCCCTGTGTCTGGCCGCGCTGCTGCGCGAGCGCGGTTTTTCCCTCCCCGCCACGCAGCTGCGCCGCGCGGTCAGTGAGACGGTCTGGCCGGGGCGCCTGGAGTGGATCGATGGTGCCCCCGGCGTGTTGATCGACGGCGCCCATAATGCGGGCGGGGCCGCGACTTTGGCGGCCTATCTGGCCCGGCACGGGGCCAGGGTGCACTGGGTGGCCGCGCTCAAGGCGGACAAGAACTGTGCGGAGATTATCGTGCCACTTTTGCCCTTTGCAGCGTCGGTGATCTGCCCGCCGTTGCCGGTCGAAGCCGGTATCGACCCACAGGCATTGAGCGCCGCAGTGACGGCGCACGGAATTTCTTCCCACACCGCTTTGGATGTTGCCGGAGCCCTCGCTGCCGCCCAGGCAGCCTGCTGTGAAAACGAGATTGTCCTGGTTGCCGGATCCCTTTTTCTGGCCGCCGCCGTGCGTGAAATTTTGATTGGAACCGAGGCACGATGCGCCTGAAAAAATATCTTTTCATGGGTGGGCTGATGTGTGTTGCGCTGCTGCTTTTCATTGTGCCAGCGGTGAGCGCAGCAGACGAAGGCGCCGTTGCCCTCTCCGCTGATACCCTCGATTTTGACCGCGAGGCCGGGGTTTACCAGGCACGGGGTGACGTGCAGTTGAAATACTCCGGGATGGAGATGACATCCCGGGAAATGATCTGGAATGCGGAGACTCGCGAGGCTCGGGCGCACGGAGCTGTTGCATTGCGAGACAGTACCACAGAGCTGAACGCCGAGCGGGTCACCCTGCGTCTCAACGACAAGACCGCGTCAGTAACGAACGGTCGGCTGAAATTTTTAGGGAGCGGGTTGCGGATCAGCGGTGAGCAGATCGAAAAGACCGGTGAAGCAGACTATCTGATCACGAATGGCACCTTTACCGCCTGTCCCGGCGACCCTCCGGCGTGGAAATTTTCGCTTGATGAACTGGATGTGACGGTCGGTGGCTATGCGGTTGGCAAACATGGTTTTTTCTATCTGCATGACATTCCGGTTCTCTACCTGCCATATCTTTTCTATCCGGTAAAAAGTGAACGTGAATCGGGGTTTATGCTGCCCGGATTTGGTTTCTCGGACCGCAAGGGGTATCAGTTGTCACTGGCCTGGTACCAGGTCATCGGCCGGAATCTTGATGCCACCTTCTCGATCGATTACTTCTCGCGCCTCGGTTACGGCAAAGGGGTAGAATATCGCTATCTGCTCGGTCGTGACAACCGTGGCGAAGTGCATCTTTACCATGTCAATGCCACCAACGCCGCCGCCGATAATCGTTACGCCGGGAGCTGGCGTCACCAGGGGATATTGCCCGGGCAGGTACGGTTAAGCGCTGATCTGCATTACGTCAGCGCAAACGATTTTTATGCTGATTTTGGTGAGGCGGCGGGCGATTACAACCGTGCCCAGCTTGAATCAACCCTTTATGCCGGGCGGAACTGGGGACTGTTGAATCTTTCCGGTGGTTTCAATTATCTGCGCGACCTGGAGAACGATAACGACACGACTGTGCAACGTTTGCCGGAGATGCGGCTGGCCGCCATCCGCCGACAGCTTGCGCGGACACCGCTGTGGTGGCGTTTTGACGGAGAGACAACCTACTTCTGGCGCCGCAGCGGGATGAAGGGGCTTCGTCTGGGGGTGCGCCCGGCACTGGCGACAGTGGTTCGACCGGGAGGTTTTGTTACCTTCGAGAGCGAGGTCGCCTGGCTGGAGCGCGTCTATCAGACATCGGCAGCCGGTCCCGGCGTGGAACATCAGGGGGTGTTTGACGGGCGCATGGCGCTGAGCACGCGCTTGCTCCGGGATTTTTCCCGTCCCGGCTCGTCCCTCGGTCTGCTCCGCCACGAAATAGAACCGGAGCTGAGCTATCACTTTATTCCGGATGATGATCAGTCACGCCTCCCCGATTTCGACACTAATGACCGGCTTGAGCCGCGCAATCGGTTGCGGTTCAGTCTTACCAACCGGGTGGCGGGGCGTTTCAGTCGTGAGCAGCGAAATAGCTGGCGGGAACTGTTGCAACTTCGGCTGGCACAGGAATTTGATCTTGATGAAAAGCGACGTGAGCCGCAAAGTGCCAACGACCAGCGCCGCCCCTGGTTGCCGCTGGAGATGGAGGCGCTGCTGCGGCCAACCGATTTCAGTTTTATCGATCTTGACCTTGCTTACGATCACTCTGCCGAGCAAGGCGGTTTTTACAAAAAATTTGCCGCGTTCAACCTGCGTACCGAACTCCACGCTGCGGGCGAAAACCGGCTGAGCGTCGAATATCGCTATACCCGTGATGAGTTGGAATATGTGGGGGGGGAAGTGGCGTTCGACGGGTTGCAACCGCTGCTGCTGACCTATCGTCATCGTTACGCGCTGGACAACAACCGGACCCTGGAACAGTTCGTTGCCGCCGAGTATCGCGGCGAGTGCTGGACGTTGCGGCTGTCGTTACGCAACCGTCCTGATGATCGCAATATTTACCTGACGTTTGAACTGAGCGGTCTTGATGCGTTGAGCGATTTCGGCGGCTTCTAGTCGCTCAGCGTAAAATCTCAAAGCAATCGAATTCCCCGCGGTAAGCTTCCGGTTGAATGGTTAATTCATCGACCCGGGCGCTCGACGGTCCCACATGCAGCCAGTCGAGGAGTTGCTTGACGGCTCTTTCCTCCCCCTCAAGACAAAGCTGAACGCTGCCGTCCGGCAGGTTTTTGACCCACCCGGCGACGCCGAGAGCCAGTGCCTGGCGGTAGGTGACATAACGGAAGTTGACGCCCTGAACTGTTCCGGTCACGTTGACCGTGACGCGTTGTTTACTCATGTCGAGTCCTCCAGCCCTTCGATAAAGACAAGAAATTCCTCTTCGGTCATCACGGTGAGCCCCAGTTGGAGGGCTTTGTCCAACTTGCTCCCCGCTTCCGTTCCGGCGACGACATAATCCGTTTTTTTACTCACCGACCCGCTGGCGCGAGCGCCGCAGCGCTCTACCTTCTGTTGTGCTTCGGTCCGCCCCAGCTGGCTCAACGTGCCGGTAAAGACGAAAGTTTTTCCAAAGAGCGGTCCGCCTGCCCGTGGTGCTTCCTCCTGCGCAGCGACTCCGGCCTGTGCCAGGCGCTGGAGGATGGCGCGGTTGTCCGGATTGCGAAAGAAACTGACGACACTGGCCGCGACCTGGGGGCCGATTTCGTGGATGGTGGTCAACTCTTCCTCGGTCGCGGTGGACAATCTTTCCAGTGAGCCGAACTGGCGGGCCAGTACCTTGGCAAGATGCGCCCCGACGTTGCGAATACCAAGCGCGAAGAGGAACCGGGGCAGGGGGCGTTTTTTGCTGGCGGCGATGGCGGCCAGCAGCTTGTCGGCGAGGGTCTCCCCCATCCGTTCAAACCGGAACAGATCGTCGCGTTGCAAGGTGTAGAGGTCAGCGACGCTGGTTACCAGTTGCAGCTCCAGCAGCTGATCGATATAGCGCCCGCCGAGTCCGTCGATATCCATTGCCTTGCGGCTGACAAAATGTTTGATCCTCTCCTTGAGCTGCGCCGGGCAGGCCAGACCCTGACAGCGCGGCACGACTTCGTCGTTAAAACGTTTTACCGGCGCTGCACAGGCCGGGCAGGTTGCCGGTTCGGGGAGGGGGCGCTCGCTGCCATCACGCCTGTCGGTCAGCACCTTGACGACATCGGGGATTACATCCCCGGCGCGTTCGACCAGCACCCGGTCACCGATGCGGACATCGAGCCGGGCAATTTCATCCCAGTTGTGCAGGCTGGCGCGTGATACGGTGACTCCGCTGATCTTGACCGACTGAAGGACCGCCACCGGGGTAATCGCGCCGGTGCGGCCAACCTGTAACAGAATATCGCTGACCGTCGTTTCTGCCTGACGTGGCGGGAACTTTGCCGCAATCGCCCAGCGCGGCGCGCGTGACGTCGCCCCCAGCTGACGTTGCAGGTTCAGGTCGTTAACCTTGATCACCATACCGTCGATTTCAAATGCGAGGGCATCGCGGTTCTCAATCAATTCGCGGAAGTAGTCGATTGCCCCGGCAACGCCGACCGTTTTGCGCATGCCGGCCAGGTTGATCGGCAATCCCCAATCGTTGAGCAGATTGAGCAAAGTGTCATGGCGGGTTGGGGTGACCCCGTCGAGAGCACCGATGCCGTAGCAGAAGATCCGCAATGGCCGTTTGGCGGTGATCGCCGGATCGAGCTGCCGCAGGCTCCCGGCCGCGGCGTTGCGCGGGTTGGCAAAGGTCGGTAGCCCCTCAGTGGTGCGTTCTTCATTCATCGTGCGAAAGGCGGCGGTATCAAAATAAATCTCGCCGCGAACTTCCAGCAGCGCCGGGTAGGGGGCTTCGAGCTGCAACGGCAGGGAACGAATGGTGCGCAGGTTCGCGGTAATCTCTTCCCCGGTTACCCCGTCACCACGGGTCGAGCCGACGACCAGCCGCCCGTGACGATAAACCAGCTCGACCGCGACCCCGTCGAGCTTCATCTCGCAGACATATTCAAGCTCGTCGCTGGTTTCCAGCTGGCGTTTGACGCGCGCATCGAACGCGCGAATTTCGTCCTCGTTGAGCGCATTGTCAAGGGACAACATCGGTTGCTGGTGTCGAAT
Organism: Desulfuromonadales bacterium; assembly: GCA_029210745.1. Classification (GTDB taxonomy): domain Bacteria; phylum Desulfobacterota; class Desulfuromonadia; order Desulfuromonadales; family JAHYIW01; genus JAHYIW01. Next base: position 46,522 of record JARGFI010000006.1, read on the forward strand.
CTGGGTAAACTTGTCAAGTGGTGGCGCGCCGATCCGGCGCGAGGGGGAGTCATCCGTTGTCAGTTGCGGAAACGCTTTCTCCAGCTCCAGCAGTTCACGAAAGAGCCGGTCGTAGTCGGCATCGCTGATTTCCGGGGCATCAAGGGCGTAATAAAGACGGTTCTGGTGATGAAGTTGTGTGCTCAGTTCAGCATGTCGGGCGCGGGCGGCAGCAATATCCATAGTCGTCGTCGTTTCGCTGTGGGGTGCATGGGGGTTGGAATTTTATAGCATATGGTCAGGTGGAGGGCAATCAGGAATGGTTACACTATTTGCCACGGCAAAGCTTGAATCTTCCACCGTAAGCGACTAGAATCAGCTGAACAAAACCCTGTATTGAAAGAAGCAGACATGCCCCGAACTACTCGTCAAATCAAGGTCGGTACAGTTTCCGTAGGTGGCGGCGCGCCACTTTCGGTCCAGTCGATGTGCTCTACTGACACCCGAGACATTCCGGCGACGCTGGCCCAGATCAAGCGATTGACCGCCGCCGGTTGTGAAATTGTGCGGTGCGCGGTGCCGGATCAAGCGGCGGCCCAGGCGCTGGGAGCGATTCGGGCAGGGATTTCCATCCCGTTGATTGCCGATATCCATTTCGAATACCAACTGGCATTGGCGGCACTGGAGGCCGGAGTCGATGGCCTGCGGATCAATCCCGGCAATATCGGTGCCCGCTGGAAGGTTGCGGAAGTTGTCAAGTCGTGTGCGGAGCATGGTGCGCCGATCCGCATCGGGGTCAATGGGGGATCGTTGGAAAAAGACCTGCTGGTAAAATATGGTCATCCCACCCCGGCAGCGATGGTCGAAAGTGCCCTGGGACATGTCCGGCTCCTTGAGGAACTCAATTTTGAACAAATCAAAATAAGTCTCAAGGCCTCCGATATCCGGCGCACGGTCGAGGCGTATCGCCTGCTGGCAAGTCAGGTCGACTACCCGTTGCATATCGGAATTACCGAGGCGGGAACGACCTGGAGTGGTACAATCAAGAGCGCTATCGGCCTTGGCGCACTGCTCTATGATGGGCTTGGCGATACGCTGCGGGTTTCGTTGACGGGTGATCCGGTCGAGGAAGTGCGGGTCGGCTGGGAAATCCTCAAGGCGCTGAATCTGCGCGAGCGCGGGCCGGTATTTATCAGCTGTCCGACCTGCGGGCGCTGTCAGATCGATCTGATCGCGACGGCCGAGGAGGTTGAACGGCGCTTGCATGATTTGCCGGTCAAGTTAACAATTGCGGTGATGGGGTGTGTGGTCAACGGCCCCGGCGAGGCGCGCGAGGCCGATCTGGGGATTGCCGGGGGCAAAGGGCAGGGCCTTCTGTTTCGTCAGGGGGAAATCGTTCGCAAGGTGCCGCAAAACGAGTTGGCCGATGTTCTGGTTGCCGAGGCGTGGAAGATGGCGGAGGAACGGCAGGACGTTCGAACGGATCAGGAGGATCAATGATGCTGAATTTCAAAAAGATCGTCATACTGACGATAGCGCTTCTTCAACTGTGCGTCACCTTCGCCGTGGCTGATGAAGGTGACGGGTTTGTGCGCATGTTGCAAAGCAGCAATGTTTTTCTCCGGATCGAGGCGGCCAAGTTGATCGAGGGGCACTTCCTGGTCGATCCGGCGGTTTTTCCTGTCGTGCGCGAACGTTTGCGTCAAAGCGTGCAGGATGAAACGCATTCAAAGGAACAACGCGATGAAATCGGCTGGTTGTGTAAGGCGCTGGCATCTTCCGGTGATGCCGCCTATGCGGCGACGCTGCAAGATATCGCCGCCACCTCCAAGGTAAAGAAGATTCGCCTGTATGCAGAGCAGTCGCTGGCAACAATCCCCGATTTTGCCGCGCGCAATGCGCGACTGCTGAAAATCCCCGGTGATCCGACCCTCTCGTTCGAGGATAATCGACTGCTGCGGATGTTGCACAGCGGCGATTCTGCCCTGTTGCGAAACGCTGCAAAACGGATCAGCCGTCGCGTCGAAACCCCTGCCGTACTCTATCAGGCGGCAGCCGACGCTCTCGAAGCCAACTTGAACAAGCGGGGCAGAGAGCTGTTGCAGCTTGACTCCATGGGGTGGCTGTGCAAGGCGCTGGGGGCGTCGGGTGAGACGGCGTATGTCGCGGTATTGCAGCGCGTGTTTGATAATGCGCCGACAAAAAAACTGCGCCAGCACGCCCGCAATGCGTTGCGCTCTCTGGGGGAGGTTTGACCGGCCAGAAAATAACCATAAAAAAAGCCCCGAAAGCAGGAGGGGATAACTTCCGGGGCGAATGCGGAAGCGCGCGTCCGTGCTTCCGTTGTACATCTTCTTTAATTAGACCATAAAAGTCATCATTGTCAAGGTTCGCAACAATGACTTGCCCGGCCTTTTTTTGTTTGTTTGGGACGACACGGGAGGGAAGCGGGGCCGCTCCTTGTGATCGGTGACGCTGCTGCTAAACTTGATGGCGTCGCAAAAAGTCAAACTTGGGGTACGACCTCTTCGGAAAAGGCGCTTTATGACACTGACTGACAAAAAAGATGGAACGTCTGACGCAAACTTTCGACTGCCCGCCGAGCAGCTTGCCTGGCGCTGTGATCCTGCTGTCTTTGATTTTACAACAACGGCAGAGTTGCCTTCTCTCGACGGGACTATCGGTCAGGATCGTGCCCTGGCGGCGATCGATTTTGGCCTCGGTATCCGCAATGGCGGGTTTAATCTCTTCATCCTCGGTGAACCGGGGACCGGGCGTTCCTCGACGATCAAAAAAATTCTCAATAGCCGGGCCACGGCTGAACCGGTCCCGGACGATTGGTGTTATGTCTACGATTTTTCCGATGATCATCAGTCGCTGCAGATCAGACTTCCCGCCGGGACGGCAAAGACTCTGGGCAAGGATGTCGATCAACTGGTGGAACGCCTGGCCATGGAGCTGCCCAAGGTCTTCGAAGGCAAGGAATATGAACAGCGCAAGAACCAGCTTGGCAGTGAATATCAGGAAAAGAGCCGCCGTCTTTACGAAGGACTCGAACAAGAGGCAGAGCAGAAAGATTATTTGTTGCAGCGTTCTGTCAACGGGCTGGTTCTTACTCCGTTACGCGACGGAGAACCGGTTTTACAGCAGGAGTTCGAGGGTTTAGGCGAAGACGAGCGCAACCGCATTGAAGCGGTCGGGGCGGAATTGCAGCAGCGTTTGACCGAAGTCACACGTGAGGCGCGGGAGCTGGACAAGGAGTTGCGCGTCGCCACCTTGGCGATGGAGCGTGAATTGCTCCTTATGGCGGTCAGTCGTCTCTTTAAGGAACTGGAAGAGAAATACCGTGATCACGCTGCGGTGATCGCTCATTTTGCCGCGAGTAAAAATAATATTATTGAGCGGATCGATGAGTTTCGGCAGCCAGAAACAGTAAAAATCAATCTGCCGATGCTCGAAGCGACGCGCCAGGAGCCTTCTTTTGAGCGTTATCGGATCAATCTTTTTGTTGATAACAGCGAACAGCAAGGCGCGCCGGTCGTCTATGAGGCCAATCCCACCTATTTTAACGTTTTCGGTCGCATTGAGCATTTCCTCCAGATGGGGAACGCCGTTACCAACTTCCGCATGATCAAGGCGGGGGCGCTGCATCGGGCTAACGGCGGCTATCTGATCCTCGATTGTCGCGAAGTGCTGCTCACCCCGTTTACCTATGAAGCGCTCAAACGCGCAATACGCAACCGGGAAGTCAAGATCGAGGATATGGCTGAGCAATATCGCCTGATGGCGACTGTTTCGTTGAAACCGCAACCGATTCCGCTCGATTGCAAGATTATCCTGATTGGTCGTCCGGTACTCTACTATCTGCTGCATCAACTGGATGTTGATTTTCGCAAGTATTTCAAGGTCAAGGCGGATTTCGATCATTTGATGGATAATACGACCGGAAATGTTCAGCAGTATGCTCTCTTTGTTGCCGCCAAGTGTCAACAGGAGAAGCTGACGCCCTTTGGTCCTGAAGGGGTTGCGCGGGTGATTGAACATTCCGCGCGCTTGAGTGGGGACAAAGAGCAGCTCTCGTCACGCTTTATCGATATCACCGATCTGATTCGTGAAGCGGCTTATTATGCGGGACAGGCAGCTGAGCCGGTCGTTGGCCGTCAGCATGTAGAGCAGGCGATTAACGCGGTAAACTACCGTTCAAATAAAGTGGAGGAGCGGATTCAACGCCAGATCGATGATGAGGTGTTGATGGTTGTGACGTCCGGAGCGGTTGTCGGACAGATCAACGGTCTCACTGTTTACTTGCTGGGTGATTACAGTTTCGGTCGTCCGGCGCGGGTCACGGCACGGACCTGGCTCGGCAGGAGTGGTGTTGTTAATATTGAACGCGAAGTCAAGTTGTCTGGTCCGATTCACGACAAGGGGTTGTTGATCCTGAACGGCTTTTTTGGCGAACGTTATGCGCACGACAAGCCGTTGACCTTGGCGGCATCGATCTGTTTTGAGCAATCGTACGGCGGGATCGATGGCGACAGCGCTTCAACGACGGAACTGTATGCCTTGTTGTCGGCCCTTTCCGGGGTACCGATCAAACAGTCGATCGGGGTGACTGGTTCAGTAAATCAGCACGGCCAGGTACAGGCCATCGGTGGTGTCAATGAGAAAGTCGAGGGGTTTTTCGCTGTCTGTCAGGCGCGTGGCCTGAGCGGGGAGCAGGGGGTGATTATCCCGCGCGCCAATGTGCGCCACCTGATGCTCAAAGAGGATGTGCGCGCGGCAGTGACCGCCGGAGATTTCCATATCTGGGCGATCGAGACGGTCGACGAGGGGATCGCACTGCTCACCGGACGTCCCGCCGGAAGAAGAAATCAGCAGGGGGGGTGGGAGGAAGGTTCGATCAATGCGTTGGTAGATGACCGGTTACGGACGATGGCCGAGACGTTGCGAGATTTTTCGCACCGCAATAAAGATACTTGATCGTATGACTCACGGGGGGCTCACACGCAAAAAAGCTCACACACAAAAAACCCGCAGTCCCCGGCACTTTTTGTGTGTGAGCAGTATGATGCCGTTAATCGGTGGCTGGTACCGGCTGAGACGCGGCTTTGGGCTGGTCTTTTTTGTTGCGCGCGACCTGACTGAGCCAGACAATCCCGACCAGTGCAACACCGACAAGATCAGTCATCAGCGTCGGCCAGTAGAGCAGAATTGACCCTGCCGCAAGGAGCACCCACTCAATGGTCGAGGTCTTTCTGATCCAGAAGAGCATGGTCACGGCCGAGAAGGCGATGGTGCCGAGGAAGCAGGAAAACATCGACGAGAAAATCGCCGTTCCGGTTGCCGGAACTTCCGCTTCGATGAGCAGTTGACCGGCACTGACCGTGCCGCCGACATAAGGATTGACTTCAATCACCTGACCATCTTTCGGTGCCTTGATCTCGATAATCTCCCCCATTGATTCGACCGCAATCAGTACGTCACCGGCTTTAAACGGTTGATCCGCCTTGACGTTGACCTGTACTACATTTGCAAACGGCATGTCGTCAGGGATTTCTCCCATCTTCAGATCGAACGGTTTGCCCAGAAAGAGGATTGCCGGAGTAAAAGCAAACAGAATCGGCATGACGTAAAGCAGTTTGGCAAATTTGAAACTGGTCCAGCCGGTTTTCCACGGGTCGGAACCGGCGATGGCCGCTCCGGCGTAGGCGGCAACACAGACCGGCGGGGTGATGTTCGAGTCCTGGCTGAACCAGTAGACGATAAAGTGCGCGGCGAGGATCGGTACTCCCATCTCCGCCAGCGGCGGCACGGCAAGAACAGCGGTAATCAGATAGGCGGCGGTCACCGGGACGCCCATGCCGAGAACCAGCGAGGCCAGCGCAACCAGAATAAGTGCCATGACCAGGTTGCCCGAGGCCAGGGAAATAATAATGTCGGAAAACTTCAGACCGATCCCGGTGAGAGAAATGGTGCCGACAATGATCCCGATGACCCCCAGTGTCGCGCCAATCATCAGGGTGTTCTTGGCCCCGGTCTGGATTGCTTCCCAGATTTCTTTTGCTCCCATGCGGGTTTCTTTATTGAACCAGCTGATCACGATGCAGGAGATCGTTGCCCAGAATGCTGAATAGCCGGGAGATTTGCCAAAAATCATCAGTGCCGTGATGATCACCAGCGGCAGGGAAAAATACCATTCCTGTTTAAGGACGACTTTCCAGTCTTTCATCTCACTTTCATCGATCCCCTTCAGCCCCATCTTTTTGGCTTCGAAGTGAATCATGCAGAAGACCGAAAAGAAGTACATCAGCGCCGGGAAGATGGCAATCAGCATGATGGTTGCGTAAGGGGTATTGGTCAATTCCGCCATCAGGAAACCACCCGCGCCCATGATTGGCGGCATGAACATTCCGCCGATCGAAGCAGCGGGCTCAATCGCCCCGGCCACATGCGGTTTGAATCCCGCCCGTTTCATCAGCGGAATGGTAAAGGCCCCGGTCGAGACAGTGTTGGCGATGGCGCTCCCGGAGACCGACCCGAAGAGCGCCGAGGCGATCACCGCAACCTTGGCCGGTCCGCCGGTGGTGCGCCCGGCAACGGCGAGCGGCAGATCGATAAAGAAGCGTCCGGCCCCGGATTTGTGAAGAAATGCGCCGAAAAATATAAACAGAATAACGTAGGTTGCAAGGACGCTCGCCATGACGCCGAAGACGCCGTTGGTGGTCAGAAAAAGCGAGGTCGACAGGCGTTCCAGGCTGAAGCCGCGATGCGCCATGACTTCCGGGAAGTGGGGTCCGAAGTAGCCGTAGCAGATCATGAACAGGCCGATAAAAGTCATTGCCCAGCCCAACACTCGCCGACAGACTTCCAGTGACAGAATGATGCCGAGAACACTGACCAGTGCGTCCAGATCATTTTCGGCACCGGCGCGATAGTTGAGTTTTTCGAATTCGTTGATCCAGTAGTAGACAACCGCTGCCGAGGCGATGGCGTAAAAAACATCGGTCAACGTCGGGTTACGTGGCCACCTTTTCATCGACCAGCGGTCGATGATCAGCAAACCGGTCGTTACCGCCAGAGATCCGGCAATGATCGGCCAGAGCAGCACGAAATTACCATTATCTTGACCTTCAAGATTATTCATCAGCCAGGTATGGAACCCGGCCGTATCGTCAAAGAAAAAATATCCCCCGACGGCACATGCCGTCACCAGTCCCATCACCCAGGTCAAGGGCAGGCGAACTTTGGTTTTACCCGCCGGATAGAGCAGAAAAACCAGCACATAGGTGACAAAAACATAGACGCCACGGTGATATTGGGTTGCGACCGGAGCGATCCCGGCCGAGTAGAAATAAAAAATGACCATTGCGCCACCCAGCAGGGCAACCAGCCATTTCAAAAAGCCGCTGGGATTGCGACAGGATCGTTCATCCTTTTCGAGCAATGCCTTTAATTTTTTCTGGTCTTCAGCGGAAATGTTCTCTGTTTGTTCGTTCTGTTCTGCGGACATAAGATACCTGTTAACGGGAAAGGCCGGGCAGCGCGACCGTGGCTCATTAATTTGAAAGCGGGGCTATTCAGCCCCGCTTTCACGGTTTGTATAGTGACCGATCGTTACTTCTGGTCGGCGGTCAGGGTGAGCCCTTTTTCTTTCCAGAACTTCTGGGCACCGGCATGAACCGGCGTGACGATGCCGGTCAATGCGCCTTCGATAGACATGGCTTTGGCGGTTTTTTTGACTTTGACCAGATAGGCAAGCCCTTCTTGCGTGAAGATGTCAGCCACCGCTTTGTAGACGGTCTCGGCAGGAACGTGCTTGCCAGCGGTCCAAAGTGCGGAATCCTGGAAGGTGGCGACCGGATAATCAACGCCGGAGTAGGTGTTCGCCGGGATGGTGACCGGAGCATAGAACGGGAACTGCTTGAATGCGCCCCCTTTACTGCCTGCTTCCCAGAGGTTCAGCAGTTTGATTTTGTTACTCGCTGCCGCCTGAATTACCGAGCTGTTCGGGAATCCGGCAAATACCCACATGGCGTCGATCAGGCCGTCGCCGAGGGCGGAAGCGGCTTTGCTGTAGCCCAGAAATTCGGTGTTCATTTTGTCCCACAGACCAAGCGCACCGAAATAGCGCTGCGCCGAAGCAGCGGCCCCGGAACCGGCGCCGCCAACGGCAACCCGCTTGCCTTTGAGGTCATTAACGCTATTGATGCCGCTGTCAGCCAGAACAATCAGGTGCGCCGGAGCGCCGTAGAGGTAGGCAATGGCCTGAACGTTCTGGTAGGTATTGGTGTCATTGGTCAGGCGGCCATTGCGTGCCAGATAGGTGTCGCCCGAGTAAGAGATGCCGAAATCGGCATCACCGGAGTTAACGCGACGCACATTTTCAACCGAACCGGCAGAAGCCATATTGGATACTTCAACCCCCGCGAGATCTTTCGACAGGCGGGTTGCCATGCCGTTGGAGAAATACTGGAATGTACCTCCATCGGGCCCGCCCGAGAACGCAAGACGGGTTTTGGCCGCGTCACCGGTGGCAGGGACGAGGCAGAATGTTGCGGCCAGCAGCAGACAGGACGCCAGAGATGTGATTTGTTTTGAGATTTGCATGTTTTACTCCTTAAAAAAGTGGGTTGAAAAGCGATGGCATAAATCGCCACAGGTTTCAGGTTGAAACCGTTCTACACGCAAAGAGGGTGCCAGTTTAAAATAGTGTTATTTTTTTGGCACGACTTGACTCTCTAATTAAAGCAGACAGGCGGTAAAATGCAAGGAGGCGGGAAGGGCTGTTGCGGAGGGACAGCCGATCTGTCGTGGCGACATTTGGCCCTATGTGGTCAAAATTGGCCAGTCTTCTCAATAAAATCAGTCCGCTTGCTTCAACTTTGCAGCGAGTGCCGCGAAGGGTGAATGGACCAGCGTGGGGCGTTCGTTGCTGGCGTCAGGGCCCCCGGCTTCGCGCTCTTGCAGGCCGCGAGTGTGCTCGTGGTCGTGGCAGTAGACACACAGCAGTTCCCAGTTGCTGCCATCGGGCGGGTTGTTGTCATGATTGTGATCTTTGTGATGGACGGTCAGTTCGCGCAGGCCTTTTCCGCTGAATTCACGGCTGCAACGGCCACAGACCGGCGGAAAGAGTTTCATTGCCTGCTCGCGATAGCCGTTTTGGCGCTGCTGCTCTTCCTTGCGCATGGCGGTAATGAGGCGGTGATGGTCTTCTGGTTGAGTCGTGTGTTCAGTCATGATGGTTGTCCTTGTCCGTTACCGATATGACGATCTTGTGCCCGCCTGACAGGGGATGTAGTCCACATGGAGTGGGGGCAGATGGATAATTCTCAAAAGATGTTTCTTTCTTCAGCGCCGACTTTGCGTTACTATGCATAACTTAAAATTTTCAAGGAGAATACATGAAAGACATCGGCTTTATCACTCCGCGCACCCGTTTTTGCGTGCTTATCGGCAACCCGGTTGGGCACAGCCTCTCTCCCGCGATTCATAATGCCGCATTTGCGGCGACCGGACAAGATTTTGTTTACCTCGCGTGTCCGGTTGAGGATGTCGCCAATGCTTTGGCGGGGATGCGCGCCTTGGGGAATTTTCGCGGCATGAGTATCACCATCCCGCACAAAATAGAAGCGATGAAATATGTCGATGAGATCGCCGCGGTCGATCGCGCGATCGGTTCGATCAATACCGTGATTTGTGAAGAGGGCAAGTTGATCGGTTCCGGGACCGACGGTCCGGGGGCGCTGAAGGCGCTGGTCGACGCGGGCGTGGATCTTGCCGCGAAAAAGGTACTGATCCTCGGTTGCGGGGGAGCGGCCCGGGCGATCGCTTTTACGCTGGCGCAACGCTGCACACTGGCAGAGATGATCATGCTCGACATCAATCAGACGCTGCTGGAGGATTTGACCGCTGATCTGCGGGCCGGAACCGCCTGCCCAATCAGCCACGCAGCGTTGAATGCCGAAACAATTGCGGCGGCGATGGCGCGGGCCGAGGTCATTATCCAGTGCACCCCGATCGGGATGCACCCGAAGGTCGATGTGTCCCTGGTCCCGGCGGAACTCTTCCGGCCCGGTCAGGTGGCCTTTGATGTCGTCTACAACCCTCTGGAAACAAGGTTTCTGCGCGAAGCCAAAGCTGCGGGGGTGCAGACGATCTCCGGCGTCGAGATGTTTATCAATCAGGCGGTGCTACAGTTTGAACTGTTCACCGGTGTTGACGCTCCCTGCGCGGTGATGCGCCAGGTCGTCATGGAGCAGTTATGCGCATGAATATTGTTCTCATCGGTTATCGCGGCACCGGCAAAAGTCATGTCGGATCGATCCTTTCCAAACACTTCAAGCGGCAACTGGTCAGCCTTGATGCCGAGATTGTCAAAGCGGCAGGTAAATCGATTCCCGCGTTTGTGGCGCAAATGGGCTGGTCTGCCTTTCGCGATCTGGAGACGACGCAGGTACGCAAACTGGCGGGGTGTGATGAGCTGGTGATTGACTGTGGCGGCGGCGTGATCGAGCGGCCGGAAAATATCGAGATTCTGCGCGCCAACGGAGTGGTGTTCTGGTTGTCCGCCCATGTCGCGACGATCGTGGCACGGATTCAGGATGACAATCAACGTCCGGCGCTGGTTGAGGGGAAAACCTTTACCGAAGAAATCGCCGAGGTGCTGGCCGCGCGGACCCCCCGCTATCGCGCTGCCGCGCATCACGAAATTGCGACCGACACGCTGAATCCGGAAGCTGTTGCCGCGCGGATCGCCGCCATAGTGGAGGATCAGTCTCGGTGATATCAACGAGGTGCCTGCGGCGTCGGTGACCTTTGTCAGGCTTGAAAATGGCAAATTATGAACTGATGATTTCGCAACACGCATGCCGTTCGGTTCAGTAAATGCTTTTGATATCTCGGTAAAAATTTTCATGAGAACCAAGAGCCATTAACTCAAGGGTGACTTTTCCGTCTTGGTAACTGTAACCGAGAAGGGTGGACTGTTTATTCATTTTAAATTTGTGAACTCGCAGAAATGACAAATCCCCTTTTTTCTGCTCACCCAAAAGAGGGTCTTCAATAAGCCCCTTGACAGCCTTGTCCAGATCCTTCTTTTGGTTCTGGTGGAGCTTCTTGACCGCTTTTTTGAAGGTTGGTGTTTGAAGGACCTGGGTAATTTTAGCCAAAGTTGTATTCCTCGAGCTTACCGGCTTCTTTTTCGGCTTTTGCAATGATGGCCTGTCTGACGAACTCATATGGCAGGTCTGGGTTATCTTCCATCATTTTACCGATTTTAGCCCAGTGCTCAATTTGCTTTGGCGTTGTACGGTTTAACGCTTTTGCCATAATAGTGGCTTTCTCAATTAAATCTTGGTCAAGCCTTACACTGGCTGTAGACATATGAACCTCCTTTTTGCGATTAACTTGCAGCAATTGTAGCGCATTGCATCAATCGTCGCAAGTCGATCTTTGAAGTAAGGGTATTGATTTTTTGAGACGGAGTGGAATGTTGCTCTGAGAGGGGAGAGACGTAGGCTGGCGTCTGTTGATGTCGGCTGTCGGGACGAAACCCGCCGGTTTATATCTCAATCTTCAATGAAATCTTAAAAGCAACTTCGCGGGTCGCGTCCCGCTGACGCCTCACTCTTTTGCTGGCCCAAAAGAGTAAGCAGAAAAAGTATGCGCAGGTGAGATTAATTCGGATCAGCAAAGCGTGATTGTTCTGATAATCTGTGTTAAACTCCTTTAGTTAAAAGGCTCGGTGCGGGCTATTGAAGGGGCCGATCCCCCCCCGAAGTTATTATGGACAGGGATGGTGTTTTTTCGCCGCGATAGCGGTTTATTTCTACGACAGGAGGAAGTGATGGCACGTATCAAGGGGACCCTGACTGAACAGAACCTGCTCAAGGCGTTTGCCGGAGAGTCGCAGGCGCGCAATCGTTATACCTATTTTGCTTCGGTGGCTAAAAAAGAAGGATACGAGCAGATTTCGGCGCTGTTTCTTGAAACTGCGGATAACGAAAAGGAGCATGCGAAGCGTTTTTTCAAGTTTCTTGAGGGAGGGGATGCCGAGATCACGGCGACCTATCCGGCGGGGAAAATCGCGACGACGATTGAGAACCTGAAAGCCGCCGCAGCTGGCGAGAGAGAGGAACATTCTCAGCTTTACCCGGAATTTGCGCGGGTTGCCGCCGCAGAAGGTTTCCACGATGTTGCTGCCGCGTTTGAACATATTGCCGCCGTTGAGGTCGAGCACGAAGAACGTTATCTGCATCTGGTCAGGAATATTGAGACCGGGCAGGTTTTTTGTAAAGGGGGGACGGAGCGCTGGAAATGCCGTAACTGCGGCTATGTCCATGAAGGGGTGAGCGCTCCGGATCAGTGCCCGGCCTGTTTGCACGGTCAGAGTTACTTCGAGATCAAGGAAGTGAACTATTGATTTTCAGAGCTGAATAAAACGGACGAAGAGGGGGTAAGGAGTTTACTCATGGATACCCCGCCGGTTTTTAATCGTCGAAGGTCGTCTCTGCCCGGTCTTTTTTTCAGTGCCTTCTGCTTGCTCTGCCTGGTATTCACGTTGTCCGGCTGCAAAAATGAACCACAACCGGTGGTCGTTGATTTGAGCAAACGGGCCACTGTTTCGACGCAACCGGGACAGTTCAACATCCGCGCCGAGACCATCAATCTCGGCATCGGTTCGATGATCACTCCCCGTGAAGGGTACACCTATTACCGCCGGTTGGCCGATTATCTGGAGAAGAAGTTGGGGCAGCCAGTCCAAATCATCGACCGCGGGACTTATCAGGAGTTCAACGACCTGCTCGCCAGTGGGGGGCTTGATCTGGCCTTTGTCTGCGGGGGGCCTTACGTGCTGGGCCATGAGAAGTTCAATCTGCAATTACTGGTCGTGCCGGAAACTCCCGGTGGCGAAACGGTTTACTTCTCATATTTGATTGTGCCGCAGGGAAGTTCCGCAACATCGCTTAATGACCTGCGGGGCAGAAAATTCGCTTTTACCGATCCGCAATCACATACCGGCAGCATGGTGCCAACCTACATGTTGGCCGAGCGTGGTGAAACCCCTGAAAAGTTTTTCAGCGAGGTTGTCTATACCTATGCGCATGACAAGTCGATTCAGGCGGTTGCCAGCGGGGTGGTTGACGGGGCTGCGGTGGACAGCCTGATCTACGATTATCTGGCCGTGGCCAACCCTGAACTGGTGGCTAAGGTCAGGATTGTTTCCAGATCGGAACCGTACGGGATTCCACCGGTGGTGGTGCGACCGGATCTTGCGGAGACGGTGCAGACGCGGTTGCGAAATGTGCTGCTGACCATGCACCGTGACCCGGAAGGGCAGAACATTCTTGCCGGGATGATGATCAAACGTTTTGTGCTGTCGAACGATGCTGCCTACGCCGGTATCCGGCGGATCGAACGGGGTGCCCGGCCACGCACCGTGGAACAGTGATTTATGTCCAGATATTTATCATTGCGCGCGAAGCTGGTGGTATTGACCTTCGCGCTGCTGACCGGTTTCAGTATTGTCGTCGGTGTTTATCTCAAGGCACATTTTGCTGATCAGCTGTTACAGGAGCTGCTCAAACGCGGCGTTTCGATTGCGCAGCTGCTCAGCACGCTCAGTGCCAACGCTTTTATTGAAGGCGACACCCTCTATCTGGATTATCTGGCAAAGGATCAGCGGCAGGACGAAGAAGATATTGACTATATCCTCATGCTGGGGCCGCACGGCGAAGTTCTGGCCCATTCCTTTGCCGACACTTACCCCGTTGATCTGCCGATAGTCAATCCGTTGCCGGAGGGACAGACCCAGAGTCTGGCGCGGGTCGATCTTGGCGGAGCGGAGCTGATTTACGATATTGCGGTCCCGGTGCTTGACGGGAGGCCCGGCACTATTCATCTGGGGCTCTCCGCCGCCACGCTGAACGATGCGGTCAACAGTCTGGTGGTGAAGATTTTGGCGGCAATCGCCCTCACCGGGGTGTTCGCCATGGGGGTTGCTCTGGTTGCCAGTCGGCAGATAGCGCGACCGATTACGCGTCTGACCGAGGCGGTCAAGGCGCTGGCTGGTGGCGCGCGCAGCTTGTCATTGCCGGTGGTGGTGCAGGATGAGGTCGGTCAGCTGATCACCGCGTTCAACATGATGGTTGAGGAGCTGGAGCGGGCTGAACAGCGGCTTGTGCATCAAAAACAATTTCTGGAGACGTTGCTCGACGACATCCCCGTGCCGGTATTCTATAAAGATCAGCAAGGAAGGATGCTGGGGTGCAATCGCGCTTATTGTGATTTCTGGGGGCATGACAAGGGATATGTGATTGATCGTGAGGCGGTGGATCTCTACACCGTGGCGGAGGCAAAAGTTCATCTGCTCAAAGATGCCGAGGTCCTGCGTGGACAAGAGCCGGTGCGCTATGAACTGGAGGTCAAGGGGGCTGACAACCAATGTCGGAAGGTCGTTTTTCACAAGGCCCCTTTTGTTGATCAGGACAATTTTCTGGCCGGGATTGTCGGGGTGATGCTCGATATCACCAAAGAACGGCGGGCGGAAGAGTTTCAACGTGAATTCGTATCGACCGTTGCTCACGAGTTTCAGACGCCGCTGGCGACGATCATCGGTTTCGCCGAGCTGTTGCTGCAAGATTCACTCGATGAGAAAACGACGCGGGAATCTTGCCAGGCGATTCTCGGCAAGGCGGAAGGGCTCTCCGGCATGGTCGATGAGCTGCTCGATTTAACCTGCATCGAAACCGGCAGAACGATCAGAGTCAAGACGCAAAAGATTGATCTGCAACCGGTTCTGGTCGAGGCGGTGGAGAGTTTTCGCGCCGGATGCCCGGATCACGAACTGACCGTGAATATCCCCGGCGGGCCATTGAGGGTTGCTGTCGATCGCGACCGGCTGATTCAGGTTGTGGATAATCTGCTTGACAATGCCGTCAAGTATTCGCCGCCGGGAACACCGGTTGCGTTCGACGTTGTGACCGAGGAACAAAGGGTGTGTATTGTCGTCGCGGATCATGGCATCGGCATGACTGAAGAGCAAGGCAAGCATCTGTTTGAAAAGTACTACCGTGCCAATACCGCCAATACTGCTCCGTCCGGAACCGGGTTGGGATTGTACATCTGCAAGGCAATCATCGATGCCCATGGCGGAGATATTCGCGTCGAAAGTTCTGTCGATCACGGGACCACGGTCACGGTTTGTTTGCCTAGGAGCCTGTCCAAGAATGAATGACCGGCTGCAAACCCAGCTGTTTGGCTCATATTTCAGCTCCTTTTTGCCCCATAGCTACGGCTATGAGGCTGCAAATGAGCTAAAATCTGCCCTCAAACTTCTGGATTTTCGCTGCGGCCCTTATTCTCGGACAGGCTCCTCGGACACGACCGGAGACGCAATGACCGACATTTTCCGGTTTATCGCATACCGGCGGGTGCTGCTGTGAAGCTGCCGCAACCGCTGATTGCAGGGCGTTTAATGCGTCGTTATAAACGCTTTTTTGCCGATGTTGAGCTGGCTGACGGGCGCATCGTGACCGCGCACACGCCAAATACCGGTGCGATGACGCAATGCGCGATCCCCGGCCACGAGGTACTGCTCAGCGCAAACAACAACCCGCGGCGCAAGCTGAAGTTCACCCTGGAACTGATCCGCGTCAACGGCTCCTGGGTTGATACCAATACCCAGCGGAGTAATCGCGTGGTCGAGGAGGCGCTGCGCGCCGACCAGATCCCCGAACTGACCGGCTATGAGGTGACTCCTGAGTATCCCTTCGGCGACAGTCGTCTCGATTTTCTCCTCAGCGGGGAGCAGGGCAAGGCGCTGGTCGAGGTCAAAAACGTGACGTTATGTTGCCACGAGACGATCGCGTGTTTTCCCGATGCGGTGACTGTGCGCGGACAGAAACATTTACGTGAACTGACGACGGCAGTGACCTGCGGCTATCGGGCGATCATCTTTTTTCTGGTTCAACGTGCTGAAGCGACGGCCTTTTCACCGGCGGATTCGATCGACCCGGAGTATGGGTGCCGGTTACGCCAGGCGGTGGCTGGTGGGGTCGAGGTGCTGGCTTATCGCACGCTGGTGAGTGTGACGGAATGTCGCCTTGAGCGGCGCATACCGGTACAGCTGTGAGGGGCAGGTACTAGCCTTCATTCTCTGGAGTGTGTTGCGGCAAGCGAGGCGCTTTGTCGATCATTTCCGGGGCTTCGATCGGTTTGCCCGATGCGGCACCGAGTTCCTGGAATTTGCGCGCCGTGACCAGCACGCGGCTTTCGAGTGATGCAACAGTTTTGTTGTAGGCATCGACTGCCCGGTCGAGACCGCGCCCGAGCCCGCCGAAATGCCCGGCAACCACGACGATCCGCTCGTAGAGTTCTTTCCCCAGGTCACTGATCACCTGCGCATTCTCCGCCAACTGTTCCTGCCGCCAACCGTAGGCGACCGCGCGGAGGAGTGCAATCAGGGTGGTCGGGGTCGCCAGCAGCACTTTGCGCTCTACGCCAAACTCGATCAATCCCGGATCCTGTTCGAGTGCGGCAGAGAAAAAGGTTTCCCCCGGCAAGAACAGGACGACGAACTCGGGGGTCGGTGTGAATTGATCCCAATAGTTTTTTTGTGACAATTTGTGCAGGTGGTCGCGGATCTGTCGGGCGTGATCGCGCAGTAAACCAAGCTTTTTGGCCTCTTCGTTACATTCCAGCGCCGCGAGATAAGCCATCAGTGGGGCCTTCGAATCGATGACGATATTTTTGCCGTTTGGCAGCTTGACGATCATGTCGGGGCGCAGGCGGCTTTCGCCGGTGGCGGTTGCCTGCTCGACAAAATCGCAGAAATTGACCATCCCCGCCATCTCCACCACCCGCCGCAGTTGGATTTCGCCCCAGCGGCCGCGCACATTCGGTGCCCGCAATGCCTTGACCAGGTTGGCGGTTTCTCCTTCCAGCTTTGCCTGTGTGGTCAGCAATGATTTGATCTGCTCATCAAGGCGGGTGTAAGCCTGGGTGCGCACCTGCTCCAGTTGCTGGATTTTGCCGTCGACTTTGATCAATGATTCCTGCAACGGTTTCACCAGTTGGTCAATCGATTGGCGGCGTGAATCGAGATCCACGCGGGCGCTGTCCTGAAACTTTTCGAGGGTCGATTGCGCCAGTTGCAAAAACGATTGATTGTTGCTCTTGAGGGCTTCGGCGGAAAGGGCCTTGAAAGCGTTTTGCAAAGAACTTTCGGCATTTTCAAGCAGGCGCAGTTTTTCCCCCGACAGTTTACGTTCTTCCTCAAGACGCGTCGTCAGTTCGGCAATCATCGCCTGACGGTCTGCGTTTTCCTGGCGCAACCCGGCCTCTTGCTGTGCGTACTGTGCCAGATGTTCATTAAGTCGCTGGTGTTCTGTTGTCGCGCCGTTCAGGCGCTCACGCAGGGTTGCCAGTTCGATACCGAGCCCCCGGCGCTCGTCTTCGCGTGCTGCGGTTATTCTGCTCTTCAGCAATAACCAGACCAGTCCGCCGCCGAGCAGCAGCCCGCCGCCGAAGGACACCACCGTGGTGAACAGTTCGCTATTCATCAATCCTCCCGCGTGAATTTGACGCACAGCATAGCAATCCTTGTCGCCCGATTGCAAATAAAAGAGCCATCACTTCGCGCGTCACGTCCAGCCTGAAGTTCGCCGCAAAATCCCAAAAAAAAGCCGCGAAGAAAAGCTTCACGGCGGGGGAGTGTTTTATGGTGGAAAAGGAAATTCAGCAACCGAAGATCAATTTAAGCATCGCCTTAAGCTGGTTTTCCCGGAACGGTTTGCTGAGGTTGGTGGCTGCGCCGGCGGCTTTTGCCTCAGCCAGTTTGTCCGTGTCGTTTTCAGAAGTCAGCACCACCATGGGGACGAACTTTGTCAGCGGCAAATTTTTAGCCTTTTTTAAAAATTCGATACCGTCCATAACCGGCATCGACAGATCGGTAATGATCATGTCGAATTGAACATACTCGGCCAATTTAAATCCTTCTTGTCCGTTGGTGGCTTCAACGACGTTGTAGCCTTCATCCTTGAGCATGTCGCCAAGGATGGCACGCACGGAAGGGGAATCATCAACGATCAGAATGGTTTTTTATTTCATGCTCACCTGTACGCATTGTTATATGTCAGATAAAAGAGTGTCTGTTTGTTCAAAAATGACACTATAGCACGTATAGTATGAATGCGAAAAGAAGATATAGATTAAAATCTGATGAGGCTTAGCCCAGAGGAAGTTGCTGCAAGCTGTGAGAGAAGTTGTGCAGCGCCTCCTCAGATAAAACAAGGGGTGTTTTACAATGGCTGCAATAGCGGATTCTGCCCGGTGATATCGTTCTTAAATCAACCGCCATCCGGCGGCTGCATTGCGGACATGTGTAGTCGATGGCCAGTTCCATTACACTTCTCCTGTCACTGAAGTTTGCAGCGCCACTGTGACAGAAGAAAAAAGTAAATGCAACAAATATTTGTTTGTGTTAACCAAATTTACACGGGCGACGGAACCCGATCGATTCCGTCGCCCGTGGGGTTATCTGCTGCTCTGGATGTAGCGATAGAACTCTGAATCGGTCGATAATACCAGCCGTGAATTCCCCTTGATGGCCTTGCGATAGGCTTCCAGCGTGCGCGTCAGGGCGTAGAATTTAGCATCCTGATTGTATGCTGCGGCGTAGATCGCTGCGGCTTCGGCATCTGCCTGCCCGCGTAATTCAACGGCGGTGCGATAGGCCTCTGACTCGATGCGCTTGAGCTCTTTCTGCATCTGCCCGAGGATATCGGCTTTTTCCCCTTCCCCCTCGGAACGATACTGCGCCGCGACCTTTTTCCGCTCGGAAATCATCCGCTCGTAAACGCGTTGACGCACCTGTTCAACGTAGTTGATCCGCTTGATCTGGACATCGATCAGGTCGATGCCGTAGTCGGGGGTGTTGGCGCGGGCCTTGTCAAGGATTCCGGCCAGAATTTCCTCTCGTCCGGTGAGGTCCTTGAGATCAATAATATCGCCGTCGACATTGAAGGTCTCTTCAATTTCACCGGCGCTGGTCCGGTATTCACGGCCACGTACCAATTCTACCAGTAAATGTCCCGAGACTGCGTCGCGAACCACTGAGTCGATAATATCGTCAAGACGACTGAGGGCACCGTTTTCGGTTGCGACGGTAGTATAAAATTTCAGCGGATCGGAAATTTTCCAGCGTGCCGTGGTGTCGACCCAGATATATTTTTTATCCTTGGTTGGTATCTGGTTCGGATCGCCGTCCCATTTGAGGATGCGCTTCTGAAAACGATGGATGTCCTGCACCAGCGGCAGCTTGAATTTCAGGCCGGCGTCGGTGACGACCTTGATCGGATCACCAAACTGGGTCACCAGCGCTTGTTCCCCCTCTTTGACGACATAAAGACCGCTTTGACCGACCATGACGACAATTATGGCCACAATAATCAGGAGTTGTTTTTTCATGATTTGCCCCCTTTAAGTTCGCCGCGCAGCGGCAGGAGAGGGAGCGCTCCCGAACCTTTTTCGTCGATCAGGTAAAGCTCTTCAACTTGTGGCAGGACGTCCTCCATGGTTTCCAGGTAAAGGCGTTTGCGCATCACTTCGGGAGCCTTGCGGTACTCTTTCAGCAGCGCGGTGAAGCGATCAGCTTCCCCTTTGGCCATATTGATGCGTTCCAGGGCATATCCCTCGGCGTTGAGGATGGTGTTTTTTGCCACCCCTTTGGCTTTGGGAACTTCGCGGTTATATTGCTCGCGGGCCTGGAAAATAAGGCTCTCTTTCTGTTGCTCGGCCTCGTTGACTTCGTTGAATGCGGCCTTGACCGGATCAGGCGGGTTGACGTCCTGGAACTTGACGGTAACGATGCGCACACCGATGTCGTAATTGTTGAGCACTTCCTGCAGGTTGCTCTCGATCCTGGCAGCAAGCTCTGCCCGTTCGGTGGTCAGAACCTCGGTCACGTTTGAATTGCCGATGATGCGGCGGACGATCGCCTCGGCGACGTCACGGATTGTCTGTTCCGGGTATTTGATTTTGAACAGAAATTTGTACGGGTCGGAGACCTGATACTGGACAATCCATTCAATATCACTTACATTGAGGTCGCCGGTCAGGGTCAGTGATTCTTCATCTAGTCCCGTTTTGCTGTAGGTGCTGCGCACCCCTGCAGCGACGGTGCGAAAACCAAACTCCTCCTTGAGCACCCGACCGGTTTTTACGAGATAGATCTGGTCGACGCCGAGTGGAATCTTGAAGCGCAAGCCCGGCTCTGAGAAACCGATAAAGCGCCCGAAACGCAGGACAACGCCAGTCTGCTCAGTGTCGACGGTGTAAAAGCTGGTATTGCCGACCAGAAACAACAAGAAAACCAGACCGATGAGCACAAATGTTTTGCGCCCTGGTCCTTTGCCGGTGAAGTGTTTACCAAGTTCCCGGACTTTTTTTTCGAACTGGTCGCCCGGAGGCTCCCATTTCCAGTCGTTCATGAATAACCCTTTCATTTTAGTGCCCTGTGACTCACGGGACTTCGAAAGATTGCGCAGGGCTTTGATGTGTCAGCAAGGCGCGAAAGATTGTGGGTGACAGGGTACTAGCATTAATGGCGACATTTTAATCGCGCACAAGCATAACACACCCAACCGGTGATGCAAGCAATTCCGGGTGCAATTTCAGATGTCAATAGCGGATGCGAGCCCTTGTTGATTGCGCTATAATTGTGGTAGGATCATCTCAGGCAGGTTGCCCGTGTTGTCAAACCGCTGCCCGTTACGGAGATTAAGTAGTGAGCAAGTCAATTCCCAGCGATGCAACCGGCGTTGATAGCCGGTCCCAGAACAAGGTTGGCGCACCCCCCCTTTTCCAGGTGTTGTTGCACAACGACGATTACACCACCATGGAGTTTGTGGTTACGGTGCTGGAGACCGTTTTTCGCAAGTCGCCTACCGAGGCCAACCGGATCATGTTGCATGTTCATGTCAAGGGGGCGGGGGTCTGCGGACATTATCCTTACGCAGTGGCCGAAACCAAGGTCGCCAAGGTCCATGCTCTGGCGCGCGCCGAAGGTTATCCTTTGCGGTGCAGTCTCGAAGAGGTCTAGTCGATGTCGGAAATGTTCAACCAGTCAGTGCAGATTGCTTTTTCTCTTGCGGTGCGTGAAGCTCAGCGGCGTCATCACGAATATCTGACCGCCGAACATGTGCTTTATGCCATCCTTTTTGAAGAGAGCGGGCAGGAGATCATTCGCGGCTGCGGTGGTGAAGTTGAGTCGTTGCGAACGCTCCTCGACGAGTTTCTCACCACCCAGCTGGAAGCCTTTCCCGGACACGAGGACGAGGTCGAGATCCCGGACCAGACTATCGCCCTGCAGCGGATTCTGCAACGCACCATTTTGCACATGAACTCCGCTGGTCAGCATGAGGTCGGACTTGGCGATGTGCTGGCAGCGATCATGGAAGAAAAGAACTCCCACGCCGCATGGTTTTTGCTCCAGCAGGGGATTACCCGGCTGGATGTCCTTGACTACATTTCTCATCGGGTGTCGAAAGCTTCGACCGGCGCGGTGGAGGCACCGGGAAGCGCAGCTCCTCCGGGAGAATCCGAGCCTGTCCCGGAAGGGGGCAAGGGTGGGGCGAAACGTGATCCGCTGGCGGCATTTACCGTCAACCTGGTGGCACGGGCCAGGGCGGGCAAGATCGACCCGTTGATCGGGCGCACCCGCGAATTGCAACGCACCGCCCAGGTGCTCTGTCGACGGCGCAAGAACAACCCGATCTTTGTCGGCGATCCGGGGGTGGGGAAGACCGCTCTGGCCGAAGGGCTGGCGCTGATGATCCAGGCGGGAGACGCACCTGATCTGCTGCTGGAACGCGATATCTACGCCCTTGATCTCGGTGCGCTGCTGGCCGGCACAAAGTTTCGCGGTGATTTCGAGGAACGACTCAAGGCGGTGATCAACGCGCTGCGTAAAGAGGAAGGTGCGATCCTCTTCATTGACGAGATTCATACGATCATCGGTGCCGGAGCGACCAGCGGTGGCTCCCTTGATGCCTCCAATATTCTCAAACCGCTGCTCGCCGACGGCGAGTTACGCTG
This sequence comes from Desulfuromonadales bacterium, assembly GCA_029210745.1. Classification (GTDB taxonomy): domain Bacteria; phylum Desulfobacterota; class Desulfuromonadia; order Desulfuromonadales; family JAHYIW01; genus JAHYIW01. The sequence goes on from JARGFI010000006.1 coordinate 68,596, forward strand.
TATCGGTTCCACAACGTACGAGGAATACAAAAATCTGTTCGAAAAAGATCGCGCCTTATCCAGGCGTTTCCAGAAGATCGATGTGCCGGAACCTTCGGTGGAAGAGACGGTTGCGATTCTTAAAGGCTTGCGCTCGCAGTACGCCGAGCATCACGGGGCCACCTACAGCGATGCCGCGCTGCGGGCAGCGGCGGAGCTGTCGTCACGGCACATCAACTACCGTTATCTGCCGGACAAAGCCATCGATGTGATCGATGAAGCGGGTGCGGCGTTTCGGCTCAGCGGTGGCAGCGGAACGATTGGCGTGGCCGAAATCGAGGCAGTCGTCGCCGGCATGGCGCGGATTCCGGAACGTACGGTCTCGCTGACCGATCGTCGCCGACTGAAGTATCTGGATCGCGACTTAAAGCGCCAGGTTTTCGGCCAGGATGTTGCGCTGGAAGCGTTGGCGCGGTCGGTACTGCGCGGACGTGCCGGTCTCGGTCATCCGGAACGGCCGGTTGGTTCATTCCTCTTTACCGGTCCGACCGGCGTTGGCAAGACCGAAGCGGCCCGTCAACTGGCGCGTCAGCTCGGGGTGGAGTTTATTCGCTTCGACATGAGTGAATACATGGAAAAACACTCTGTTGCCCGGCTGATCGGCGCGCCCCCCGGTTATGTTGGTTTTGACCAGGGCGGCTTACTGACTGACGCGGTCGTTAAATCGCCCTACGCGGTATTGCTCCTTGACGAGATTGAAAAGGCTCACCCTGATCTGTTCAATATCCTGTTGCAGATCATGGATCACGGCACCCTGACCGACAACAACGGCAAGCAGGCTGATTTTCGCAATGTCGTGTTGATCATGACCAGCAATGTCGGTGCGCGGGAGATGAGTGCCACGCCAATCGGCTTCGGCGACATCGCGTTGGGTAATGCCAACCGCGAAGTGGAAAAGATGTTTTCCCCCGAATTCCGCAACCGCCTCGACGCCATCATCTCCTTCAAGCATCTCGATCAGGGGGTGATGGAGAAGGTTGTCGAGAAATTTGTCCGCGAATTGTGTGAACGGCTTGACGAACGCAAGGTCTCCCTGACCCTCTCGGCTGCGGCGCGAACCGATTTGGCCCGACGCGGCTACGATCCGGTCTTCGGCGCGCGTCCGCTGGCGCGGTTGATCGAAAGCGAAATCGCCGATGCGCTGGTCAACGAGCTGCTCTTCGGCAAGCTGCGCAAGGGTGGCAAGGTCAATATCGGTTTGCGTAATGCCAAGCTGCAATTCCGCATAACCCCTTCGGTTCGTCATTAATCGGTGCCGATCTATCGCCTTTCGCATCAACTGAGTTTCCCCCCCTCCGAGCATGCCGAGCCGGCCGGTCTGTTGGCGGTCGGCGCCGATCTGTCCCCCAAACGGCTGCTGTTGGCCTATTCGTCCGGCATCTTCCCCTGGTATAACGAAGGTGAACCAATCCTCTGGTGGTCCCCCGATCCGCGCTGTGTGCTGTTGCCCGAGCAGCTCCATGTATCACAGCGGCTGTTGCGAACCATCAGGCAGGGGCGTTTTCGTGTCACTGTTAATCGTGCTTTCAGGAAGGTTGTCACGGCGTGCGCCACAACCCCCCGTCATGGGCATGGCGGTACCTGGATTACCGCCGAGATGCTTGCTGCTTATGTTCACCTGCATCGCCTGGGTTATGCCCACTCGGTCGAATGCTGGGCCGATGGCGAGCTGGCCGGTGGTATTTACGGGGTCTGTCTGGGGCGTTGCTTCTTCGGCGAATCGATGTTTCACCGTCAGACCGATGCCTCAAAGGTGGCGTTCGTGGCGTTGGTTGAACGTTTGTGTGAACGCGATTTTGTCCTCCTTGATTGTCAGCAGACCACCGGACATCTGCTGCGTTTCGGTGCGCGGGACGTCACGCGCCGGGAGTTCCTGCGGTTAATGAGGGTGGGCGGAGTGATGCCGGGGGTGGAGCAGGAGAAGGGGGCGTTTTGAGGGGCGCAAGGATCTGACGGCGATACAAGACTTACGCGGTTCTTTTGATTTTTTATCGAGGTCATCGTGTTTGACCATGGTCAAGGAATTTTCAGGAGCGATGTTGCATACTCTTGCTGCGGCTGTGGTTGCCCTTTGCAGCTACGTGGTATGTTGAAATCCCCGTAAATAATCTGGCGTTTCGGGATGAGTTTATCCTGCCCCCGAAATTTTCAGGAAAGTTTTTTCATATGACGATCTTTGGTCAAAAACCGATAATTGCAATCCGCACGATTGTGCAATGGTGTTTTTTATTCTGGATAGTCGGCATCGGTGTGCGTTTCGGATTGTTTGTCTATTCTCTGGAGATTGGCGCGGCCGCGCCCCTGGTTTCCCGGCCACCGGGCGTTGAGGGGTTTCTGCCTATCGGTGCCCTGGTCAGCCTCAAATATATGCTCTTTTCCGGCACTGTTCACCCGGTCCATCCAGCGGCATTGATTATTTTTCTGTCGATTCTGCTGATGAGTATGCTGGCCAAGAAATCATTCTGTTCCTGGATTTGCCCGGTCGGTACCCTTTCCGAGGTAGCATCAAAGCTGGGAAAATCGCTGTTCGGGCGGAACTTTAAGATCTGGCGCTGGCCGGACTTTTTTCTGCGGGGGATAAAATACCTGCTGCTGGTGTTTTTCATCAAACTCATCCTCCTCGACATGCCGGGTGAGGCCCTTGGCGGATTTCTGGATGCTCCTTATTGGGCGGCCAGTGATATCAAGATGCTCCACTTTTTTACCCGCATGTCCGTGACGACGATGGTTGTCCTGGCAATGCTGACCCTGCTGTCGCTGCTCTTTAAAAATTTCTGGTGCCGGTACCTCTGCCCCTATGGTGCCTTGCTGGGACTGGCAAGCCTCGTCAGCCCGTTCAAGATTCGACGCAATGCGTCAAACTGCACCGGGTGCCAACGCTGTAGCGCCGCTTGCCCGGCAACCATTGCGGTACATGCCAGCACGACGGTGTCTACGCCGGAATGTACCGGCTGTCTCACCTGTGTCGCGCACTGCCCGGGAAAAAATGTCCTTGCCATGCAGCCTGTTTTCTGGCGCCGTCCGCTTCCGGTGTGGATCTATCCGTCCGTGGTGGTGTCCCTCTTTCTGGCGGGGATCGGGGTCGGCATGGTCAGCGGACATTGGTCCAGTTCGTTGAGCTACGAAGATTACCGGCGGCTGTTATCCCTGGTGCCCTATCTGAGTCATTAAGGCCTCGGCATCACGCCCCGTGATATTTGCGGAATTAACGAAGCTGCCCGGCAACGATTTATCCGCAATTTGACCGCATTATCCGCCGATTCTCTGCTTTACTTGCCCCCCCCTCCCTGCTACTATGCTCTGCTCGATTTCCACTCATCTTCATAGCCCCACTGCTGTGTGCGGCGAGTTTAATATTCTATGAAAATCAGGCGTGTTGACATCGTCGGCTTTAAATCATTTGTCGACAAAACCACTTTTGAATTCAACGACGGCATTACCGCGGTCGTCGGTCCGAACGGCTGTGGCAAGAGTAATATTGTCGATGCAATCCGTTGGACGATGGGGGAGCAGAACGCCAAGAATCTGCGCGGCAAGTTGATGGAGGATGTCATCTTCGGTGGCAGTGAGTCGCGCAAGCCGCTTGGTATGGCCGAAGTACGCATGACGTTCGACAATACCGACGGCAACGGCCCCCCCGCCTTCAATGAATACGCTGAAATATCCGTCACCCGCCGCCTGCATCGCAACGGCGACAGTGACTATCTGCTCAATAATACCCCCTGTCGTCTGCTTGATATCACGGAACTCTTTATGGACACCGGCGGCGGGGCGCGCTCCTATTCGATCATCGAGCAGGGGAAGATCGGCATGATCCTCAATGCGAAGCCGGAGGAGCGGCGGGTGCTGATTGAGGAAGCGGCCGGGGTGGTGAAGTTCAAGAATCGTAAAAAGGCCGCGTTGCGCAAGATTGAGGCAACGCGGCAGAACCTGTTGCGCCTGAGTGATATCATCAGCGAGGTGCGGCGTCAGCTTAACAGTTTGAATCGGCAGGCAAAAAAAGCGGAACGTTACCGGACGCTGCGTGAGGAGCTCAAGGGGATCGAAACCCGCTTTGCGCTGGAAAAGTTCCTTGAGCTGCGCCAGGCCTGTGCTGCGGCACTGAGCAATGAGGGGATGCAACAGGCGGAACATGAGCGTCTGTCCGCGCAGCTGCTGCAACATGAGCTTGAGCTCGAAAACCTGCGCCTGACCCAAACCGAGCAGGAAAAAACCCTCTCAGCCGTTCAGGAAAAACTCTTTGCCCTGACCGCCGAAATTCAAAACGACGAAAACCGGATCGAATTCAGCGGCAAGGAAGCGGACAGCCTGGCGTTGCGCGGTGAACGCCTGCTCGCCGAGGCCAACGACTGTGACCGGCGGCTGGGGGAGCTTGAGGTGGAGGCGCAAACACTGACCGCAGGACGGGAAGACCTTGGCGAACGGCTGGTTACCGAGACCCGCCGCCTCGAAGAAGCCACCCACAACGCGGCGGTCCTTGAGGAGCAGGAAGCTGCCTTGTCCGCGCGTCTCGATCAGGCGCGCACCGACCTCTATGCGATGCTCAACGAACTGTCGCGGCTTGGCGCACAACAGGAAGAGGCGCAAAAACAGCTGCTCTCCCTGGATGACCGCGAGGCGCGCAACCGGCATGAAGCGGTGGCGGTACGGGAGCGCTGGGAAGCGGCCAGTGCCGAGTTGGCGTCGCTCGATGCCGGTTTGCACGAGATGCGCACCCGGCGCGGTGAGCTGCAACGTGAGCGCGATGAACTGCATGAACTGATGCGTCAACTGCGGTTGAGCTCCGACGAAAACGAAGCAGAACTGCTCCTCAAACGCGAAGAATATAATCGCTATCATTCGCGGCTGGAATCGCTGCGTCAGCTGGAAAAAAGTCTTGAAGGTTACGGTGCCGGAGTTAAGTCGCTGCTGCGTGACACCGAACTGAACCGGCGTTTCGATGGCGTCGCGGCAGATGCGCTGGAAGTTCCGGCGCGCTATGAGGCGGCGGTTGAGGCAGTGCTGGGCGAACGTCTGCAGGCATTGGTGACGCAGGAGGTCGCGGCGGCGACTGAGGCGCTTGATTATCTGCGGCGCAAGGAAGGGCGGTGCACCTTTCTGCTCCCCGGCTTCAAATCAGGGAGGAGCGTTTTTGCCGCCGGTACGCCCCTCTCCGAACTGGTTAAGCCCCGTGATGCAACGGCGACGCAGGTAGAAAACTTGCTGGCGGACATCTATCTGGTCGCTGACCTGCAACCGTATCTGACCGCTCAGCAGCTCCCGGACGGGGTGATTCTGGTGACTGAAGCAGGTGACGTGCTGACCTGTGCTGGGGCGTTGAGCGGTGGTGGCAAACAGGCGTTGCAACAGGGGGTGCTGCACAGAAAGCGGGAGATGAAGGAGTTGGCTGCTCAGGTGACCCGGCTGGTCGCTGAAGTCGAAAAATTGCAGTCCGAACGGCAGGGGCTGCGCAACGAACTGAAGGTGGCGGAAGAACGTCAGGGGGAGATCGATGCCGGGCTGCGCCACAAAGAACGGAAGGTGGTTGACAACGAACGTGAACTGGCACGGTTGCAGTCCGAGGTGGCGCGTTTTCAGGAGCGGGTTGAAGTGCTGCAACTGGAAGAGGGACAGTTGCATGAAGAGCGGGAGGAGCTGGTTCGACGTCAGCAGGCCGCCGGAACCGGGCGACTGGAGCAGGAGCGGGATAAACTTCTTCGCGAAGAAGCGGTGGCGGCGTTGCAGTCCGAGTTGCAGGGGTTGCGCGGTGCCATTGAGCAGACTCGTGAGCAGGTAACAACCGCCAGGGTAGCGGTTGCCGGGCTGCGGGAACGCGAAGAAGCCGAGAAACAGGGTGTCACCCGTTTGCGGCAGATGCGCGAAGAATTGCGGGGGCGGAAAATTCTGCTGCTGAGTCAGGCCGAAGAGGGGCGCGAGGAGCGCGCACGCTTGCAACAAGAACAGCAGCGATTGCGCGCTGAACTGGAGCAACGGTTCAATCTCCGCCGTGCCGAAAAAGCCGCTTATGATGCCCAGCGGGATGCTTTTGAACTCGCTGCGCGTGCTATCGAAAGTTGTGAATCACGGTTGAAGGAACTACGCACCCAGGTCAATGCCACCCGGGAGAGCCTGGCGGCGTTGCAGCTGCGGTTGCGCGAACAGGAAATCGAGGCGGAGCATTTACGTCAGGCAATTCTGGAGCGCTACCGCATTGACCTCGCTGAAGCGGCCCTGCCCGTAACGGAGTTTAACAGTGATCTGGCTGCCGGGCGGATGGACGTGTTGCGACGGCAGATTGAGCTGTTGGGGGAGGTTAATCTGACTGCCATCGAAGAATATCGTGAGCTTGAAGAGCGCAGTGGTTTTCTGACCGAACAGCAAGATGATTTACGTCAATCGATGGATGGTCTCCAGCAGGCGATTGGCAAGATCAATCGCACGACTCGCAAACGTTTCAAGGAGGCGTTCGAGCAGGTCAATGAAAACTTCAAGGACGTTTTTCCGCGGCTCTTTCGCGGCGGACGCGCCGAGCTGGTACTGACCGATGAAAACGATCTGCTCGAAACCGGGATCGAGATCGTTGCGCAACCGCCGGGGAAAAAATTACAAAGTGTTGGTCTGTTATCCGGTGGCGAGAAAGCGTTGACTGCGGTCGCGCTGATTTTTTCGATCTTTCTCATCAAACCCTCGCCGTTTTGCATGCTCGATGAGGTTGATGCCCCGCTCGATGATGCCAATATCGGGCGTTTCAACGAGATGGTGCGCGAGATGTCCACTCTGTCGCAATTTATTATCATCACGCACAACAAACGCACGATGGAGATCGCCGATACCCTTTATGGTGTAACGATGGAGGAACCGGGGGTCTCGAAACTGGTTTCAGTGCAAATTAATGCGCTTGCGAGCTAACCATGCCATTTAAAAAACTATTGGGTCGCTTGATCGACAGCATTGACGGGGCACGAGGGGCCATTGTCGCTGACTGGGAAGGGGAGGCGGTCGATCAGGTGTCGCGCATGGATGATTTTGAAATCAAAATTATCGGTGCTCATCAGGGGGTGATCCTCAGTCATTTTCGTCAGGTGGTCAAGGCTCTGGAAGGGAATGACCTGGAAGAGATCGTTGTTGTCACCAATCTGGCACATACAATGATCCTGCCGATCACCGCCGATTATTTTTTGGTCTTCGTCATGGAGCGCAACGATACCGTGCTGGGACGTGCACTTTTCGAAGCACGTCGCTGTGTGAAAGCGCTGCGCTCCGAAGTCCTTTGTTAATAGTAGATTGGAGTTTGACGGAATCATGGAAGTTTTTTCTCAATTGATGGTCGTGTTGACAGGCGCGTTGGCGCACATCGGCGTTCCGCAGGAGTATTGTCAACTGGCGGCTCTGGCGACGATTTACTTGGCGGCGACACTGCTCGTTACCGTTCTGATTCTAGCGCTGCTGCGGGTGACACGCAAAACTCCGGCAGGAGATGATGCCCCTTTGGCAGCAGCAGAAAAGGCAGCTGATGAGCCGGATGCCGCCCCGATTGCCGCCGTTGATATGCCTTCAACGGCAGCAGAGCCAGATTTGTCTTCGAGGGTGGAGACGCCTGATGGCTTGTTGCGGCGTATGCGTTCCGGGCTGGCGAAGACCAACGCTGTACTGGTTGGCCGGATCGATAGCCTGCTGGGGGGAGGGGCGATTGACGATGCGCTGTTGGAGGAACTGGAAGAAATCCTGATCACCGCCGATCTGGGAATGAAGACGACGCAGGAACTGGTGCAGGCCGTCAGGTTACGCGCCCAGCGCGGCGAGTTGAAAGAAGTCGCGACGGTTAAAAAGCTGTTGCGAGAGGAGATAGGTAATCGCCTCAAGTCCTCTGCGAGCTCTTTCGATCTCGATTCAGCGCAGCCGAGTGTCATCATGGTCGTTGGTGTGAACGGGGTTGGCAAGACGACAACGATCGGCAAGTTGGCCGCACGGCTGGTTGCTGAAGGGAAAAAGGTGGTCATCGGTGCCGGGGATACCTTTCGTGCGGCAGCGGCGGAGCAGTTGACAATTTGGGGTAAGCGGGCCGGGGTTGATGTTGTTCGTCACGGCGAGGGCGCGGATCCGGGCGCCGTTGCGTTTGACGCGGCGAAAGCGGCAGTTGCGCGCAAGGCTGATGTGCTGATCCTGGATACTGCGGGACGCTTGCACACCAAAGTCAATCTGATGGAAGAATTGAAGAAGATCCGGCGCGTGCTGGAGCGCGAGATCCCTGGCGCGCCACACGAAACGCTGTTGGTTCTTGACGCGACCACCGGTCAGAATGCTTTGTCGCAGGCGAAGATTTTTGCCGCAATGGTCGAGGTGAATGGCCTCGTGTTGACCAAGCTGGATGGCACCGCCAAGGGCGGAATTGTCATCGCGATTGGGGCCGAACTTGGCATCCCGGTCCGTTTTGTCGGGATCGGTGAGCAAGTTGATGATTTGCGCCCGTTTGACCCGGAACTGTTTGTCGCGGCGTTGTTCGGCGAGGAGGAATGATTCTTGACTTTAGCGGACAGCTTTTTTACTATGTAGACTCGAATGAGTTGTTTTGAGTTATGACGATAAAACTGATAGAACGTCTGGAACAACAATCCGTGGCGTTACTCGCGCGGCACCAGCGGCTGCAGCAGGAGAACCGCTTGTTGCTGGCTGACAAGCAGGCGCTGGTAGCGGATCGTGAACGACTGAAAACCGAACTGGACGAAATCCTCGACAAACTCAGTGTGATTGAACGGGAGACGTCGTGAAACACGCCGTGCAGGTCACGATTTTCGGGCAACAGTTTACGCTCCGGAGCGATGCCTCTCCCGCCGAGGCCCAGCGTGTTGCCGCGTTTGTCAATGAACGCATAGAACTTGCCCGGGTGCACAGTTCTGTAGATTCATTACGGACCGTGATTCTGGCGCTGTTTAATGTGTCCGGGAGCTATTTGCAGCTGTGTGATTCTGGCGCAGGTCTGGATGGCGAAACTGAACAGCGCCTGACGGCGCTGGTGGAGCAAATGGAAGAGGCGAACAGGGTTGCGGCTCCGGCGGAACCGGGACTCTTCGACAGCTGATGTTTGCGGGCAGCTAATTCCTCCGTAGCGACGGAGATTTTCAAATAGATTGGCAGCGGTTCAATTCGCCCGTTACAGGGTGTTATCGTTGGCGGCCAGCGGCCGCGCGACGCGATTGGTCGATGATAGAGATGATGGTAATAGTTGAGAAGATATGCCTTCATTATGTAGTTCGGGAGTGCGCATGGCTCTTTCCGAGCGGCTCGTGGACGGAGCACAGTTGACGAGATCGACCTGACACGATTCGTTCACCGTGGTGAACGAGACCGACTAAATCGAACCTGCCTTCCTTTTGTGGAAATCCCCCCCCCGATACGGAGACCGCTGTTGAAACGGAGCTCCGAGTGCCGAAAATATCTGTTCGCCAACGGCAACTGATCCGGCGTGAGGCGTTATCGCCTGAGGAATGCGATCGCGCCAGCCAGTTGATTGCCCGGCGTTTGACCCAACTGCCCGAATACCTGGCGGCGCGTACCGTCGCGTTGTACAGCCCGATTCGTAATGAGGTTGACATCTCGGCACTGTTGCCCGCAGCACTGGGCGCCGGGAAGCGAGTCGTTTTCCCCCGAGTCCGTGATGCCGAAATTGATTTTCTTGTCGTGACCTCTCTGGCGCAGTTGCTCCCGGGACGCTTCGGTGTCGCGGAACCACTCGCCGGTGAGGTTGTCGCGGTTGCACAGATCGATTTGCTGGTGGTTCCCGGTGTTGCATTCGATGGCAGTGGTCACCGGCTTGGTTATGGTAAGGGCTATTATGATCGGGTCCTGGCCCGGTTGAAGAAACAGACAGCAGTCGGTGTTGCTTATCGGGTGCAGCTGGTTGATGCGCTGCCGACCGAGGAACATGATCAGCGGCTCAATGTGCTGGTTACCGAGGAAACCATTCAACGTTTCCCGGATTAATATAGTTATTGCCGCAAGGCATAACAAGCAAGGAGGTTGGGTTGTGAAAATCGAACTGATTCATATCATTCTGGCAACGGTTGCCGCACTCGGCGCAGGTGTTTTTGTCGGGATGTTGTTGCGCCGCAAGGTTGGTGAAGGGAAGTTGGCCAGTGCCGAAGAGCTGGCCGTCAAGACTGTCGAAGATGCCAAAAAAGAAGCCGATACCATCCGCAAAGAGGCGGTCATTCAAGCCAAGGATGCTGTTCTGGAAGGGAAGGCCGAATGGGAAAAAGAAGCACGGGAGCTGCGCCGTGAAATTCAGTTACAAGAAAAACGCGTGGTACAGAAAGAGGAACAGCTTGATCGCAAGCTAGCGCAGGCCGATGAGCGGGAAGAACAGCTCAGTCAGCAGGAGAAGGATCTTTTTACCAAAGAAGCTGCTGTGCAGAAACGTGAAAGCGAGGTTGATTCGTTGATCGCCGAACGGCAGCGTGAACTGGAAAGAGTCAGTGGCATGAGTGCCGAAGAAGCAAAGCAAGAGCTGCTTGCAGCGATCGAGAGTGAAGCACGGCACGATTCTGCCAAACTGATTAAACAGATTGAGGATGAAGCTCGCGAGACTGCTGACAAAAAATCAAAAGAGATTCTCTCCCTGGCCATCCAGCGCTATGCCGGTGATTACGTGGCCGAAAAGACGGTGAGCGTGGTGCCGCTCCCTGCCGACGAAATGAAAGGGCGGATCATCGGGCGCGAAGGACGAAATATTCGCGCTATCGAGGCCGCGACCGGCATCGACCTGATCATCGACGATACGCCGGAGGCAGTGATTATTTCCGGATTCAACCCGGTGCGGCGGGAAGTTGCCCGTCTGTCGCTGGAGCGTTTGATTGCTGATGGACGGATTCATCCAACGCGGATTGAAGAGGTGGTCGCCAAGGCGCAGCAGGACGTTGATGAAGCAATCCGCGAGGCGGGGGAGCAGGCGACCTTTGATGTCGGTGTACATGGCATTCACCCGGAAATACTTAAACTGATCGGGCGGTTGCGCTACCGAACGTCTTACGGGCAGAACGCGTTGCAGCATTCCCTCGAAGTTGCCTTTCTATGTGGTATTCTGGCCTCCGAGGTCGGCATCAACGTAAAACAGGCGAAACGGGCCGGATTGCTGCACGATATCGGCAAAGCCGTTGACCATGAGATTGAAGGTTCGCACGCGGTTATCGGTGCCGACCTGGCGCGCAAATACGGTGAGACTCCGAAGATTGTTCATGCCATCGGTGCCCACCATGAAGATGAAAAACCCGAGACGATCATGGCGGTGCTGGTCCAGGCCGCAGATGCCCTTTCCGGGGCGCGTCCGGGCGCACGCCGGGAGATGTTGGAAACCTACGTCAAGCGCTTGCGTGATCTGGAGCGGATCGGAACATCGTTCGACGGCGTTACCAGCTGCTACGCGATTCAGGCCGGTCGCGAGATACGGATCATGGTTGCCAGCGACAGAATTTCCGATGCCCAGGCACATGTTCTGGCCAAGGACATTGCCCGCAAGGTGGAGGATGAAATGACTTATCCCGGACAGATCAAGGTTAATGTTGTGCGCGAAACGCGGGCAACGGAATATGCCAAATAATGAATAACCATCGTCAGTTCGGCAGAATACCAGCTTCACCGTCACGCGTGGGGATGACAATATGAAATTACTTTTTGTCGGGGATGTGGTGGGCCGTTGTGGTCGACATGCACTGACGACTCAGCTCGATCGTTTGATCGATCGCCATCTGATCGATCTGGTGGTGATCAATGGCGAAAATGCCGCTGCCGGTTTCGGTATGACCGTCGATGTCGCACGTGAATTGCTCAAGATGAGTGTCGACGTGGTTACCTCTGGCAATCATGTCTGGGACAAACGGGATATTTATCCGCTTTTGGACAGTGAACCGAAACTGCTCCGCCCCGCCAACTATCCTGCCGGGGTTCCGGGGCGTGGCGCCGGTATTTTTCACACCAACGGCGGGACGGCGGTCGGCGTGCTTAATCTTGAGGGGCGAGTGTTCATGAGTCCACTCGATAACCCCTTTCTGGTTGCCGACAGGTTGGTTGACGAGCTACGTAAAACAACATCGATTATTCTGGTCGATTTTCATGCTGAAGCAACCAGCGAAAAAGTGGCTCTCGGTTTTTATCTCGCTGGGCGGGTCTCTGCCGTGGTCGGTACCCATACCCATGTCCAGACCGCTGATGAACGGGTTCTGACCGGTGGTACTGCATATATTACCGATGTCGGCATGACCGGCAGTCGTGACTCGATCATCGGCATACGCAAGGAGCTGGCGACGGAGCGTTTTCTCACCCAGTTGCCGACGCGTTTTGAAGTCGCCAAAAAAGATCCGATGATCAACGCGGTGGTGATCGATATTGATGACCAGAACGGTCGCGCGACCACGATCATGCGGATTAACGAACTGGTTGAAAATAACTGATTCAAGCAGGTGCGGAGCAAAGACAGATGGGAATGAAGTCAGTAGCGGAACAGATGGAAATTTTGCGACGCGGTGCCGTCGAGATACTGGTTGAAAGCGAGCTGGAAAAAAAACTGACCCGGTCGCTTGAGACGGGCAGGCCGCTGAAAATCAAGGCAGGTTTTGATCCCACTGCCCCCGACCTGCATGTCGGTCATACGGTGTTGATCCAGAAGCTGAAACAATTTCAGGATCTCGGCCATCAGATCCTGTTTCTGATCGGCGATTTTACCGGGATGATCGGTGACCCCACCGGCAAGAATGAAACCCGCAAAGCCCTGACCCGCGATCAGATTCTGGCAAACGCAGAAACTTATCGAGAGCAGGTCTTCAAAATTCTCGACCCGCAGCAGACCATCGTCGTTTTTAACAGTGAATGGATGGGTAAGTTGTCGGCTGCCGACCTGATCGGTCTGGCTGCGCGGCATACTGTCGCCAGGATGCTGGAGCGGGACGATTTTCATAAGCGTTATACCGGCCAGCAGCCGATTGCTATCCATGAATTTCTCTATCCTTTGGTGCAGGGGTATGATTCCGTCGCCCTAGAAGCGGATGTGGAGCTTGGCGGCACCGATCAGAAATTTAATCTGCTGGTGGGACGCGAGTTGCAAAAGCAGTATGGCCAGGAACCGCAGTGTGTTTTGATGATGCCGCTTCTCGAAGGACTTGATGGTGTCAACAAGATGAGCAAGTCGCTGCATAATTACATCGGTATTACCGAGCCGCCCAAAGAAATCTATGGCAAGGTGATGAGCATTTCTGATGCGTTGATGGTGCGTTATTATGAGCTCCTCTCCGATGTCGACCTTGCTGCCCTGCAACAGGTGGAGGACGGGGTTGCTGGCAAGGAAGGTGGTGCGCATCCCTTGGAAAGCAAGCGCGCGCTGGCACGTGAGTTGGTTGCGCGCTTCTATGACGAATCTGTCGCCCAGCAGGCGGAGGAAGAGTTCATTCAGCAATTCAAGTGCAAGGAAGTTCCGGACGACATCCCCGAGATCAGAATCACTGAAAACGAACCAGTCTGGCTCTGCCGGGTGCTGGCCGATGCCGGACTGACGAAATCAAACGGTGAAGCCCGTCGTTTGATTAGCCAGGGGGCGGTCAGGGTCAATGGCGAAAAGATTGATAGCCCGGATTACGCGGTTGGTCCCCAGGGTGAATATGTGGTGCAAACCGGAAAAAGACGCTTTGTGCGCATTATTTTTTCAGAACTTGGATAATCTTTAAATATAAGTAATATCAGTAGGTTGTCCTGTTTTAATGGGCTTTTTTCGGGGACGAATAAAAAAACTTTCGAATAGATCTTGACATCAATCCCGACTTTCAGTATTGTTCGCCTCCGTTGCAGAAAACGCCAGACAGTCGGGGCGATGAGTAAGCAACGGAAAGTGTCAGAAAAAATAAAATTGCAGACAAAATATCTTGACAGTCAGCGACTGTTTCGATATTCTGAAAAGCCATCGTCGACAGGGCGATGTTGATCGACAAAAACCCTTGGTCTTTGAAAACTAAATAGCAGACGTAACGAAAAAGTTGCGAGTAAAAGAAGAAACGTCATAAGACGTAAGTAAAGAGAAAGATCATCTTTTCAGAATATAAACTGGAGAGTTTGATCCTGGCTCAGAACGAACGCTGGCGGCGTGCTTAACACATGCAAGTCGAACGTGAAAGTGGATTTCGGTCCGCGAGTAAAGTGGCGCACGGGTGAGTAACACGTGAATAATCTGCCCGATGA
>JARGFI010000070.1 GCA_029210745.1 Desulfuromonadales bacterium
TAAGACGAGCCGCAATTTTAGGTTCGCAGCTCCATCTCCAGCAGAAACCGCCAGACCGGCACCACCTGGATGGTGCCGAAGCCCACGGGGATGGTTTCATCGGTGCGCCAGGTGACGATGGTCCCCTCCGCCACCGCCAGTTCGACCATGGCTTCGGAGAGGGAACGCACTTCGCTCTGCTTGACGCGGGGGTCGGCCAGCGAGGCGCAGACCTGAATCAGCAGTATGGTTCGTTCTTGTCCCGGCACTGACGGCAGCAGCGCGACAAGGTCCACCTCCCGGCCCGTCTTGGTCTTGTGGTAGAAGAGTTCCGGCGTTACCCGGCGCAGCGCGGTAAACACCAGATTCTCCAGTAGGCTGTCGCGGTTGGTAAGGATGCCGGAGCTGACCGAGGCCACCAGGGCGTGATCGATGCAGTAGGCCTTGCGGGGATTGACGCTGATGCGGGTCGGCGAGCTGGAAAAGATGTTCACGCTGAACAGCAGCCCGGCATCCTCGAACGCGACGAGCCAATCGACCACCGAGCTTTTGCGCACCCGGTGGCCGATGGATTTCAGATAATCGGTCAGGTGACTGACGGCATAGAAGGAACCGGTGTTGTCCACCAGCCAGTGGGCCAGATCGATCACCGCCCGAGGGTGGGAGATGTTGTGGTGGCCGATGATGCTGGCGATAATCGCGTTCCAGTTGACCTGATGGGCCGCGATGCGTTGCAGTTGGTCGAGTCGGTTGACACCGGGGAAGCCGCCGACCTGACAGTAGGCCTCGAACGCCCTCTGGATGGTTAGCCGCTGCTTGGTGGGGAGCGGACCAACGCTTTCGATGCCCTTGCCGTCAAGGAACTCCCGGAACGAAAACGGGAAAATCTCCCAGGAGACGATCCGGCCGGTCAGAGGGCTGGCGGTTTCCTCCGCCGGTGAAGGCAGCAAGGAACCGGCCACGGTGACCTCGCATTTTTCGGTGCGCGTCAGACGGGCGATGAAGAGCTGCCAGTGCGGGAGCGCCTGCACCTCATCGAAAAAGCAATGGACCGTCTCGCTGCCGCGCTTCTGAGGGTGGAGCTCGAAGTACACCTCCAGGATGAGATCCGGATTCTCGTGCCGCAACCAGTAAAGCCGATCATCGGCCAAATCGAGAGAGAGGATGTTCTCGCGGGGAACACCGCTCTCGATCATCTGCCGGATACCCTGACGCAGCAAGGTGGTCTTGCCGCTCCCCCTGACGCCGGTGACTACCGAGACCTTGCCCGGCAGACTGCCGATGGCGACACGCCGGGGCAGCAGTCCGTCCAGCGGTTCAAGGCTCTGGTATTCGCGGATGATTCGTTTCAGGCATTCGATCATGGCATGGCCCGGTGCTCCCTGTTCGTTTTGGCAACCGGTGTCATTCATGCTTGGCTGGCTGGGAAAAGCAAATGGTTTGTCGAAACGGCGAGCGATTCCATTCGATTCCGTTTTCGGGAACCGAACCGGCGTCCGAAAACCGGATTCGAAGTTGTTGCGGCTCGACGCCAGGTATCCGGTTTTACTGAAAACCCGTCACCCTCGTCCGGTGCCGGGAAATCAGGGGAGAAATTCGTTTCTCTGGTCGGGTTGTCGGGAAGTGGTTGTGGGAGATGACTTGGGCGTTTATTATCAAGGAGTTACGAGGCGTGCGGGCTTTGAGACTACTTTGCTCCAGGTCGACGCACCCTCCACCATTTTAAAAAGACAAACCCGCCCACTAACCGCACCCGGTTGTGGGCGGGTTTTGTTTTTTGGGTATTACCGGAATTCGGTTCGCGCAGTACACGGAGTGCGAGCCGCGGCCGAGTCTCGCAGGGATGCCATTGCGGAATAAAGTGGCGTGGCTCGGCTTAATTTTTTTCGCTCTTGCCTCTATGGGCCTTACATACCGGGATGGTTTTGAATATGTTGGATCCTCCTCAGATTTTGAGTTGCACGCCGCATAGCAGATGTTATATTGGCGAATTGTTTTGAATGCCCCTTGCGCGCCTGGCGATTTTGGCAATTTGGCGGCCGCACCGGTGACCGGTTACCGATCCTCGGAGGTTGAACAATGAACAGAGAGCGAGTCCTTGAGCTGCTGAGCCGCGGCAAGCCGGAGCTGCAGGCCCGTTTCGGCGTAACCCGGTTGGCGTTGTTCGGCTCGACCGCCCGCAACAGGGCGACCAGCGGCAGCGACGTCGATGTGCTGGTGGCCTTCGATGGTCCGGCAACCTCCAAGCGCTATTTCGGCGTGCAGTTCTACCTGGAGGACCTGCTCGGCTGCCCGGTGGATCTGGTCACCGAAAAGGCCCTGCGGCCGGAACTGCGCCCCTACATCGAACAGGAGCGGGTCAATGTCTGATCCACTTGGCTTCCAGGCCCCGGACGGCCGGAGGCTGGAAGGCGTGGTGTTGCGCCTCAACAAGAAGACGGTCAGCGTCGCCACCGACGACGGCCACCAGTGGAACGTCTCACCCGGCCTGTTGCGCCTCGTCCGGTCAGCGGGAGATATCCAAAGGCCATGATCCGCCAGCCCGAAAACTTTCCGGCAACGGTCAAGGAGGTCCGGCGGCAGCTGGCCCTCTCCCAGGAAGAGCTGGCCCACGCCCTCGGGGTGAGCTTCGCCACGGTCAACCGTTGGGAGAACGGCAGGACGGCGCCGTCGAAGCTGGCCCGGCGACAGTTTGAGCTTTTCTGTGGGCAGAAAAAGGCCCAGGGTTTGTTGCAGGGGCTGAAAAAACTTTCGTTTGTCTAACGGATGACGAATCTATGGCACTCGATTACACCACCTTGGAGCTGCTCCGCCAGAACCACCCGGCCTGGCGGTTGTTGCGCGCCAATCATGCGCCGCTGGTGGCCGGTTTTCTGTACCGGGTATTTGTGGCGCCCAATGTGCGGATTCTGGCACAGGCGGATTTGATCGCGGCCCTGGAGGATGAGCTTTTTGCCTTGCGCGAACAGTTGGGCGGCGAAGCGTTTCCCGGTTCCGCGCAAAGTTATCTGAACGATT
The DNA here is from genome assembly GCA_029210745.1 of Desulfuromonadales bacterium. GTDB lineage: Bacteria > Desulfobacterota > Desulfuromonadia > Desulfuromonadales > JAHYIW01 > JAHYIW01. Next base: position 2,998 of record JARGFI010000070.1, read on the forward strand.
GGGCCGAAAACGACAAGGGCTGGCTGCGCAAATTCTATCCGGCCGGGACCGACGAACCGCACTTCGACCTGACTCCGGCGACGGAAAAGGCCTTGGCCTGGCTTGCGGGATTGACCGAAAGGTCGTTTGTCGGCACGGAGTCGCGCCTCCTTACCCTGTTTGAATTGCTGCGCCAGATGAGCGAGGGGAGCCAGGCTGATCCCGAAGTGCGGATAAACGAGCTGCAAAAGCGCCGCGACGAGATCGATACGGAAATTGCCCGTATCCTGGCCGGTGATATTCCGCTTCTCGATGACACGGCCCTGAAGGATCGTTTTCAGCAATTTCTGCAGCTGGCCCGGGAACTGCTGACCGACTTTCGCGAGGTCGAGCACAACTTTCGCACCCTGGACCGGCGGGTTCGCGAGCGTATTGCCCTTTGGGAAGGCGCCAAGGGTGCGCTGCTTGAAGAGATTATGGGCGAACGCGATATTATCGCCGAGTCGGATCAGGGGAAGAGCTTCCGGGCCTTCTGGGATTTTCTGATGTCGCAGTCCCGCCAGGAGGAGTTGAGCCGCTTGCTGGAAGAGGTGCTGGCCTTGCCGCCGATCGCCGCGATGCGTCCCGAAACCCGCCTGCACCGCGTCCACTACGATTGGCTGGAGGCGGGCGAACATACCCAGCGGACCGTGGCCAGGCTATCAAAGCAGCTGCGCCGGTTTCTCGACGATCAGGCCTGGCTGGAAAATCGGCGGATCATGGATATCCTGCACAGCGTCGAAAACCATGCCCTGGCGCTGCGTGAAGATTTGCCGCCAGGGGATTTCGTCTCCCTGGCCGCGACCTCCGCGTCCATCGAACTTCCCCTGGAAAGACCCCTCTATCGACCACCGCTCAAACCCCTGATTGCCAAGTTGGCCTTGGATGAAGGGGATGCGGCCGTGGATACCGCGGCTCTATACGCCCAGGTGGTGGTCGACCGGGCCGAGCTCTCCCGTAACATTCGCCAGGAGCTTCAGGGGTGCGGGCAGATCAGCCTGGGCGAGGTGGTCGCGCGCCATCCCCTTCGGCACGGGCTGGCCGAACTGGTTGCCTATCTGCAACTGGCCGGAGAATGGCCCGGGACAGCGGTGGATGAAGAACAGCAGGAACGGGTGTGTTGGCGGAGCGACACGGGGGTCAGCCGCCGGGCGACCTTGCCACGCATTATTTTAGTGAGTGCCTGTCCATAAATGGTCTTTTTGCCCGATAACTTCGTCGCCGCGGAGTCGGAAAGTGCTCACGTACTCAAAGTACGCTGCGCTTTTCCGACATCCTTGCTTCTCGTTCTCGGACAAAAATCCTCATTCCTGGACAGGCACTTGTGAGGGACTGACAATGAATCATTCAGATAAGGATGCCGGCCGGCCGGTCTCTCCGGCCCATGAACTTTCGGCCGTCGTGGTCCCCCTCTTGAAGGGGGTGCTCTACCGGGAGGAGAATCCGGGGTTGTGGAACTCCCTGCTCGGCCGGCAAGCGGGGGTTCGGGACTACGTGGCCGTGCTCGGTCTGGAATTGATGCTTGACGAGGCGGAAGGATACGCCTTTTTGCGCTCTCAGCCGGAAAGCGCTGAGGACGGGAGCAATACCGTTCCGCGGCTGGTGGCCAGACGGCAGCTTTCCTATCCGGTCAGTTTGCTGCTCGCGCTTTTACGCAAGAAACTCGCCGAGTTTGACGCCGGCGGCGGCGATACGCGCCTGATTCTTTCCCGGGATGAAGTGCTGGAATTGATCCGGATCTTTCTCCCGGCCGGCAGCAACGAGGTCAAGTTGACCGACCAGCTCGATACGACCTTGAATAAAATCGCCGAGCTGGGTTTTATCCGCCGGATGCGGGGAGAAGGGCGGATGATCGAAGTCCGGCGGATCATCAAGGCATTTGTCGATGCCCAATGGCTGGCCGACTTTGATCAACGACTGGCCGAGTACCGGCGCCAACACCGGCAACCGCAAGAGGGGAGTGATGGCTGAACCCCTCGAACTGGAATTTATGGCCGATGACCGGCTGGCCGGATTTCGCCTGCAACGTCTTGAAGTTTTCAACTGGGGCACCTTCGATGGCCGGGTCTGGACCTTGCGGCCGGGTGGGAAAAACAGCCTGCTGACCGGGGATATCGGTTCCGGCAAATCGACCCTGGTCGATGCCGTCACCACCTTGCTGGTGCCGAGCCACCGGGTCGCCTACAACAAGGCGGCGGGCGCCGACAGCCGCGAACGCACCCTGCGTTCCTATGTGCTGGGCTATTTCAAGTCGGAACGGCAGGAAACCCTCGGCAGAGCCAAAGCGGTCGCCCTGCGCGATCACAACAGTTATTCGGTGATCCTCGGCGTCTTTTACAACGCCGGATACGACAAAACCGTCACCCTCGCCCAGGTCTTCTGGATGAAGGATGCCGCCGCCCAACCGGCCCGCCTTTATGCCGCCTGCGAAGGCGATCTTTCCATCGCGGCGGATTTTTCCGGATTTGGTCCCGAAATTGTCGGTCTGCGCAAAAGGTTGCGCGGGGCGGGGGTCGAGCTGTTCGACAGCTTCCCTCCTTACGGCTCCTGGTTCCGTCGGCGTTTCGGCATCGACAACGAGCAGGCTCTGGATCTGTTTCATCAAACCGTATCCCTCAAGTCGGTGGGAAACCTGACCGACTTCGTCCGCAGCCACATGCTCGAACCATTCGATGTCGCGCCACGCATTGGTGCCCTGATCCAGCATTTCGAAGACCTCAACCGGGCTCATGAAGCGGTTCTTAAAGCGAAGCGGCAGGTCGCGATGCTGGAGCCCTTGGTGGGCGACGGCGATCGGCATCGGGAGCTCGCGCAAGCGGCGGAGAACCTGCGGGCCTGCCGCGATGCCCTGCGCCCCTGGTTTGCCACCCTCAAGCTGAAGTTGCTGGAGAAACGTCTCGCCGCCCTGGATGAGGAGTTGAGCCGCCACCAGGCCGCCATCGGCCGACTGGATGAGCAGCGGCGTGGCCGGCAGGAGCGGGAACGCGAACTGCGCCGCACCATCGCCGATAACGGCGGCGATCGGATCGAGCGGATCGACGCGGAGATTCGCCGGAAGCAGGAAGATCTCAAACGGCGCAAACGGAAAGCCGACCGCTATGGCGAGCTGGTACGCGCCCTGGGGCAACATCCCGCCGCGACCGGGGAGGAATTTCTCCGGCAGGGTTCCGAAACCGCCACCTGGCGCGAAACGACTGAAGAAGCGGAAGTTCGCACCCAGAACGATCTCAATGAAGCAGGCGTCTTATTTGCCCGGGGGCGGGCTGAATACGAGCAGTTGCAAACCGAAATTACGGGCTTGAAAGCCCGGGTCAGCAATATCGACGAAAAACAGATCGCCATGCGGCGTGTGCTCTGCCAGGCGCTGGATCTGGCCGAGGAAGAGCTGGTCTTTGCCGGTGAGTTGCTGCAGGTCCGCGAGGACGAGCGGGACTGGGAAGGGGCCATCGAACGGCTGCTCCACGGTTTCGGCTTGTCTCTGCTGGTTCCGGATCGTTATTACGCCAGGGTGGCTGAATGGGTTGACCAAACCAACCTGCGAGGGCGGCTGGTTTATTTCCGGGTGCGTGAAAGGGGGCGCCGCGAGTTGTCGGCGCTCCATGCCGATTCCCTGGTGCGCAAGCTGCAGGTTAAACCCGACTCGCCTTTTTACGACTGGCTCGAACGGGAGGCGGCACATCGCTTCGATCTGGCCTGCTGCGCGACCCGGGAGCAGTTCCGCCGCGAGACCCGGGCCATCACCCTGGCCGGGCAGATCAAGGCCCCGGGGGAGCGGCATGAAAAGGATGACCGGCATCGCCTCGATGATCGGCGGCGCTATGTGCTGGGGTGGAGCAATGTCGAAAAAATCGCGGCCTTGGAAAGAGAAGCGGGGCAGCGGGAGACACACCTCGCTGAACTCGCCGGTCGCATCGCCACGTTGCAGGAGGAACAGTCCGCCCTCAAAAAGCGCCTTTCGATCCTCTCGAAACTGGGTGAATACACCAGCTTTCGTGACCTCGACTGGCAGCCGTTGGCGGTTTTTATAGCCGATCTGGAAACGGAAAAGCGTGAGCTTGAGGCGGCTTCCGATCAGCTCAAAATTCTCACGGCACAATTGGCCGCACTCGAAGAGCAGTTGCGGAGAACGGAGGGGCAGCTTGATGAACGAAAGGACAAGCGCTCGAAAACCGAACAAAAAATAAGCGGAGCCAAAGATCTGCGCCAACAGGCACAAACCCTGTTGGCTGAAACAACAGAGGATACCGCCCGGCGATTTGCCATGTTGGAAGGCATGCGCGAGGAGGCGCTCGGCAGTCAGTTACTGACAGTCGAATCCTGCGACAATCGTGAGCGCGATATGCGCGACTGGCTGCAGGCCGGGATCGACGCGGAGGATTCGAAGATCAAGCGCTTGTCCGAAAAAATCATCAAGGCGATGACCGAATACAAGAAGGAGTGGCCGCTGGAAACCCGGGATGTGGATGTCAATATCGCAGCCGGGCCTGAATTCAAATCAATGCTTGACGGGCTCCGGGCCGACGATCTGCCCCGCTTCGAGGGGCGGTTTAAGGAGCTCTTGAACGAGAACACCATTCGCGAGGTGGCCAACTTTCAGTCCCAGCTGGCCCGCGAGCGGGAGACCATCAAGGAACGCATCGCCCGGATCAATGAATCGCTCACCCAAATCGACTACAACCCCGGCCGTTACATCAGTCTCGAAGCGCAAATGAATCTCGATGCCGACATCCGCGAATTCCAGGCGGAGCTGCGGGCCTGCACCGAAGGGGCGCTGACCGGTTCGGATGACGCCCAGTATTCGGAAGCCAAGTTTTTGCAGGTACGGCGGATCATCGAGCGG
>JARGFI010000071.1 GCA_029210745.1 Desulfuromonadales bacterium
ATCGGTTCGTTCAGCATCCTTTTCAGCTTCGATAGCATGCTGCCCGCCGTCGGCTTCAATGACCAGAGATTTTTGGTAGCAGACAAAATCGACGATAAAGCGCCCGATCTGTTCCTGGCGACGGAATTTCAAGCCTTCCAGCTGCTTGGCGCGCAGGTGGCGCCAGAGCAGGCGCTCGGCGTCGGTTGAGTTCTTTCTGAGTTCTCGCGCTGCTTCTGTCAGGTTTATTGTCAACGGCTCACCCTCCCCCAGCCCCTCCCATAAAGGGAGGGGAGCTAAATGCCTGATGCAGGATATGGTTTTATGGTTTACTCCCCCTCCCCTCTGTGGGAGGGGGCTGGGGGGAGGGGTTTACGCCCCGGCCAACTTCTTAAAACTTCGATAATCCCTCACCGGCGCGTGGTAGTTGACCCGTGCTTCGACACCGAGAGCGGCAAAGTGCTGAATGGCACACTTGATCTTGTAGATCTCATTGTCGGTCAACGCTTTGGTGTCCCCAAGGTCGTTGGTCCCCTTGGTTTCTATGACGAAATAATAGTCGTCACTTGCGCCGCGAATCCCGCCTTTTTTCAGCACCACGCCGAAGTCTGGATTGTATGGGCCGATGGGCGTGGCGATGCTGTAGAAGGCCGGGAGCTTAAGAAAACAGACCACTTCGGGGTCGCCGTCGGCGGTGGCGGCAAAGGCTTTTTCGATGTCGCTGTCAAAGACGATGCCGTCATAAAGCCCGCGCTGCGGCGTCGGCTGGATGCGGTCACTGTGGCGGATCAGTTGCTCTTCGAACTCGGCAATGGGAAAACTTTGACCGCTCGGGGTGTAGGTGAGCTGGCGCAGCATTTCATCGAGCTCGATGCGGCGGATTAAAATGGTCGCCTCCTGCAGGAACAACGGCGGGTTGCGCACCAGGGCATCGAAGTTGGTCAGCCGTGAGACGATCTTGAACACTGTCGGGTAAGCGAGCGCGGTGTTCTCGCTCAATTCCTCGACCAGATCCAGGGGCGCAAAGTGGGCCTTGAGCCGGGCGGTTTCGCTGCCGATACGCTCGCGCACAACGCCAGCCTGTTCAAGACTGGTAATCCGGTCAAGAGTGATTTCAGCCTCGTATTCGCGGGTGGTGATCAGGTTGAGGGCTTCGGCGGCGCGTGTCACCAGCGCCTCTTCATCAAAAGCCACGGTGTAATCGGTGCGTTTGCTGAGCCGTCGCCAGAACTCGCGGAAGGCCGGGCTGTTAAAGTGGGATTCGTTGCGCTTGAGGGTTTTGCGCGAACGGTCCTGCCCCTTGTGCTTGTGGCGGGTTTCAGCACCGGCGGCGGCCGTGCCGTAGATATCGACGATCTCCTGCTGGTACTGGGTGACAAAGGTTTCGTAGGTTTCATTGGGGATGACGGTCAGCAGGTTGACTTCATCCTCTTCATCCACCTCGGGCGGATCATAGACGCGCTCCCCCTTGCGGTTGACGCAAATACGCAGCCCGCGACCAATCTCCTGGCGCTTCTTGATTTCGCTGTAAGAGTTATTGAGGGTGGCAATATTGAAGATGTTGGGGTTATCCCAGCCGACACCGAGGGCCGAGTGGGAAAAGATGAACTCGACCGGGTTGTCGAGGGCCAGCAGCTGGTTCTTGTCGCGCAGGATCAGATCGAACAGCTCCTTGTTGCTGATCATGGAGCGTTCGTTGTCGGTATATTCGCCCTTGCCGGTCAGGGCGAAATAGTACCCCTGGGCGGCGGTGATCTCTTCATCGGTCGGCAGGCGTCCACAGTGAACCTGATGCAACTGCCGATACTTTTCGATGAACAGGGTGCGGATCAGGCCATCTTCGCGCACATAGTTATCGACCCGGTCGATAAAGATCAGCGACAGGCACTTGATCCCCTTGGCACGCAACTTTTCCCGTTTGCGAAAATGGGTATCGATCAGCCAGTGCAGCTGCTCACCGAAGATCCCGGCGAAATCGCGGGAGCGTTCCTTCTCGACCAGTTCGGTGCCGTTGGCAAAATGGACCTTGAAATTGCGGTCGCGCAACCCTTTGCCGATCCGGGCAATGCGGTAGCCTCGATAACTGACATTGCCGCTCTTCGCTTCCAGATCATCGCCCACCTTCAACCAGGATGTCGCCTTGTACTCGTAGACGTTTTTGGTGGTCGCGTAGCGCCAGGCCAGCAACTTAACCTGTGGCTCGCGACCATCTTTGAAGGTGCGGACTTCCTCGACCTCAATCTTGAGGGTGGCTTCATCGTTCTTTTCGGCCACCGACAACACCTCGATTTTTTTCACCAGCCCCTGATGGTAACTGTCGAAGGGAGTCAGACGGTAGACCAGGTTACGCATGACCTTGTGCGTCGCCGAGTAGCGCAATTTACACAACGGAGTGAGTTTGGCGATCCGGGCGACGGCGTTGGGGGTATCCATCCCTTCCTGCGGTTCGTCCATGAGGATAATCGGCCGGGTTCGTCCCAGCGCCTCGATAAACGGCAGGTTGGCAAACAGATCCTCGCGTTGGGCCTGGTTGAGAATGCGCTCCTCGCTGTTGAAGGATTGCAACGTCATCACCATGATCTGGGGATGCTGCGCTTCGATAAAAGTCGAGACCTTGTGCAGCCGGGAGCTGTCGTACTCAAAGCAATCGGGCCGAAACCCGTAAATGGCTTCGAGCTGCTCGGCAAAGGTGGCAAAGCTGTTCAGTACCCCTTCGCGGATGGCGACCGAAGGGACGAGGATAATGAATTTGGCGAAGCCGTATTCTTTATACAACTCGAAAATGGTCTTCAGATAAACCAGGGTCTTGCCGGTGCCGGTCTCCATCTCGACGCAGAAATCGGGCTCAGCATCGGCTTTTTGAGTTTCGCCGGGAATGCCGTTGGATTCTGCAACGGCGCGAGTGTTGTCGGCCAGGTGTTCGGAGGAAAGCCGCAGGTAATTGAAACGAATCCCCTCGTCGGTGGCATTGTCGAAGGTGTTGCGCTCCTGCCCTTCAAACAGCCTGACGACTGAAGTTATCGCTTGTTGTTGGTAGGGAAGTTCTTCGAGCCTGAGTTGCATGGAAATGAACCCTTCGATTTTCAAATGACAAACTCTGCTCGGCGCACTTCATAAAGATGAATGACGCGAATAAATTGCCCCCGGCAGCAGAATTTGACAAATTTTAGTGCACTGCGGCTGCTCATTCAAGGTGAAACTGCCCTGATGATTGAATAATCTCATTGGTATATACCTTTATCGCCGAACACCTGGTTGAGGCTGTTCTTCGCCCAAATCGCTATCCAAATCGCTATCCAAATCGCTATCCAAATCGCTATCCAAATCGCTATCCAAATCGGGATTGAGAAGATCACGTTACTGCAACGGCAACGGCAAGAACGATCCCGATCCCGATCCCGATTTCGATTGTTTCAACGGTATCCGGGCTGGACGGCAGGTAGTGGCAACTTGGAAGCCTGGCCCTGTCACCTTCATGACGTTACAGATATTGAATGCGCTGCACTATGTCAGCGAAGAACTCCCTGGACCAGATCTCCAGCGCCACCGGGTCCCTGACGAAGGGCAGGACTTCATTGCGGGCCTGATCGACATCGAGCTGGTCGATGGCCTGCTGCAGAAACTCTCTCAGTGCTTCTGTTGTAAAGGGAGTTTCTGCTGTCCAGTGTCCACTCTGGCGCATGCGCTGTTCCAGATGCGCCAGATGCAGCTGCGGATAGCGGGCGCAGTACCAGACCAGATCGTACCAGTCGCGCCCCTTGACCCGGTTTTTCCAGCGCCGACAGAGCAGGGCGTGCATTTTCCCAGCAAACAGATCGGACAAGGTGTAGCTGCGGACACTGAACGGCAACGGTTGCAGCAGGTAACGGCTCTCAGTCGCAAAGCCACCCGGGGGATCGGTATCGACTTCCAGTTTGATGCGGATCACCTGGCCGGGTGGAATCTGCCGGGCGATGTCCGCACCAGCCTGAATGACCAGCAGATGGTTGACCGTATCTGCTTTGAGAAAGGCCGACTGGACTGCCGTCACGACCGACTTGTTTTTCTGCTCCATCCTGACATCAAAGCCGAAAGCTTTCATCTCCTTTTCCAGAGCTGCGCTGTAGCCTGCCAGATCAAAATCGGGCAGCGGTTCCAGCAGCGAAAAGTCGAGATCTTCAGAGAAACGATCAAGGCCATGGAGGATGCGCAGTGCGGTTCCGCCGTAGAAGGCCGCTTTTTCGAAAAACTTGCTGCGCCACAGGCCGAGCAGGGCGATCTCCTGCAGAATCTCCCGCAGCGCCCGGACATAGTCATCACTGCTGTGGCAGTTGTAGCGAACCAGCATCTGGGCAACGGCACTCTGCATGATCAGGGGCGCTCCTTTCGAAGATAACCTATGCTGTCCGCCAGCAGCTGAACACGCGGTGAGTGATAGGCTGTAGCCATGCTGTCGAGGAGATCGATATCCAGTCGGTTCAGATCCTCAGGTGCAATCCGCAACGAATCGAGCAGATACTCCAGGCAGCCCCGCCGGGTGCGGAGTTGCAGACCGCGGTCACTGCGGAACTTGTCGGCCAGAGCCTTTTCCGGCCCGGCGAGAAGAAAGGCCCGGCCATCGTCCAGCTCAACCCGCTGCACGCCGATATGAAAACCTGCTTCCGGGAGGGTCCGGTAGAGGAACAGTCCCGCCGGGGTCTGGAACTCTCTGCCCCGCTTGGTGGTCACCGAGGTCAGCGCCGCCGATCCTTCCGGCGTCAGCCCATGGTAGTGCAGTGCGTATTCAAGGGACACACAGGATGGTCCGTAGATCAGGTTGGCAAGAATTTCCCGGCTGTAGGGGCGGGACCGATAGTCGTCGCCAAAGACATAAAGCCCCTTCTTGACCCGCACGATCACCCCTTTGGCGAGCAGGTCAGTGATCTTGTCACGCGGGTAAGCGTAATCCTTCAGAGCCTGCAACAAGGCCTGATAGTCGAATTCTTCCCAGGGGATGGTTTTTCGCAGTGTGGAAATGATGTCCATAAATTGCGCTTTTCAGTATAGTAAGTCGCCATTTTATCGACATAGTATGCCTGAAACTACAGAAAAATCAAGGATTACAGATTCCTGAGGCTAAAAATCGGGAGAGGGCATGTCTTGCCGAAAATGAAAAATGTCATGAGCGCGGATCAGGGTCTCTACGCATCGCCGACACCCGATTCCCCCGGCGGGATGATGCGCTGAATATCCTGCTCCAGCTCTTTCACTGCTGGCTGATCGACCAGAGCAGCTTGTTCTGCACGATCTTGAAGAACTCCAGGGTCTTTTCATCCTTTGGGTCGTAATCGATGCTGGTGGTGTAGATGTCCTTGATTTTCTGGTAAAAGAAACGCTCGGAAAGGCGAATTTCACGGATGCGCTCCTGCAACTCGGTGAAATAATTCATCGCATTGCCGCTCTTGAAGCGCTCATCGTTCAGCGCAAAACCTTTGACGATATATTCCTTGAGGCGCTGGGTGGCCCAGATGCGGAAGCGCGTGGCCACATGAGATTTAATTCGATACCCCACGGAAATGATGGCATCGAGATTATAGAACTTGCGGAGACGTTCAACTGGCCGAGAACCTTCGCTGTGTCAACCAGACGGTCTCGTCCTCCAGATGCACATCGATTCTGCTCTTGCCTTGCCGGTCCTTATAAATGAGGATTTCGGAGGGATTCATTGTATCTTCCTTATGTCATCCAGGGACGTTGGTTATCAGCTCATTGACGTCATAAAGAATCGACAAAATATTGATGTCTTTGGATAGCTTTGACCAGTCGGGTTCACTAATCAACGAGATTTTCAACCCTAACGGCCCGCGTGCAGGCATCAAGCCTCGCTTGGTTGAGGCTATCCTTCGTCCAAATCGCTATCGGGATCGGGATCGAAATCGATTTTACCGTTGCCGTAGCCCCCCTGATCCTCTCGAACCTGGTAGCCCCGTCCCCTGTTGTTTTCTAGAATATTTGAACCAAAAAACGGCCATTTTTTCCAAATTATATGAAACAAACTGGTGAAATTCTCAAAATAAATAAACTATTGGTGCCCAGAAATATCGTTATATTCAGAGATGTTACACCGAAAACCACATGTCACGTTCATGTAAATCTCTCTTGTGTTAGTGGATACTGTCCCCATATATGGTAAATAACAGACTAAGCAGGTGATCACTAAGTAGCTGAAAATACAATATTTTTCCATTTTCACATTTGTTGAGTCGGATCTTGTTTTCCCCAATAAGGCAGGGGGATTGGAATGGCGATTTTGATTATTCGACCCGCCTTGAAGAGATTTGGTTCCTGTAAGGGGCCAAAACTCTTCAAGGCGGAACCGGTAGGCATCCAGTTCGATTCCTCCCCTGATCCTTGATAACGGAGGACGTCTCTTTCCAAATAGTCAAAATAATCAGGAAATTAACATCCGAATAAAATAACAATCAACACCCTTCCCGCTCATAAATTTTTGTAATTTGTAGGTCTGACCCTTTATGCTTTTCTTTAGGTCTGACCCTTTATGCTTTTCTTATCTAATGCGCTGCACACCGGCGGTGCGAAGCGGCGTCCGAGTGCTGCTGATTGTTATACGTTTTCGAGCTGCTTAAGCTGTACGCCATCTTTATTTACCCAAGCGGTTAGCCCATTTGCACTGCCGCCATGAATGGTGGCCGCTGCCGAGCTAGGACTCGTAAACTCCACATTTTTGACGAAAACATACGCACCGTCTTTTTCAATCAAAGCCCCATCTTCGGTTAGCTTGTTTCTCTGAG
>JARGFI010000072.1 GCA_029210745.1 Desulfuromonadales bacterium
GGAAGGCGGGCGATCAGGTTGCCACATTCGCTGCCGATAGTCGTCGCGGCGGTGTCGAAAATAACTTCGGCGTTGAGCTGCCGCAGGCGTTCAGCGAGATAGACGGCCATCGCCCCTTCACTGCGGGCGGGGCTGGAAATCGCCGACTGACGGGCAAATTCGTCGGCAAGGCGGGTACTGTTGATCATAGGCTCACAGTCGGTTGCAAGTTAGCGAGGAACATCTAGCGACGCGTCAGATGTACCTCATCCGACGCGGATTTGCAAGTCCGACAGCCAGTCGTTCTGGACATCAGCCAGAAATGTATGTTAGTGTCGCTAATTAATTATCAGGTTTGTACGATGTTCATTTGAGGATGTAAGGATGTTGCATGATTGAGTACCCTTTTCGCCCGCGTCGCAGCAAGCGTAATTTTCGGACACGCCGCCGCTCGCGCAAACCGATCCTGTTGCTTGTCCTCGCTGCGGTCGGGATGTTTTGGTTGGTGTTCGAACAGTTCCCGCCGCAGATCGAAGCGCAGACCGTGGTAGTGGAAGTTGCTCCGCCACCTGTTTCGGAGATTCGCCGTGAATGGCACGAAGGGGAGATTCAGCCGGGTGAAACAGTCACCAGTCTGCTCGGTGAACATCTGACGGCGCAGGAAATTTATCACCTCAACCGCGACAGTCATGACATTTTCCCCCTTTCGTCCCTCTGTGCCGGGCAACCGTACAAGATTTGCCTGACCGAAGGGACATTCACCCGTTTTGAATACGATATCAACGCCAACGAGCAGTTTATCGTTGATCGCACGCCTGAAGGGTTTGCTGTTGCCCGGCAAGATATTCCTTATGATGTTCGGGTTTCCTCGGTGCAGGGAGAAATCCGTTCCAATCTCTTTGAAGCCATGGCCGAGATTGGCGAAAGTGCCGAATTGACGATGGCGCTGGCGGACATCTTTGCCTGGGATATCGATTTTGTTCGCGATATTCGCTTTGGTGATTCTTTCCGGGTGCTGGTTGAACGCCGCTATCGCGACGGGGAGTTTTCCGGGTACGGACGGATCCTTGCGGCTGAATTTACGAACAATGGCAATGCATACGATGCCTTCTATTTCAAAGATGGTGATCTGCACGCTTCGTACTACGATTCGAAAGGGCAAAGTTTGCGTAAAGCGTTTCTGAAAGCGCCCCTTTCGTTTTCACATATTTCTTCCGGTTTCAGCAATAAACGTTTCCACCCGATTACCAAGACCTGGAAATCGCATCCGGCGATCGATTATGCCGCTGCGACCGGGACACCGATCAAGGCGGTCGGCGACGGCAAGATTATCAAGATCGGTTACACCAAATACAACGGCAACTATGTCAAAATACGCCATAACGATACCTACGAAACCCTTTATCTGCACATGAACAAATTCGCTCGCGGGATGCGACAGGGAACCAGCGTCGCGCAGGGACAGGTGATCGGCTATGTCGGCAGCACCGGACTGGCGACCGGTCCGCATCTGTGCTTTCGCATGTACAAGCGCGGTACCCCGGTGAACCCCTACAGTGTTCGTCCCCCATCGGTAGCTCCGGTCAGTGATGTAAACCTGGCAGAATTCAAAGCGCAAATCACTCCGTTGATCGCCCACCTGCAACGGCTGTCGGACCCGAGTCGCGTTGCCAGCGCGGTCGCGGAATCCGGTCAGAGTCTCAACTGATGTTCGGCTGGCACGGTCGCCTGTTGCAGGTTGATCTTTCTGCCGGTCGTGCTCGAACCGAATCCCTCCCCGAAGAATGGTTGCATCATTATCTTGGTGGCCGGGGGATCGCCGTCCGTTTGTTCCGCGATTTTTTCCAGACTGAGCCATACTCCCCTGAAATGCCCCTGATTTTTGCCACCGGTCCGCTCTGTGCGACGGCGGCGCCGACTGCCGAGCGCATGGCGGTGGTGTCACGTTCACCGTTGACCCGCACCCTTTACGATTGTTCGGTTGGCGGACGCTTTGCCCAGCAGCTCAAATGCGCCGGATTCGATGTCGTGCAGATCGTCGGGCGTGCCGCTGTCCCGATGGTTCTGGCGATCACGCCGTCCGGTGCCGAACTGCTCCCTGCCGACAGCCTCTGGGGAAGCACTGTCCCGACCACGATTGCGGCGCTCAACGGGCGCGGCAGTGTGGTTGCGATCGGTCCGGCAGGGGAGCACCTTGTCCCTTTCGCCACTATCATTACCGACGATGGCAATGCGGCGGATCGTGGTGGTCTCGGTGCGGTGATGGGGAGCAAACGGCTGAAAGCGGTGGTGGTCAGCGGTGCAAAGCTGCCGGAAATCGCTGATCCGGCGCGATTCGAACGCGCTCACAATGACATCCTGCGCCTGTTCCGCGCCGCGCCGGTCCTTTTTGGAGAACTCGGTTTCGGCGCGTACGGGACGCCGACGCTGGTCGATCTGCTGGCGCAGCGGCGCATGACCCCGACAGAAAATTTTCGCAAAACCTTTTTTGCCGCTGCGGCCAACTATTCCGGTCCGGCGCTTCGGGCCGCCTATGCTCCGCACAAAGTCGGCTGCTGCGGCTGTCCGCTTCAGTGTCAAAAAGTTACCGCCGACGGTGCCTATCTGCCCGGATATGAAGCGCTCTCGCACTTCGGAGCGCTCAATAATATCGGTGATCTTGCGGCGATCATCACGGCTATCCGGACGTGCCACGAGCTCGGGCTGGATCCGGTCAGCGCGGCAGCAACCCTGGCGACCTGGGGGGAAGTGCGGGGGGCGTTTGTGACGGAGGCCGAACTGGTTCCGTTGCTCCGTGATCTGGTCTGGCGGCGCGGAGCAGGGGAGCCGTTGTGCGTCGGTTCGCGACAACTGGCGCTGGCCGCCGGAAAACCGGAAGTATCGATGAGTGTCAAGGGGTTGGAATTGCCAGCCTATGACCCTCGTGGAGCTTACGGGATGGCGCTGGCCTATTGCACCAATAACCACGGGGGTTGTCACCTCGGTGCCTATCCGCTTGCCCATGAGATTCTCCGCAAACCTGCGCCGACCGACCGTTTTTCGTTCGCTGGCAAGGCACGAATGATTAAAATCGCCGAGGACATCAATGCCGCTGTCGATTCGCTGGTGGCGTGTAAATTTGCTTTTTTGGGGGCGGGCATCGAGGAGTATGCAGAGCTTCTTGCCGCCGTTACCGGGGTGGACTTTACCCCCGAGCGGCTCAAGGAGATTGGCGAATGTATTTACCTGACCGAACGCTGGTACAATGATGTCAACGGTTTCAGTGTGATCGATGATTGTCTTCCCGAACGGTTTTTCCGCGAGGCGGGGAGTCGTGGTGACGGGATCGAGGTGCCGCCGCTTGACCGGGCACGCTTCGATGAAGAATTGCAGAAATACTATCGGATGCGCGGCCTTGACGCGCACGGGCGTTTCGTTGATCGTAACTTTCTGGTTTCCCTGACATGCTGAGTCAGCTCGACAAGTATCTTGGCAAACTGCACCGTGATGCGCTGGTCAAGCCGCAGCGGGCAGCGTTGCTGGTCAAGGATGACACGCTGCTGGCGCAGGGTCCCGCCGATCTGAGCTCACTGGGCGCGGCGATCCTTGAGCGGATCAACGTCCTGGCGCTGGCGATTGCCGAGCCGCTTCTCCCCCTCACCGATCTGTTGATTCGGCGTGCGGCACCTGATTGTCGCACGTTGGTTCCCAGCGACACCGAAACCCGGACCTTTCTACATGATATTCCGCTGGTCAGAAAGGCTGAATTTGCCACCGGTGCCTCAGCGCTGCTCGCCGACCTGCTCGCTTCGCGCAAAGGGATTATCGTTGAAGGGGTGGGGATCGTCACCACCGGTGCGATGACCCCGGAAATGGCCTACATCAACTGGTCCTCGGTCTGGCACGCGGTCTTCGTCAAATATCTCAGCGATCTGTTGACCACGGGCATCCGTTCTCCGGACGATGAGCTGATGGTTGCGGCGTTGCGCGAACAGTACCGGCGACCGATCACGACGGTCGATTGCTGCGTCCGGGCAACGCCGCCGGTCGAGCGCAGTGACATCTATGCGCAAATCGAGCGCATCGGGCGGTGTACCGTTGATCTGCAACTGGTTGATTCCGCCTTCGGTAATATCTCCTGGCGTGATGGGGGGATGATCTACATCAGCCAGACCGGCGCGAGTCTTGACGAACTGGCCGGGTGTATTGACCCGGTCCCCTCCGACAATTCCTCGACTGTCGGTCTGACTGCATCGAGCGAACTGCTGGCGCACCGGCGTATTTATGAGGCGACCGGTGCCCGCGCTATCCTGCATGGCCATCCGAAGTTTGCAGTCGTGCTCAGCATGCTCTGTGCAGAGCCCGGATGCGAGAATATAGACTGCTGGAAGGACTGCCCGAGGATACGTTTCCTCGCTACGACACCGATTGTGCCGGGTGAAATTGGTGCCGGTGGTCTGGCCGACAAGGTTGCGCCGGTGATCGGGGCGGCGGGTACAGCGCTGGTCTACGGTCACGGCGTGTTTGCCATTGGTCGTGAACATTTTGGTGAAGCGCTGGAACGCCTGGTCGCGGTGGAAAACTGGTGTCGTCAGGAGTATTTCAGGCGCCTGGTCGTGCGCATGACGTGATGCAAGATAATTATCAGGCCGGTTGCCTTTTTTTTCTCGGCATTTATCATTGGATCGTGTGTCAATAATATCCCTCTCTCCCCTTAAAGTGACTATTTGATGGTTTCCCGAGTGCGACGACTATTGTTCCTGTTGCCGATTTTATATTGCGGAGTAGTGCCCTGCGCCTACCCAGGCGAAACAGATTCGTCGCGCAGGTCAGTGTCGCTGACGGCGGAAGAGCAGTCGTGGCTGATACAACATCCGCTGGTGCGAGCAGAGGTCGGTCACGACAACATCAACCTGAAGGAAGTTATCGGCGCGGGAGTGGTTGTCGCACTTTTGGCTTTTTTGTGGATTGTTCAGTTGCGTCTGGCGGTGCGGCGGCGAACCGCCGATCTGCGTCAGGAAATCACCTTGCGTCAGGAAAAAGAGAAGGAACTGAAGCAGAGCATGGAGATTATCCGCGATGCTCACCAGCGCCTGCGGATTCAGATCAAACGGATGCCGCTGGCTTACATCGTCTGGGACACCGCCTTTCGGGTGGTGGAATGGAATCCGGCGGCAGAGAAGATGTTTGGCTGGTCGGCAACTGATGCAGCGGGGCGGCATGCCTACGATATATTGGTTTCTCAGGCAGTGCAGCCGATCATGGAGCGGGGATGGAAAGAGCTGCTCGCCGGTGACGAGAATAATTTTTTTGAAAGTGAGATGTTCAACAAGGCAGGCAACCGTTTGGTTTGCGCCTGGTATAACTCACCGTTGCGCGCCCCCGACGGAGAGATCGTCGGGGTCTTGTCGATGGTGCGGAATGTGACCGAACGCCGTCGTGCCGAAGAAGAGATGCGGATGCAACTTGAGCAGTTGAGCGTTGTTTTCGACGCGATCAACGCGGTGATTTATGTTGCCGACCTGAGAAATTACGAATTGCTCTACCTGAATCGCCGGGGCGAAAGTCTCTTCGGCGCTGACTGGACCGGAAAAAAATGCCACGCGTTGCTACAGGGTCAGAACGAGCAATGTTCTTTCTGCAACAACGACTTGCTGGTCAAGGACGGTGTACCGCAGGAACCTTATGTCCGGGAATTTCGCAACAAGGTAAACGGTCATTGGTATCGTTGTATCGACCGGGTGATTCGCTGGCCTGACGGGCGACTGGTACGTGTTGAAATCGCTTTTGACATAACCGACAACAAACAGATGGAACAACTCAAGGATGAAATGATTTCCTCGGTCAGCCACGAGATGCGTACGCCGTTGACGGCGATCCTTGGCTATGTGGAGTTCCTGCTTGAGAATGATCCTGTCCCTGATGCGCGGGCAACTTATTTAAAGACGATTTTTGATGAAGCGGAAAAACTCAACCAGATGATCGAGACGTTTCTACATTTGCAACGGCACAAAGCCAGACAACATCCGCCGACCTTGCGGCCGTTCGCGGTGCGGGAGTTGCTGGCCGAGGCCGTCAAGCATTTTCGCGTGACGAGCACGGTCCACCAGTTTCAGATCGACTGCCCCGAAGATCTGCCGATGATCCGTGGCGACAAGGGACAGTTGCGGCAATTGTTTGACCATCTGCTCGGCAACGCGCTGAAATTTTCTCCAACTGGTGGGTTGATTACCCTCGGTGCACGCTGGCGCGAGGAGCGGATCAATGTGTGGGTTGAAGATCAGGGAGTGGGGATTCCCGCCGACCGGAGAAAGAAGGTCTTCGAGCGCTTCTACCGGGTGGATAACAGCGATCGTCGCCAGTTCGGCGGTGCCGGTCTTGGTCTGACTCTGGTCAAGGAAATTGTCGACAGCCACGACGGGCACTGCTGGATTGAGAGTGAAGAAGGTCGCGGAACGACGGTTCATGTGACCTTGAATGTTGCTGGCTGAGATTTTGGGTTCATCCGCAGAATCTGTGGGTTACCTCCGGTTCAGGTAAACCACCAAGTGTATGATATAACGCCAGTTTTATGA
>JARGFI010000073.1 GCA_029210745.1 Desulfuromonadales bacterium
CCGCCGGACGCCTTCCTTTTGTCCGGCAACAAAAGTAAGCAAAAGTGCCTGCACTTGCAGTGGGCATGGTGGTGTTCTGGTTGTCGGTGGGGTCTGTTATGATGGTGGTGTTTGTGGCGGCTGTGCTCCTCTGCACCCGATGCGGCCCACCCCTCCAGGGCCGCACAAGGCACGATCAATCCCCCCTGCTTCGCGGGGGGGAAGGGAGCGAAGCGGAAAGGGGGGGACTTTTTTCTTGATTTTCCCCCCGCATTGCTCTTATTGTTCAAAATATGAACGATAAAAAAGTTGATTCAGAATCTTTTCGCACCTTGCAGCTGATGACCGAGCTTGAAGATGGCGCGGCGGTTTCGCAGCGCGAGCTGGCGGGGCGGCTGGGGATTGCCGTCGGGCTGGTTAATTCCTGTCTTAAAAATTTTGTCGCCAAGGGCTACGTGCGGGTGAAAAATTATCCGCGCAACCGCTACGCCTATCTGCTCACTCCGCAGGGGATCGCTGAAAAGAGTCGCCTGGCGCTTCAGCATCTGAGTTATTTTACCGGTCTGTATACCACCACGCGGCGCGAGTATCTGGAGCTGTTTGAGCAGCTTCAGTCACAGGGGGTGCACGAGGTGGTGTTCTGCGGGGTCGATGAGGTGGCGGAGATTGCTTATCTGTCGTTGCGCGAAACCGGGTTGACGCTGGCGGCGGTGGTGGATGAAGCGCCACCTACTGACGGTCGCTTTTTCGGTTTGCCGATCGCGCCGCTGGCCACGGCTGCGGCGCAGCAGGCACCGGTGGTGGTGACGTCGCTGAAGCGGCGCGAGCCGCTCCGGGCGGAGCTGATTCGGTTGGGGGTGAAGGTGGCGGGAGGGGATAATGATGTTGAGCTTAAAGACAATGGGCCGCCCACCTTCGCCAAGGCTTCTGCGGACGGGCTTGATGAACGCAGAAGCAGCGGATAAAGTAAAGTCTTTAAGGTTTTAACCCCAAGTTTGGGTTGATCTGCTTTTATCAGATATTGTCAGATTTGATCCGCGGCCAAAGTATATGCTTTTATAAATGGGCTGAACTGCATCAGGGGGGACGCTTAAAGAAATCAAGCAGTTATGGGTGACCGAGGCACTGAAAGGAATCAATTATGCAGTCTGATCTTCTTAACGAAATCAAGCGGTTGAGCGTTTCCGAGCGCATTCTTCTCGTGGAAGATATTTGGGACGGAATCGTGGATGCCGACGGCGATGCCCTCACTTTGTCCGAGACGCAGCGTGTCGAGCTTGATCGTCGGATCGATGCCTATCGGCAGCAGCCTGAGACTGGGAAAACCTGGCACGAGATTCAGGAAGAATACCGTCGAGGCGGACGCTGATGCGCATCCGTTTTCTGCCTGAATCCGAGGCGGAACTACTTGAAGCCGCGAGCTGGTATCGGGAGCAAGCGCTGGCCTCGACCATGAGTTTATGCGCTGTGTTGATGATGCACTGGCAACGATGGGCAGGGTGCCCGGGATTTTTCCCGTGGTTCATCGTCAGTTGCGACGAGCATTGATAAGACGATTTCCATATGCTGTTTACTTCGAAATGAAGAACGAAGAGATTCTTGTTTATGCCGTATTCCACTGCAGCCGTCATCCGAGGCGCTGGAAGAAGCGGAGCGAAGAGTGACATCGGGGAAGCAAAAGTGCCTGCACTTGCAGTGGGCATGGTGGTGTTCCGGTGGACTTTTGGCGTTTGGGGCGGCGGTGCGGATTGGTGTGGCGCTGCACTCCTGCGGTGGATGTGGCCCATCCCTCTGGGGCCGCAATGAGGATAATGATGTTAAGCTTAAAGGCAATGGGACGCTGATGAACGCAGAAAAAGCGGATCGAACAAAGTCTTCAAGGTTTTAACCCCACCCAGGTTTAGGTTGATCTGTTTTTATCAGACTTAATCCGCGGCTAAATTTAGCTTTTCACTTTTTACTGGTTTCTGATCAACGATCAGTCGGGGTATCAAGAGGTGGTTGTCAATGGTAAAACCCACCTTCCGGAGCCGTTGGCTGACACGGCATGGTAAGGAGGATTCAGGAAAAGTATGGGTTCTGAAACATTTAAAATCACTCCCGTCGTTCTGAGTGGCGGTGCCGGGACGCGCCTTTGGCCTCTTTCCCGGGAGCTTTATCCCAAGCAGCTGCTGCCACTGGTCGGTGAACAGACGCTGCTGCAGCAGACCCTGCTGCGCCTCGATGGTCTTGAGGGAATCACTGATCCGATCGTGGTCTGCAATGATGCGCACCGGTTCATGGTGGCCGAGCAACTGCGGCAAATTGAATTCGGCAGAGCCACCATCCTTCTCGAACCGACTGGCCGCAATACCGCTCCGGCCGTGGTTTTGGCCGCCCTCCAGGCACAGCAGGGGGGCAACGACCCCATCTTGCTGGTGCTGCCAGCCGATCATGTCATTCGGGAGAATCAGGCGCTGTGCGATGCGATTCGCGCAGGAGCGGTGGCCGCCGCCCAAGGGAACCTGGTCACCTTCGGGATCGTGCCGAGTGCGCCCGAAACCGGTTATGGCTATCTCCTCAAAGGCGCTCCAGCGACTGCGAATCCCGGCCTTTTTGCGGTTGAACGATTTGTGGAAAAACCCGATCAGGCCACGGCTGAAGAGTACCTGGCGGCAGGGCGTTACCTCTGGAACAGCGGCATGTTCCTGTTCCGGGCGTCAACCTACCTTGCTGAGCTTGAAAAGTTCGCCCCCGCAATCCTGACCGCCTGCCAGCAGTCCTGGGACAACCGCCAGCAGGATCTCGATTTTGTGCGGATCGATGCCCAGGCCTTTGCGGCGTCACCTTCCGATTCCATCGATTATGCGGTCATGGAAAAAACCGGGCGGGCCATGGTCGTTCCCCTTGATGCCGGGTGGAGCGATATTGGTTCCTGGGCAGCGCTCTGGGAGGTCGGGAATCGCGACGGGCATGGCAATCTGATCCACGGCGACGTGATCGCGGTCGATTGCGTCAATAGTTTCTTCCATGGGGGGGCGCGGTTGGTGGCCGGTGTCGGTCTCAGCAATCTGGTGGTCGTGGAGACCTCTGACGCCGTGCTGGTGGCGGCCAAAGACCGTGTCCAGGATGTTAAGCAGGTGGTTGAGGAGTTGAAACGCACAGGGCGTCAGGAGCGCCTGCTGCACCGCCGGGTCAACCGCCCCTGGGGTGCCTATGAGGAGCTCGACGGCGGCGACGGCTTTCTGGTCAAGCGCATCACGGTCAACCCCGATGCGAGCCTGTCGCTGCAGCGTCACCGACATCGCGCCGAGCACTGGGTGGTGGTGCGCGGAACCGCCCGGGTTACCTGCAAAGATCAGGTTGTCACCCGCGAGGCCAACCAGTCAGTCTATATTCCGATCGGTGATCTGCACCGCCTGGAGAATCCGGGACCGGAACTGCTCGAGATCATCGAGGTGCAGACCGGTGAGCTGTTGTCGGAAGACGATATCGAGCGGTTCGAGGATCATTACGGACGGACCTGACCACCGTTATAAAGAAAGGATATTTTTTATGGGGCTGCCTGCCTTCAAAGCCTACGACATTCGCGGTCGCCTCCCTGACGAACTGAATGAGGAGCTTGCCTGGCGTATCGGGCGGGCTTATGCCCGGTTTCTCGCCCCCCAACGGGTCGCCATCGGTCGCGATGTGCGTCTCAGCAGTCAGTCGCTCGCCACGGCCCTGTGTCGTGGCCTGACCGAGTCCGGAGTCGATGTCCTCGACCTCGGACTGTGTGGCACCGAAGAAGTCTACTTCGCGGCCTTCGATGCCCCGGTCGACGGCGGGATCATGGTTACCGCCAGCCACAACCCTCTGGATTACAACGGTATGAAGCTGGTGCGTGCAGGTGCCAGACCGATCAGCGGCGACAGTGGCCTGCGTGAGATCGAAACTTTGGCCGCCATCGGGGCGGTGGCGGTGCCGGACGGTCCTGCGGGGCGGATTAAGGTCGACACCGACAAACGCCGCTACATCGAACACCTGCTCGGCTATGTCGATACCACGGTTCTGCGACCGTTCAAGGTCGTGGTCAACGCCGGCAACGGTTGCGCCGGCCCGATTGTCGACCTGCTCGCACCATATCTGCCGGTTGAGTTCATTTGCGTCCGTCACGAACCGGACGGCACCTTTCCTTACGGCATCCCCAATCCATTGTTGCCCGAAAACCGGGCTGCGACCACCGAAGCGGTGCAAAGACATGGTGCCGATCTTGGCATTGCCTGGGATGGCGACTTTGATCGTTGCTTTTTGTTCGACGAGCGTGGCGAATTCATCGAGGGCTACTACATCGTCGGCCTGCTCGCCGAGGCCCTGCTGCAGCGTCACCCTGGCGCCCGCATCATTCACGACCCCCGCCTCACCTGGAACACCCTTGAGATGGTCGAAACGGCCGGCGGCGTGCCGGTCATGAGCAAGACCGGCCATGCTTTTATCAAAGAGCGGATGCGCGCCGAAGATGCGGTTTATGGTGGCGAGATGAGCGCCCACCACTATTTTCGTGAATTCGCCTACTGCGACAGCGGCATGATTCCCTGGCTGCTGGTGCTTGAACTGATGGCGCGCCGCAACCGGCCACTCTCCGCGTTGCTCGGCGAGCGGATGCGGCGGTTCCCGGCGAGTGGTGAGATCAACCGACGGCTGGATGACCCCGCAGCCGCCTTGCGCCGGGTCTATACACGTTTCAGCAAAGAGGCCCTTCAGGAAGACCGCACCGACGGTCTGTCGCTGGAGTTCGCCGCGTGGCGCTTCAACCTGCGCAGTTCCAATACCGAACCGGTGCTGCGGCTCAACGTCGAGAGTCGCGGAGATGAGAGATTGATGCGGGAGAAGACACGGGAGATTCTGTTGTGTCTGGACGCTCAGTAAGGAACATCGTTCGGTCGCCACGCTCAGGAAAAGGCAAGATATGTTGCAGGAGTCCGGTCACCGGTGTCCTTCTTTCTTCTTTCTGCAAAAGTGCCTGCACTTGCAGCGGGCATGGTGGTGTTCCGGTTGCCGGTGCGGTCTGTGATGATGGTGGGGTTTGCGGCGGATGTGCTCCTTTGCACCCGCACAAGGCAGACTGTTTCGGCACCATCAAGGGAGGCTATATGGAAAAGGAACATCTGGAAATGATTCTTGAAGATATCAACAGTAAGCCTTTCAACCGCTCAACACCGTCGCAGGTGCGATAGCGGGGGGTCATGCCGATCAACGTTGCTCCCCATATGGAGAAAACATGCTGACAGAAGAGCTTAAAGCGCAATTGATTGAAAGACTTAAAACGACCGATCCTCACAAGATAATTTTATTCGGATCGTATGCTCATGGCGCTCCTGATGAGGAGAGTGACGTGGATCTGTTGGTTGTCACAGATGACGATTTCCTGCCGAGGGATTTTGCAGAAAAAAATGCCATTTATCTTCGTGTCTCCAATGTGATCACCGAGATTGAAAAACAGATTCCGATAGATTTGATCGTCCATACCAGAGCGATGCACCGGAAGTTTATCGAGATGGGGAGTCTGTTTTCCAGGAGGATCACGACCGCTGGCAAGGTGTTGTATGAAAAAACTCACTGAAGAATGGCTCAAGGCGGCGAAGGATGATCTGGATGTCATTGAGAGAATCGTGAACGATGCACATCTGTCTCACATTGTGGCTTTCCACGCGCAGCAGAGCATAGAGAAGGTTTTTAAGGCTCTATTGGAGGAACACGGTATTGAGACGCATAAAATTCATAACCTCGTAACCATTTATGGCAGGCTGGAGACCATCATCGATGCGGAGCTGGATTTGTCGTTATTGAAGACTCTTGATTCACTTTATATCGAAGCCCGTTATCCGGGAGAACTCGGATTGCTGCCGGGGGGGCGTCCAACGCTGGCTGACGCCAGAAAATTCCATGAATATGCAAGCGGGGTTTTTGCGCGAGTAAAAAAACAACTCAAAACGCCGGGGTGAGGCTCGTGACGTGCGACGGAACAATCAAGGGTAAAGTCAAATTGGACGCCCACCTTCGCCAGGGCTTCTGCAAAGCGGCTTGATGAAGGCAGTAACTGTGGATCAGGCAAGGTTTTATCTTTCTTGGACTTTTCAGTCAAAACCTGGCGGGTCGCGTCCCGCCGGACGCCTTCCTTTTGTCCGGCAACAAAAGGAAGCAAAAGTGCCTGCACTTGCAGTGGGCATGGTGGTGTTC
>JARGFI010000074.1 GCA_029210745.1 Desulfuromonadales bacterium
TTCAGGGTTGAAAGTCTGGATCCCCGACAGGATCACTCGGGGATGACGACCCTTGGACGGGTAGCTGAATAGTTACCTTTTTTTTAAAAGAAAACAGTCAACGGCGAGAGGACTCTCACTGCTGCGCGTAAGCTGTGGCGATCTTTGCAACGATCGCCTCCTGATTGAGCCCGGCGCAGTCAATGGTCACCTGCGCATAGCGCCGATACAGAATCTGTCGTTCTTCGTACAGCTCGCGAAAGCTCTGCGTTGCCGAGCGGGCAATGCCACGCGTATCAAAGTTATGAATGCGCCGCACAATTTCATCAAAATCGACCTGGAGAAAGATGATCGTTGACGCAGTGGCCAGATGGGTCATGGCGGCTGCGCTGTAGACCGCGCTCCCGCCGGTGGCGATGATATGATCGACAACGTTCAGCCGGAGGATTTCTTCCTCTTCTGCGCGGCGCAGGGCACTATATCCTTCGCTGTCGAGAATCTCCTGCAACGAGCGACCGCAATTTTGCTGGATGAGGAGGTCGGTATCGACAAAGCCTTTCGCCAGCATTTTGGCGAGGATAATGCCGACGGTGCTTTTTCCCGCGCCGGGCATGCCGATCAGGGCGAGATTACTTTTCATGAGCGTCGCCCTGCACAACAACGGGGGGATCGCGCAGCGGATCGAAGAGGTATTCCAGACCGTTGAGCTTGATCTCGTAGACGGTACGCAGCATGGCACCGAGTTCACCTGCCGGGAAGCCCTGTTGCGCGAACCAGACCACGTACGTTTCCGGCAGATCGATGAGGTGCATTCCGGCGTGTTTACCGAAGGGCATGCGCATGGCGATCAATTTTTCCAGCTCAGCAAGCGGGGACATCGTGCCCCCTGTGCAGCACCGCAATAAATTGGCGGGAGCTGACGACCGGGCTGTCGGCATGAAGGATGGCACCGATGCAGGCCACGTGGTGGCAACCGGCGTTACGCAGCTCGTCGAGCCGTTCCGATGTGACTCCGCCGAGGGCAAAAATTGGCAACGTGTGGGCAGCACAGACTGCGCGCAGCGGGTCGAGGCCGAGCGGTTGACCGTAAGGGAGTTTTGAGGGGGTAGGGTAGACCGGGCCGAAGGTGACGAAATCAGCCCCCTGGTGTGCGGCGCGGTCGACTTCTTCCGGCGTGTGGGTCGAAACGCCGATCAGCTTGCCTGGGCCGAGGTGACGACGCGCTTCAGTCACCGTCATTGACTGCCCGCCGAGATGGACCCCGTCCGCTGCAACGGTCCGC
The DNA here is from genome assembly GCA_029210745.1 of Desulfuromonadales bacterium. Classification (GTDB taxonomy): domain Bacteria; phylum Desulfobacterota; class Desulfuromonadia; order Desulfuromonadales; family JAHYIW01; genus JAHYIW01. The sequence goes on from JARGFI010000074.1 coordinate 1,262, forward strand.
ACCAGATCGACTTTGTCGTTGATAATCAGTCGGGCATTAAAGGCGCTGGTCATCAGGCGCAGCTCGACGGCGACGGGCAACAACTCTTCCGCCGACAGATCTTTTTCCCGCAGTTGCACGCAGCGCACTCCGCCGAGCAGCGCCTGCTCGATCTGGCCGAGCAGATCCTTCCCTTCCGGCAAGTGAAGACGGTCGCTGATCACATAGAGATTAAAATCGACAGCAGGGCGCGACATGGCTCACCGTCCGGCACTTTTGTCCAGAAACGCGCCATCCCAGTCTTTCCAGACCGGGTCGTAACCGTGGCGGCGCAACATGGCGGAAATTTCTGCCGGGGTGCGGTCATCATCGATGGCGAACTGCTCGGTACTTTCTTCCTTGTCGCTGTAGCCACCGGGAGCGGTGCAGGAGCCGGCACTCATCTGGGTGATGCCGAGGGGGAGCAGGTTGTCGCGCAGGGTGGCGCTCTCACGGGTCGACATGACCAGTCCGGAATCGTGCATCAGCAAGCGCATGGCACAGATCATCTGGACGAGATTTTTATCGGAGACCGGATTCGGTGGCGCGTAGCTGCCTTGTGCCGGACGCATGCGCGGAAAAGAAATGCTGATCAGGCTGCGCCAGTAATGTTTGGCCAGATAACCGGCATGCAGGCCGGTGAAAAAACCTTCGGTGCGAAAGTTGCCGAGTCCCTGCAAAAAGCCGATGCCGATGCGGCGCAGCCCGGCGGCCCCGCCGCGCTCAGGGGTCGACAGCCGAAAGTCATAATCCCGCTTTTTGCCAAACGGATGCAGTTCGGCGTACAGCTCACGATCGTAGGTCTCCTGATAGATTGTCAGCCCGTCAACTCCGGCGGCGACCATCTGCTGGTATCCGGCGATCTCCATCGGGTAGACTTCGATGGAGATTGAACTGAAGAGGTTCTTGATACGTTGTGCGGCTGCGGCAATGTAGTCATTGTCTACCGATTGGGGGGCCTCGCCGGTGACCAACAGGATGTGACGAAAGCCCTGCTCATGCAGCACGCGGGCGTCACGCTCGATCTCGTCGAACGTCAGGGTGCGACGTGAGACTTGGTTGGTGGCGTTGAATCCGCAGTAGAGACAACCGTTAGTGCATTTATTCGACAGGTAGATCGGGGCGTAGAGCAAGATGGTTTTGCCAAAGCGCTGGCGGGTGATCCGATGGGCCTTTGCGGCCAACGGTTCAAGATAGGCTTCCGCCGCCGGGGCGAGGAGAGCCTTGAAATCTTCCAGCGAGAGCTTGTCGACCGCGAGAGCGCGTTCAACATCGGCCGCACGTTTGGCTTCCATCTCGGCCAGGAGCTGTTGTGGATCGTATTGATTGATAACGTCAAAAAAACTCATAGATTCTATCTTACCGCGACGGTCAGGGTTTGGCCGATCTTTACTCTGTGCCTTTCGTGGTCTCCGTGGTGAAATGAATTAGTCATGCAGAAAACCGGTCAAAGGGCTGGAGGCTTCCGCCCGGTCACGTTGTTCACCCATCCCTGCCAGGAACGCTTCGCGTCCGGCTTCGACCCCTTTTTTAAAGGCAACGCCCATGGCGCCGGGATCACGGGCAACGGCAAAGGCAGTATTGACCAGCACCGCGGCAGCACCCATCTCCATCGCCTCGGCAGCGTGAGAAGGGGCACCGAGACCGGCATCGACCACCACCGGGACAATCGCCTGCTCAATGATAATGGCGATCTGCTCACGGGTGCGCACCCCCTTGTTGGTGCCGATCGGCGCACCGAGCGGCATCACCGTGACGGTACCGACTTCCTGCAAATGTTTGGCTAAAACCGGATCGGCGTTGATATAGGGGAGGACGTTAAAGCCTTCCTTGACCAGGATCTCGGCGGCTTTGAGGGTTTCAATCGGGTCGGGGAGCAGGTAGTAGGGGTCGGGCGTGACTTCGAGTTTGATCCATGGTTCGCACCCTGCCGCCCGCGCCAGTCGCGCCAGCCGCACCGCTTCATCGGCATCGCGCGCGCCGCTGGTGTTCGGCAGCAGCAGATATTTGTTGCGGTCGATGTGGGTGAGCATGTCATCATCAGGGTTGTCGATATCGACCCGGCGCAGGGCGACGGTGACGATCTCGGCTTCCGCCCCTTCCAGCGCCGCAACCATTGCCGCGTGCGAAGAAAATTTTCCGGTGCCGACCATCAGTCTTGAGCTGAATTCGCGGCCGGCGATCACCAATTTATCCATCTTGAGCCCTTTCAATGAAGTCCCTTTCAGCGGGGTTATCCGCCACCGACAAAATGGATGATTTCCAGGCTGTCGCCATCGCTGAGCAAGGTGGTCGCGAAAGCATTGGCGCAGATGACTTCACGGTTCAGTTCAACCGCCACGCGGGTGCTGTCGAGGTCGTGCTCGGCCAGCAGGGCGACAATGCTCAGCGGGTTGCCAACAAGAATTTCTTTGCCGTTGAGGGTTATTTTCATATCTTATCCATGGTTGTCGCCAACCGGGTCTGCGCCAAGCAGCAGGCGCAGCACGGCGTTGGCCTGATGGTGTGCGGCGACGCCGACACGCGGTGCCATCAGACCGCAACCGGCGGCGGCGGCGGTCGTTTCGTCACCAACCAGATAAAAGTTTTCCCCGACGCGGCGTGTAGCAATCGTATTTGCCGTGCCGAAACCGGCCATTCCCGACGCGGCGACGAGCGGGCGTTCCGGATGCGCTTTACGCCAGTTTTCGACCAGCATGGCTTTCTGGTCAGGGGCATCGAAGGCTTCGACCAGCACATCGGCCATGGCAAAGACCTGGGGCAGATTTTCATGGTCGAGTCGTCCGTAAAAAGCGGCAACTTTGACAAAGGGATTGATGCGTTGCAGGTTGGCGCGCAGGGCGTCGACTTTTGGCAGCCCCAGCTGGTCGATAAAATACTGCTGACGATTGAGGTTCGATGGCTCGACGACGTCAAAGTCAGCAATGATCAGCCGCCCGATGCCGCAGCGTGCCAGGGCGATGGCAATAGCTGAACCGAGCCCCCCCGCTCCGGCGATGCCAACGGTCGCCGATTTGATCCTCTGATGGACGCCGGGGGTGTGACGCGCGGTCAGCAACGCTTCCATTTCGGCGGCATCTGGTACTGCGCCGCGCTTGATCAGCACCACCTGGTCCCCTTCGCCCAAGGGTTGATCGGCACGCACCGGAAAGCCGTTGACAATCAGTACGTCGGCGTCCGGTTGATGGGCATCACGCAACGCGAAGAGGGTGGTTGCGGTGGTTGCGATCAGTTGTTCGTTGAGGCGGATGTTCATCGACTGTCCATTGTTGCTCTACCGGAAGGTATCGTTTGAAACAAAAACGACCGCGCAAGGCGGCCGATACATGGCGGATAACAAGCTTCCGGTATCGTCAGCCGCTTTCCTACGCCGGTATAATCCGGATCAGGTTCAAAGGGTCGTCCCGCACGCGAGACTCTCAGTATTGCTACTCCCCTAGGGCTTGTACGTCGCGCAAACTAGCACGATTTTTGCGACGAAGTCAATTGCAATTCGGACTGCATCGAGCTTTGCTCAGGTATGTTGTCCGCGTTGCATTTCTGTTGTCAATCCGCTAAGATGTCTCGACCTCTCACTGTGGGGTGAAACAGTCTGGAAATGGGGAACTCGATGAGTATATCTACACGCTATCGTCAACTGTCCGCTGAAATTTTTAATCTGAAAGCAAATTTTGAAGGGCAGTCCGACGTCTTGCGCCCGGTGGTCAAGGCTGCGCTTACGATCGATGATTTGCTTGAGCAGGTCGGCGAAATTCCGCAGGTGCGACTCGAAGCGAAACTGACCCCGGTGTTGCTCAAGGCCCATGGTTATCTTGATCAGGCCCGCCTGATCCTCGAAGCTGCCGAAGACGCCATGGCAGACGACGCTGAGGTTGATGAGAGCAATGACTTCGTCAGTACCAATTCAGACCTTGTCTGGGCCGTTCAACAGCAGATTTATCGTCTGCTTAATGATCTGTAACGCTGAGGGCCGGTGAGAAAACAACATGACCATCTTGCATCTCATCTTCCGGCCATCTTCGGTCGCAGCTCACTCACAAAATCCTCGACTTAGCCCCGCCAGGCCTGCGGTTTTGGGCTCGACCGCAGAATCTGTGGATGACTTCCGGTTCCGGTAAATCGCCAAGCGTATGATATAGCGCCCGTTTTATGACTTAAAAGCTCTTAAAACCGTAGCCTTTTTTCGTGCCGTGCTTTCGGACGTCCATGCCGTGCTTGGGGCCATCCATGATTTCATGCGTTTCCCGTCGGCAATACACTTCACTCGCGGTCATTCCGACAAAGGAACCTTCGCCAAGTATCCGCTCATCGCCTTTACTTTCCAGATTTGTCCGGCGCTTCTGCACAACCTTTCGCCAACCGCCACTGCTGCGAATCAGCCCACCGCCGATGAGATCGGACCGTTTTCCCTGGGCCACCCCATCGGCTACAAATATCTCATAAGCCTTGCGTGCCACCGGCAGCCATGTACCAAAACGTTCCAGAACAACCACAACATTCTGCCACCCGCCTTCATTCTGCCCCATCAAACAACGGTGTCCACTATAGGGATAGTTTTTCAACGCCTCTATTGACGCAACCTGTCGGGCACGCAGAGGGTTGAGATGGATATAGCGAACCAGTTCTAACAGCTATAATTCTT
>JARGFI010000075.1 GCA_029210745.1 Desulfuromonadales bacterium
GGTGACCGCACCGGCCGACTCCCCGAAGTCATCCCCCTTGATTTTATGAGCTTCATAAAAGCGTTCAACAGCACGGCAACCGTAGCTGCGGCGAGTGCCGCACGGTCGAAGCCGGAGCCGACCGCGAGTGCGGCGGCGAAACCTCAACAGTAAGGAGATCCGACCATGGAACAGTACGAAAACCAATCCAACAGCAACCTCGACCTGGCGCAGTTCGATGACGCCTTCGAAACTGCTGAAGTCGAGGAACGTGAGTTCGAGGCCGTTCCCGACGGCAAGTACCAGGTCAATGTCGACCGGGTCGAACTGACCCGCGCCCAGACCTCGGGCAACCCCATGCTCAAATGGACGCTGCGCATTCTCGCACCGAACCACAAGGGACGCTTGCTGTGGCGCAATAACGTCATGGCCAGCAATGAAAACATCAAGTGGCTCAAGCAGGACCTTTTCACCTGCGGGCTGCAGCTTCAACGGCTCTCCGATCTGCCCGGCCAACTCGAACAGCTTCTCAACGTCAAACTTGAGGTGACCAAGCGCACTCGCGGTGAAAACGAAAACATCTACCTCAACCGTCGCATTGTTCTTGCCGACGATGTCGGGGCTCCCGGCGCGGCAATGGACGACATGATTCCGTTCTGATGATGGACCGGATCACCGTTGTCATCGATACCCGCGAACAGGAGCCCTACAGCTTCGATGCCGACAAGGTTTCGGCGGTCCGTAAGGCGCTGCCAGCCGGTGACTACTCACTGGTCGGCCTTGAAGACCGGGTGGCGGTGGAGCGCAAATCCATGACGGATTTCGTTTCCACCGTCATCCGGGGGCGCAAGCGGTTCCACCGCGAGCTGCAAAAGCTCTCCGCCTTCGAGGCTGCCTGTGTGGTTGTCGAGTGCAATTTCCGCGATCTGGTCGATGGCCGATACCGCAGCGATGTCCACCCGCATGCGCTGATCGGAACGGTCGCCTCCATCGTCGTCGACTTCGGTGTTCCCGTCTACTTCTGCTCGGATCGGCAGGCCGCCTGCCGTTTTGTCGAGGAGTTTTTGACACGTTTTCACCGGAGGATCGTGAAATGCCAAAAAGAAATGAGAGTACCCCGGCGCGACTCCGGGGAAGAATAGAGCGCGTCTACTATGCCGGACCGAAGTTTTCCGCTGGCCGTCTACTCACCCCAACCGGGGAAGAGGTTCAGTTCGCGGGCAACCTGTTCGCCCGAGAGAATCAGCCTGTGGTTCTGCTCGGGACGTGGTCCACCCATCCCAAGTACGGCCGCCAGTTCAAGGTTGATGGTATGGAGCACGACCTTGAGCTCGATCCGGAGGGTTTGGTCCACTATCTGGCCAACCATCCGGAGATCAAAGGCATTGGTCCGGCCAAGGCCAGGTTGATCGTTGAGACGTTCGGCGATGCATTTGAAGAGACCCTCCTGAAGGACCCTGAGCGCATCACGCTCGCAGCCCGCCTGCCCAAGGATTCTGCGCAGCGTCTTCGTGACGAATGGCTGAAAAACCGCAGCGTCAACACCGTCATGGCCTGGCTATCGGCCTTTGGCTTGACCCACCATCAGGTCACCACCCTCGTTGAAAAGCTCGGCGGCAACTGCCTCGATGTCCTGAAGGAAGACCCTTACATCCTCATTCGGGAGATCCGGGGATTCGGCTTCAAGAAGGTCGACAAGATCGCCCGTAAGCTGGGCACCCCAAAGGACCACACTCCCCGTATCCGGGCCGGGTTGAATTTCTGTGTTCGGGAAGCCCTGGACAATGGCCACTGTTGGAACGAATACGAGGATCTGGTCGACCAGGCCAATCTGCTGCTGGTTATGGATGCCCTGGACAGCCGGGTCCGTGTCGAGAGCGCCCTTGATGCACTTATCGACGAACACGCGCTTGCCTGTGATTCGCACGGCGGGCGCTTCGTCGTCGCTCTGCCGGAGATCGTCCGCATGGAGCGGGAGCTGGCTTCGCTGTTCGGCCAGGCCGAAACGCCCAACCCTCATTTCCATTCCGTCAAGAAACTCGACGCCCTGATTCGACGCTGCACGGCAACGCTGAACGAGAAGCAGCTCGACGCAGTCCGCTCGGCCCTCAAGCACAGCATCAGTCTGATCTCGGGGGGAGCCGGTTCGGGCAAGAGCTACACCATTTCGGTCATCAACACCATCTGCGAGGAGAGCGATCTGGAGGTCGTGCTCGCCGCGCCGACCGGTAAGGCGGCCAAGCGCCTGGAGGAAGTCAGCGGTCGCAGCGGCACCACCATCCACCGCCTGCTCGGTTATGACGGCAAGGGCTTCTCGCGCAACAGGGGCAATCCCATCGATGCCGACGTCCTGGTGGTCGACGAGTTCTCGATGGTCGACGTGTCGCTGGCCTGGCACCTCTTCGAGGCAGTGGATCTTACGCACACCATGGTTCTGCTGGTAGGCGACCACAATCAGCTCCCGCCGGTGGGACCCGGGAACATCCTTCGCGATCTGATCCAGACACGCGCCATTCCCACAGTCATTCTCGACAAGGTCGTGCGCCAAGCTGGCGTGTTGAAGGAAAACTGTACAGCCATCCTCAAAGGCGAGGTGCGAAAAACCAGCGAGATTTCCGTATCCGGACGCCGGGACTGGTATCTGGTGGACCAGTTCACCGATCCGATGGCGGCACGCTCTTTCCTGCTGGAGCTGTTCCAGCAGCGACTTGACGCCCTGGGTTTCGACATCATCAAGGACGTGCAGGTACTGACGCCCACCCACAAGGGACCGCTCGGCACCAAGGAGCTCAACGAGGAACTGCAGCGACTGATTCAACGCAAGCGCTGGAATACCGAAGTGCCGCCCATCGCCACGGGCCGCCGCGCTCCGTTTCTCAAGCACGACAAGGTCATCCAGACTCGGAACAACTACGACCTGAACGTGATGAACGGAGCCATCGGCTTTGTGGTCGATGTTCTTCCGAACGGCACCCTGGTCATCGACTTCGACGGCCTGCCGGTGGAGATCGAAAAAGGTTCTTCCGACCTACAGGACCTGCAGCTCGCCTATGTGCTCACGATCCACAAAACCCAGGGGTCCGAGTTTCCCTGCGCCGTGGTCGTGATCCACAAGGCCCATTCCTTCATGCACCATCGCAATCTGCTCTATACCGGGGTGACTCGCGCCCGCCGCACAACCATTGTTCTGGGTGACCACTGGGGTATTCAGAACTGCGCAAAACGCTGCCAGGTTGACGACCGCAGAACCTTCCTGCCCCTGTTCCTGGATGCCGCTCAACATGCGGGGGCCGAATGAGCATGAGCGGAACGGATAACGTCAGGGAATATTATCGGCTCATCACCGAGATGGACATTGGTGATGTGGCTCGCGAGCTCCTACCTGGACGGATCACCCAGGAGTCAGGGCAGCGCCTGATGTGCGATTGCCCCAACCATCAAAGCCAGTCGCGTCTCTCGCTGCACGTGATGCTGGACAAGCAAGGCTGGTACTGCTTCGGCTGCGGCGTGGGCGGTGACGTGCTTCAGCTTGTGGAGTTCATTCAGTCGGGTACTGTGACCGCCGGAGAATCGGGACCGATGCCGGACAGCCACCGCCAGGCCCGGGATTACCTCGCCAAGAAGGCTGGCTTGCCGCCACTGTCGCGTTACGGTCTCAGCCAGGAACGTCTGGCCCAAACGGAGGCTGACCGCGCCTTCGAGTTGCGAGTCAAGGATGCGCTGACCGGCCTGGCCAGGATCTATCACGCCCGGCTCAAGGAGTCTCCGGAGGTTCTCGATTGGCTGAAGTCCAAGTACGCCCTGAACGACGAGACCATCGACGATCTCCTGATCGGCTACGCGGATAACGAATCCGGCGTGGTCGCCCAATTGACGGGTGGCACGGACGGTTTCTCGAAGCGGGAGCTCACCGCCACCGGCGCGTTTCGCCCGACCAGCCAGGACGGCCTGACACCGTTCTTCGAGCGCCGGATCGTCTTTCCGTACTGGAGCCGAGGGCGCGTCGTGTTCATGATCGGCCGCAAGACCCCGTGGACCCCGGACGCCAACTGGGAGCAAGGGAAATACAAGAAACTGCCAGTTCACGACGAACACCAGCGGCCCTACGTCGCCGACTTCATTAACAACGCACTGCTGTTCAACGAAGACTGTCTGCTGGCCAGGCCGGGCAAGGTCATCATCACTGAGGGAGTGACCGATTGTCTGGCGCTGATGCAACTGGGATTGCCAACTGTTTCCCCGGTCACCGTCCGTATCCGGGCTGCCGATTGGGAACGATTGATCCCGAAGCTGCGAGGTGTGGAGACCGTCTACATCTGCCAGGACAACGAACTCTCCCAGGCCGGTCTCAAAGGAGCGCTGCAAACCGCTCGCACTCTGGCCGAACATAAGATCGACACCCGGCTGGTGACGCTGCCCTTGTCGGAGGTGCAAATCACAGCCCGGCAGGGGCTGAGCGAACGGTTCGGCCTGACGATGAGCGTGGGGCCGAAAGAGCTGGCCAAACACCTGGCAGGCCGCACAGCCGATGAAATTCAGGCGGCCGAGGCGCTTCTCGCCACCGCCAAGATCGACGTCAACGATTACATCGCCGCCGGACACACCCGGGAGAATTTCGAGCGCCTTCTTGTGGAAGCCAGCACGCCCATCGAGTTTGGCGTGCGCTCACTACCAACAGACATCCCGGAGGAGGATCGCAATCGCCTGCTCGAGCCGATACTGGGAGAGATTTCCGAACAGTCGCCTTTGGAACAAAGTCGTCTGCTGAAGTTAGTACAGGAACGCATCGGCGGTGGTGTCTCCATGGCCACGCTCAAAGAGCAGATTCGTTCCATACAGAAAGACCGCAAGGACGAGTTTAAGAACGAGAAGAAAAAGGCCAAGCGGATGTCCGGCGCGATGCCCGGCTCTTGTCGTGCCCGGGTCGACGAGGTTTTGATCGATACCGAACTGGAGAACGGCGCACCCGACTACACCTTGGCGGCTGAGGCAGCCTACGACTGGTTCACCACCAACGGGGCGCAGTTCTTTCACACCCTCCCGGGCGAGCCGTTCATGTATTTCGACAACGCAATTTACTGGATGGACTCGCCGGATCGAGGACGCAAGCGGCATTATGCGGCGATGCTCTACAAGCACACCGGCATGGTTCCGACCACGGGCGGCGGCAGGACCTTTTTCGAGGTTTTGCCCAGCCTGGCCATGATCCGTGGGCAAGTTCGCGACCACTTTTCCTGGTTGCACACCGACGTCGCCTCATACACCGTCTATTTCAACCTGAACAATCCGGAACACGAGATCGCCAGGATCACCCCGGACGAAATCCGGATCATGAAGAATGGCGGGAACGAAGACGGCATTATTCTTGACGGCTCCCGCAAGATGAAACCGCTTAAGTTTCTGCCGGACGCCGACCTCGAAGAAGCGGATAAACTCCTGGTTGATCTGCTGGTCGGCAACATGACCTGTCCGCAGGGGGATCGGTTTCTGATCCTCTCTTGGCTGTCTTGCTTTCTGCTGATCGACTTTGCTGGGACGCGTCCCATGACCCGTTTCGAAGGCTCGGCTGGATCGGGCAAGACCACCGCCAGCAAAATCACCTCAACACTGCTCTACGGCGAGCCTCAGCACAAGAAGGCCACCGACGCGGCGAACTACACCGACGGCTCACAGAACCCGCTCATCGTCCTCGACAACATCGAGGTCAAGCAGATGACCGAGGATCTGACCACTTTCATGCTGACCAGCATCACCGGCA
>JARGFI010000076.1 GCA_029210745.1 Desulfuromonadales bacterium
AAGGCCTACATCAGGTAGGTCGAGGTTCTGAAAAATCAGCGTAACGACGTAGGGCGGACTTTTTGCGACGCCATCAAACTTCTTTCGTCCAACACCCACTTATCCGGCTGAAGAAATAACGTCTGCAACAAAAGCCACCTGGACGCAGTGATGCGTTCATAATGAACGGAGGAACTCCATGGACAACGAGAGCAAGTGCCCGGTCACGGGCAAAACCGGCAGCCAGGTCGCCGGTGGTGGTACTTCGAACCGGGACTGGTGGCCGAACCAGCTCAACCTGCACATCCTGCACCAGCATTCCTCGCTGTCCAATCCGCTGGGGGAGAATTTCAACTACGCAGAAGCGTTCCAGAGCATCGACCTTGAGGCACTGAAGCAGGATATCTCCGCGCTGATGACCGATTCGCAGGACTGGTGGCCGGCCGACTACGGTCACTACGGCGGGCTCTTTATCCGGATGGCGTGGCACAGCGCCGGTACCTATCGTATCGGCGACGGTCGTGGTGGCGGTGGGTCCGGCAGCCAGCGTTTTGCACCGCTGAACAGCTGGCCCGACAACGTCAACCTCGACAAGGCGCGGCGGCTATTGTGGCCGATCAAGCAGAAATATGGCCGGAAAATTTCCTGGGCCGATCTGCTGATTCTCGCTGGCAACTGTGCGCTGGAGTCGATGGGCTTCAAAACTTTCGGCTTCGCTGGCGGGCGCGAAGACATCTGGGAGCCGGAAGAGGATATCTACTGGGGCTCCGAGGATGAGTGGCTGGGGGATGATCGTTACACGGGGGACCGAGAGCTCGACAATCCCCTCGCCGCCGTGCAGATGGGGCTGATCTATGTCAATCCGGAAGGGCCGAATGGCGAACCGGATCCGGTCAAATCGGGGATCGACGTACGCGAAACCTTCGCGCGTATGGCGATGAACGACGAGGAGACCGTCGCCCTGATTGCTGGTGGCCACTCCTTCGGCAAATGCCACGGCGCTGGCGATGCCGCGCAGGTCGGTCCGGCCCCGGAGGCCGCGCCGATCGAACAGCAGGGGCTCGGCTGGAAGAGCAGCTTTCGCAGCGGCAAGGGGGGCGATACGATCAGCAGTGGCATCGAAGGGGCCTGGAAGCCGAACCCGATCAAGTGGGACATGGGTTATCTGAAGGTACTGTTCAAATACGAGTGGGAGCTGGTCAAGAGTCCGGCCGGCGCGAATCAATGGCTGGCTAAAGACGTGGATGATGAGGATATGGTGATCGACGCGCACGATCCGTCGCAGAAGCATCGACCGATGATGACCACGGCGGACCTTTCGCTGCGCTACGATCCGATCTACCAGCCGATCGCGCGGGACTACCTGGCGAATCCTGAGAAGTTTGCCGACGCCTTCGCCCGCGCCTGGTTCAAGCTGACCCACCGCGACATGGGCCCGCGAGCGCGTTACCTCGGCGCGGACGTGCCCGCCGAAGAATTGATCTGGCAGGATCCGGTCCCCGCAGTCACGCATCCACTGATTGACCAGCAGGACATCGCCGCTCTCAAGAAGAAGCTCCTCGCTTCGGGGCTGACGGTGTCGCAACTGGTCTCGACCGCCTGGGCGTCGGCATCCACGTTCCGTGGCTCCGACAAACGCGGCGGTGCCAACGGGGCGCGCATCCGTCTCGCCCCGCAGAAGGAGTGGGACGTCAACCAGCCGGACCAGCTGAAATCGATACTGCAAACCGTTGCGACGATCCAGCAGGAGTTCAACAACGCGCAATCAGGCGGGAAGCAGGTCTCGTTCGCTGATCTGCTGGTGCTGGGTGGCTGCGCCGCCGTTGAACAGGCGGCAAAGGCTGCCGGCCACACGGTGACGGTCCCCTTCAGTCCGGGACGCACGGATGCCTCGCAGGAGCAGACCGACGTAGCGGCCTTTGCTCCGCTTGAGCCGGTTGCCGACGGTTTTCGCAACTACCTCAAACGCAAATTCAGCGTAGCGGCAGAAGAACTGCTGCTGGACCGGACACAGTTGCTGACGCTGACGGCTCCCGAGATGACCGTCCTGATTGGCGGCCTGCGCGTGCTGAACGCCAATGTCGGCCAGTCCCCGCACGGCGTTTTTACCAGGCGACCGGAGACGCTCACCAATGACTTCTTCGTCAACTTGCTCGACATGGGCACGATCTGGCAGCCGACCTCGACAGACGGCAACGTGTTCGAGGGGCGTGATCGCAAGAGCGGCGCACTGAAGTGGACCGGCACCCGGATCGACCTTGTCTTCGGCGCAAACTCCCAGCTCAGGGCGATTGCCGAGGTTTATGGCTGCCAAGACTCGCAGGGCAAGTTTGTGAGCGATTTTATAGGGGCGTGGAACAAGGTGATGAATCTTGACCGCTTCGATCTCGCTTGAGATTTCGAAATATATTCCCGGTACCGTAATGCTGGACGGTATTTATTCTTTCACAGGAGTTAATGATGGATATCACAGAGGAAGTTTTAAAAGTCATGCACACCGCTGGGCAACCGCTCAATGCCGGAAAAATTGCCGAACTCGGCGCGCTTGATCGTAAGGAAGTTGACAAAGCCATGGCGCAACTGAAAAAAGAGGCGCGGATCGTCTCACCCAGGCGCTGCTACTGGACCCCGGCATAGATTTTCACAGGAAGCAAAGAGTGCATCAGGTTGGAGGCGGGATCACTCCCGCCGTCCTCCCAGGGCTGTACCGAGTTTTTAGTTGACGCTTTTAACCGATTAAGTTTATTTTCATCTGCAAGTTTAATCGCCTGGGCAGGGGAGAAAGCCGATGAACGAGCAGCGGAGGGGATCGACCTCAGGGACAAGCCAATCAGATAACCACCCCCCGGCAGCCACCGTCCCCCAACCAACCCCCTTGCCGCAACTTCTCGTTACTTTTTACTCGCCATTCGTTTGAGGGCGACTCGCACGATTCAAGAGCTTTTGGGCCATAAAGACGTCAAGACAACGATGATTTGCACGCACGTTCTCAACAAAGCCGGACACGGAGTTAAGAGCCCGATTGATGCACTTTAAACAGAGGATAGGCAGTCTGTATATCCCTGACTTTGTCTTTTGGCCTTAATTATTTAACTATTAATAATAAGGCGTTTTTTAGGTATTCTTTACAATAATAGTAGGCTTTTTATACAGACTCGGACTGTCTGCGTTTACAGTTTTATACAGACTGTCTATTTACCGTTAGCATAATGAAGAAGGTAATTTGATATGGCCATACCAGATTTTCAGAGCATCATGCTCCCCCTATTAAAATATTGTGCTGATGGGAAAGAACACACAAACAGGGAAGCTCTTGACTCCCTTGCGATGGAATTTAACTTGTCAGAAGATGAGCAAAAGGAGCTTCTTCCCAGCGGGCAACAGTGTGTAATCGACAACCGTGTTGCTTGGGCGCGTGCTCATATGAAAATGGCCGGTCTGGTAGAGAACACTCGCAGAGGTGTTTTCCGCATTACCACACGTGGTCAGAAAGTACTCGAAAAAAATCCAACCGAGATCAACCTGCGCTACCTTAGAGAGTTTCCCGAATACATTGAAGCACGTGACAAGCACAAGGGCAATCAGCAACAGGAGACATCTAAATCGGATGACCAAGAAACCCAGACGCCAGCCGAACGGCTTGAAGAAGCGTATCAGACTATACGTGAAAATCTCGTAAGCGAGATTCTCGCTCAGTTGAAAGCTGCGTCTCCGATCTTTTTTGAAAAGGTAGTTGTTGAAGTTCTTGTCAAGATGGGCTACGGCGGTTCCCGTAAGGACGCAGGCCAAGCTATCGGACGCAGCGGCGATGAAGGAATTGATGGCATTATTAAAGAGGATAGGCTCGGGCTAGACATCATTTACATTCAAGCAAAGCGCTGGGAAAATAGTGTTTCTCGTCCTGAGATTCAAAAATTTGCTGGTGCGTTGCAAGGAAAGCGAGCACGCAAGGGCATTTTCATTACTACCTCCGAATTTTCCAACGGCTCACACGAATATGTTTCCGCCATTGACAGCAAAATTATCCTCATTGATGGTCAACAGCTTGCGCAATTCATGATCGATTTCGGCGTCGGAGTCTCGACCGATGCTGTGTATGAATTGAAAAGGCTGGATTCAGATTACTTTACAGACAATTAAGGGCAAAATGCTAACAACCGCATCAACTCGGACTGGCAATTCCGCTGCGCTTCATTGCCAGCCGGTTATGCGGGACGTTGGATAAACAAGGCCCAAAGAAACAAGGAGGAAGAACCTGCTGTACATAACTAATCGATTCCCAAAGCAGAGTATCCGCACACGGGTTGGACGCAAGTTCGACTTCGACCTGGGCAACAACTCGCCAAGCAATTCAGTCTTTTTCTGTGAACGCACCGACAATGGGAGTTCTACGGAGATTGGAAGTATCGACTTCTTATCCCGCTTGAAAGCATCATCCTATCGTCAGTTGGTCCTCTATCTCCACGGTTTCTCGAACCTCCCCGAAGACGTGTTCAAGGCCGTCGCCGAGTTTCAAAGACTCTGCGATGCCAAGAAGGACAAAGAGGTCCTCGTCGTGCCGCTTGTTTGGCCATGTGACAATGACTTGGGAATCGTGAAGGACTACTGGGACGATCAGAAGGCAGCCGACGCAAGCGCCTATTCCTTCTCGCGGGTGTTGCAGAAGTTCCTGGCGTGGCGAAACAGCGACAAGTACAACCCGCAGGCAGACCCGTTCCTGAAAAGGGTGAACGTCCTCGCTCATTCCATGGGAAACCGCGTCCTGCGTGAAACGCTGGCGGCCTGGAATAGTTACGATCTGGCAGACGGCGTTCCCCTCATTTTCAGGAATACGTTTTTGGTCGCAGCAGACATAGTCAACGAATCACTGGAAGTCGGGCAAAGAGGCGAGTTGATCTGTCACGCTTCTCGAAACGTCATCGTGTACTACGCATCTGACGACCTGGCTCTGCGGTCCAGCAAAGCAGCCAACCTGAAGAACAAGGTTGCGTCACGGAGGCTGGGACACACTGGGTGTTGATTCCCACATTATTCGGACTTACCTTTCCTGATTATTTGGCACCATTTGCGATATCGTCACCTTATTCGG